>NZ_ANBH01000030.1 GCF_000341185.1 Nocardiopsis chromatogenes YIM 90109
TTCTGGGCCGGCTCGGGCTCCTGCCCGGCGAAGTGGGTGTCCAGCGCGTCGAGGGAGGACTCCAGGGCAGCGAGCCGCTCGGCGTGCCCCCGCCAGGGGATGCCCGCCGCCTCGAACTCCGCCTTCATGTGGCCCAGCCCCAGGCCCAGCTCCAAGCGCCCGCCGGACAGCCGGTCGACGGTGGCGGCCTCCCGCGCCAGCAGCGCCGGGTTCCAGAACTCGTTGTTGAGGACGAGCGTGCCCAGCCGCACCCGTTCGGTGGACACCGCGGCCGCGGCCAGCATGCCGAACGGGGACGGGTGCCCGAGGTGGTCGGGGGCGACCAGGGTGTCGTAGCCCATGGCCTCGGTCCTGCGGGCCTCCTCGGCCCAGTCGCCGATGTGCGCGGCCCGGAAGTTCACTCCGAATCGGAATCCGTTCATGGGCCGAGCCAACCGCACCGGCCGCCGCGGCCCCAAGCGTTTCTGCGGCGGGCAGAAGGGGAGGGCGGGCCGGTCGGCCGCGCCCTCCCGGGCGCCGCTCAGCCCCCGTTCTTGGAGCGCCGGTCCAGTTCCTGCAGGTAGGCGTTGTAGGCGTCCAGGTCGGCGTCGTCGGAGCCGCCGCGCCTGCTGTGGCGCTCGCGCCGCCGCTCGGTGCGCTCCTCGTCCTGGGACCACTGGCGCATCATCATCACCGTCACCAGCAGCGTGGGGATCTCCCCGACCGCCCAGGCGAACCCGCCGCCCTGGTACTGGTCCCCGGCCACGTCTTGGCTCCAGGGGATGTCGAACTGGCCGTAGTACTCCATGGCCAGCGGCGCCGACTGCATCATGATCGAGATGCCGAAGAAGGCGTGCATGCCCATGGTGACCAGCAGCAGCACGAACCGCAGCAGGTAGGGCAGCTTCCGCGGGCCGGGGTCGATGCCGATGATCGTCCAGTAGAACAGGAACCCGGTCAGCAGGAAGTGGACGTTCATGAACAGGTGGCCCATGTGGTCGCTCATGAGCGCCGGGAAGACCGGGGTGAAGTACACCGCGTAGGGCCCGAGCACGAACAGCGCCGTCGCCACCGCCGGGTGGGTGACCACCTTGGAGAAGCGGCTCTGCAGGAACACGTTGAGCCACTCGCGCGGCCCCCGGTCGCCGCGCCGCCGCGCGGGCTTGAGCGCGCGCAGCGCCAGCGTCACCGGCGCCCCCAGGACCAGCAGGATCGGGGTGAGCATCGAGGTGATCATGTGCTGCAGCATGTGCGAGCTGAACAGCACCATGGCGTAGGTCGCGAACCCGCTGAGCATCACCGCGACCATGGTCGCCAGCCCGGCGAACCAGAAGGCGGTGCGGGCCACGGGCCAGCGGTCGCCGCGGCGGCGCAGCCGCACCACCCCGGCCGCGTACAGGCCGCCGAGGGCGGCGATGACCAGGATGAAGAACAGGTCCGGGCGCCACAGGGTGAGCAGGGTGTGCAGGCTCATCGGCGGCGGGATCTCAAAGCCCAGGATCGCCACGGCCGGGTCGACCTCGCTCACGTCCGGCGCGGGCGGCGCGGTGCGGCTGAGCGTGGTGGCCAGCCCCATCACCGCGCCCATGACGACCAGCTCGACCCCGGCCAGGCGGGCGAAGAGCGCGCGCCCGCCCTCCTCGGCGATACGCGGCACGGTGGAGCGCCGGTGGCGCCACCCGAGCACCCCCAGCACCGCGAACAGCGCGATCTTGAGCAGCATGATCAGGCCGTAGGGGGTGGTGACGAGCTGGTCGGGGCTGTAGAGGCGGCTCAGCGCGCTCGCGACGCCGCTGACCGCGACCCCGATGTAGGCCCACAGCGCGATGGCGCTGAACCGGCGCACCGCCTCGGCGGCGTCGCCGCCGGGGCGCACCAGCCCGTGGTAGGTGACGGCGGCCAGGCCGCCGACCCACACCGAGATCGCCACCAGGTGCAGCGCCAGCCCGGTGACGGCCAGCTCGTGGTTGCCCGAGGCGGCGGCGTGGCCGGTGAGCGCCGGGGGCACCAGGGCGGCGACGGCGGCGGCCAGCAGCCCCATCGCGCCGGAGGCCGAGACCACGGTGCGCGCGAACAGGGCGATCCCGGTTCCGGCCAGCACCACCAGCATCAGGGCGCGCCCCTCGGCGATCTGCCCGGCGTAGCTGGTGAGCTCGTTGCCGACCACGTCGGAGGGCACCCGGCCCAGGATGTTGGACAGCTCGAAGACCAGCCGCGCCGCCGCGGCCGCCGCCCAGGCCAGCGCCGTCCAGGAGGCGGCCCGCACGTACCCGGTGGCGGGCTCGCCCAGCCGCCCGCGCTCCGAGGGCAGCAGCACGGCGGCGAGCAGCAGCAGGCCCACGGTCAGCGCCCCGGTCAGGGCGGTGAGGTTGCGGGCGATCGGCAGCCCCCAGCGGGTGAGCGAGCCGGGGTCGGGCAGGCCGGGGATGATCTGGGCGGTGACCGCTCCCCCGGCCACCAGGGAGGCGATCAGCGCGATCGCGCAGACCGCGGCCGCGGCCACGCCGATGATGGCGGCGGTGTCACCGCCGCGCCGCGCCGCGTCCGTCGTCTTCGGTTTCTGTGGGGGAGCCACAGGGCCACTCCGTCGTGGTTCGGTGCCGGTGTCGCTAGCGGAGGACGCGGGCGATGACCACGACGGCGGCGGCCGCCCCGACCAGCAGGCCGAGGCCGCTCCACAGCCAGGGGGCGAGGTCGGTCATCCGCGTCCGCCACCGGCCACCAGGGTACGGCCACTACTACGCCGTGTCGGACACGCCCCCGTCGGCCGGTCCGGTCCCGTTCGCGCCACCGTCCACCTCTTTCGTCCCGTTCCGCGGCGTTTCGCACCGCACACCCGGGGCGGCGCCCCGCCGACGGAATCGTCCCACGGTCGGCCGCCCCGCATCCCTTTCCCTTTTCCCGCCCCGGTGGCCGACAATTCCCACTTCTCCCCCATCCCCCCACGAATTGCAGGAAATCCCTGGTGACAAGGGTGGGGCGCGCGGAATCGCGGTACCGTCTTCCAATCGTCGCGCACGCGCGCCGGGAACGGCGGACCGCGCACCGAGCATGAAACGCGAAACCGACCACGAAGGGGGTTTCCGTGCCCCAGTTGGACACCGTCATCCGCTCCCGCCGCGTCGTCACCCCCGGCGGCACCGCCCCGGCGGCGGTCGGCCTGCGCGGCGGTCGCATCGCCGCGGTCGCCGCCCCCGGCGCCCGCCTGCCCGCCCGTGAGGAGGTCGACCTGGGGGGCGCCGCCCTGCTGCCGGGCCTGGTCGACCCGGACGTGGTGGTCCAGGCGCCGGGCCGCCCGCTGCGCGAGTGCTACCTGCGCACCGCCGCCGAGGCGGTGCGCGGCGGGGTCACCGCCGTGGCGGTGGCGCCCTCGCCGGTGGGCCCGCCGCTGACCGGGGAGGCCGGGCTGCAGGAGCACCAGAGCGCCGCCTCCGGGCTCCTGCTGCACGTGGCCCTGCTCGGCGCGGTCACCGACCGCAGCACCCCGGCCGACCTGGCCGAGCTGCGGTCGGCCGGCGCGGCCGGGTTCCACTGCTCGCTGTCGGACGGCGGCGCCCCCGGGGGCGGCCCGATCGGCGACGCCCCGCTGCGCAAGGCGATGATGGAGGTCGCCGCGATGGAGGCGCCGCTGCTGGTGCACGCCGAGGACCCCGGGGAGCTGGCACCGCTGCCGCCCGGTGGGCCCGCACCGGCGCCGACCGCCCGCCCGGCGCGGGCCGAGCGGCGCGGGCTGGAGCGGGTGATCGCGGCCGCGCGGGTGGCGGGGACCCGCACCCACGTGTCCCCGTTCACGGCGGCCGAGTGCGCGGCGGTGCTGGGCGCGGCCCGCGCGATCGGGGTGGCCCTCAGCGCGCACACGTGCCCGCACTACCTGTGCCTTCCGGCCGAGTCGGTGCCCGAGGGCTCGCCCGCGTTCCGGTGCCGCCCGCCGCTGCGCTCGGGCGCCAACCGGGACGCCCTGTGGTCCGCGCTGCTGTCCGACGCCGACTGCCCGATCCGCACCATCGGGTCGGGCCACCGGCCGGGCACCGGGGTGTGGGCGATCGCGTGGACGCTCCCGGCCCTGTGGACGGCGGCGCGGCGGCGCGGGCTCGACCTCGCGGCGGTGGCCCGGTGGACTTCGGCGAACCCGGCGGAGCTGCTGGGTCTGGCGGACAAGGGCCGCATCGCCCCGGGCGCCGAGGCCGACCTGGTGGCGTTCGCCCCGGAGGCCGCCCAGACGGTGCCCGACGACGACCCGGGGCCCTACGCCGGGCGCACGCTGACCGGGCGGGTGGAGCGGACGTGGGTCGGGGGGCGGTCGGTGTTCCCGGCCCCGGCGGCGGCCCCCCAGGCGCGCGCGGCCGTGCACGGCGGCCCGCTTCCGGCCAGTCCGTGACACACGCAACACGTCGGCTTTACATGGTGTCAAGATGACCTGGGATGAGTAGCCATGTTGGAGATATCGCCCCGTGAGCGGGCGCGCCACAGTTGAGAGGTATCAACGACGATGCAAGGAGGAGTCACGTGCGCGTCGGCGTGCCCCGCGAAGTAAAGAACCACGAATACCGGGTGGCGATCACCCCCGCAGGCGTCCACGAGCTGGTGGCCCGCGGCCACTCGGTCGCCGTCGAGCGCGGCGCCGGCCTGGGGTCGTCGATCACCGACCAGGAGTACGAGGCGGCGGGCGCCCGCATCCTCGACACCGCGGACGACGTCTGGGCCGAGGGCGACCTGGTGCTGAAGGTCAAGGAGCCCGTCGCCGAGGAGTACCACCGGATGCGGGAGGGCCAGACCCTCTTCACCTACCTGCACCTGGCCGCCTCCCGCCCGTGCACCGACGCCCTGCTGGAGCAGGGGGTCACCTCGATCGCCTACGAGACGGTGCAGCTGCCCGACGGGTCGCTGCCGCTGCTGGCCCCCATGTCGGAGGTGGCGGGGCGGCTGGCCCCACAGGTGGGCGCCGCCACCCTGCAGCGCCCCAACGGCGGGCGCGGCGTGCTCATGGGCGGCGTGCCCGGCGTGCGCCCGGCCCGGGTGACGGTCATCGGCGCCGGCGTGTCCGGGATGAACGCCACGCAGATCGCCGTGGGCATGGGTGCCGACGTCACGCTGCTCGACCTGAACGTCAACAAGCTGCGCAGCGCCGACGACCTCTACCGGGGCCGGGTGCGCACCCTCGCCAGCAACAAGCTGGAGCTGGAGCGCGCGGTGCTGGAGGCGGACATGGTGGTCGGCGCGGTGCTGATCCCCGGGGCCAAGGCGCCCAAGCTGGTGACCAACGAGATGGTGTCGCGCATGAAGCCGGGCGCCGTGCTCGTGGACATCGCCATCGACCAGGGCGGCTGCTTCGAGGACTCGCGCCCGACCACGCACGCCGACCCGACGTTCCAGGTGCACGACGCGGTGTTCTACTGCGTGGCCAACATGCCCGGCGCCGTGCCCAACACCTCCACCCACGCCCTGACCAAGGACACGCTGCGGTACGCGGTGGCGCTGGCCGACAAGGGCTGGAAGGAGGCGCTGCGCGACGACCCGGCCCTGGCCAAGGGGCTGAGCACGGTCGGCGGCGAGCTGACCAACGAGGCGGTCGGCGAGGCCCACGGCCTGAAGTTCCGCACCGTCGACGAGGTTCTGGCCTGACGGCGGGATAGAGGAAAGGTCCCGGCCCCGGCCGTGAGGACGGACCGGGGCCGGACAAGGCCGGAGGGACCTGAGAGGCCGAACGAGGCCGCGCATCCGGGACGGTCGTCCCGGGTGCGCGGTCCAGAGGTTCGGCGGTCCGGGAGTCCTCCTCGGCCTCCACGGCCTGCCCGGGCAGGATCGCGATCTCATCGCGCTCGGTGATCGCCGGCCGGTTGCCCGGCATGTCCGCCCGCTCTCACCTCGAACGGCAGCGCTGCAACACGAGCGAGAACCCGCCCCCGCCCCGACGCCCCTCTCCCCCCTTGAGATCTCGGAGGCGGCGTGCGGCCCGCCCCCTGCGCGGGTATGGGCCAGAGCGCGGACACCCCGCGCGACACGGAGGGAGGGCGGCACCATCGTGGGCTCGGAGCGCAGGCAGCTATGGAGCGGAACGTCCCCGAGCGGCAACCCGTTCGCGCTGCCGCGAGGGCCGTTCGGCCCGGTCGCCGGGCTGCTCATGGCGCGCGGCAACCGGAGACAGAACGCCGAGGTCCTGGCCTACTGCGGTGTCGCCCCCGAGGACGAGGTGCTGGAGGTCGGCCACGGGCCCGGCGTGCTGCTGGGGCTGCTGGCCGAGCGCGCGCGAGCGGTGACCGGGGTCGACCCGTCGCCGCAGATGGTGCGGATGGCCCTGCGCCGCAACTTCGCGGCCGTGCGGGCCGGGCGGGTGCGCGTGCGCGTCGGGTCCGCCGAGCACACCGGCGCACCGGACGCCTCCGCGGACCTCGTCGTGAGCGTCAACACGGTCGCCATGTGGCCGCGCCTCGACGCGGCCGTCGATGAACTGCACCGGGTTCTGCGCCCCGGCGGCCGCCTGGTGCTCTCCTGGCACCTGTCGCCCGCGCGCTTCGCCTTGGCGCCGGACGAGCGCGCCGAGGTGCGGGAGGCCCTTGCACGCCGGTTCGGCGCGGCCGACACCGGCGATCTGCGCCACGGTGCGGTGTTCTTCGCACGGCGATGACGGTCCTCGCGGTGGTTCCGCCGGTGCTGAGCGGATACCTTCGTTATGGGGGATTCCCCTCGCACCACCAGAGCCACCTTGGAGGCGGAGCGCGCGTGTCACCCACCGGATCTGCGATCGGAGCGGGCCTGACCGGGATCGAGGCGACCCTGGTCCGGCTCCCGCGGCCCCAGTCGCGCTCGGGCGGCGGCACCGGCGGCGGGCGCCCCCCGCGCGCCAGACACGCGCTGGTGCGGGTGACCGACGACGAGGGGGTCAGCGGCTGGGGCGAGATGCCCGACGCCGACGCCGACTCCTGGCGGCGCCTGGTCGAGGACTTCGCCCCCGCGCTGCTGCGCCACCCCTGGCACCGGCCGACCGAGGCGCCGGACGCCTGGGCGGGGCTCGCGCCCTGCCCCGCGGCGGCCGCCGCGCTCGACACCGCCTGCTGGGACCTGTGGAGCCGGCGCCGCTCCACCCCGCTGGCGCACGCCCTGGGCGGGGTGCGCACGGCGGTGACCGCGGCGGTGACCATCGGCCGCCAGCCCTCCCTGGAGTCGCTGGTGATGGAGGTCAACCGGCAGGTCGGGGCCGGGTTCCGGGCGGTGCGGCTGCGCATCGGCCCCGGCTGGGACCTGGAGCCGGTGCGCGCGGTGCACGAGAGCTACCCGTTCCTGGCGCTGCAGGCCGACGCCGGGGGCAGGTACACCGAGTCCGACGAGGACCTGGCGGCGCTGCGCGCGCTGGACGAGTACGGGATGCTCTGTCTGGAGCAGCCGTTCACCGCCGACGACCTGGCCGCGCACGCCCGGCTCCACCGCGAGACGGGCACCCCGGTGGCCCTGGCCGCCTCGGTGGACTCCCCCGAGGCCCTGGAGGCGGCGGTGCGGGCCGAGGCGGGCGGCGCCCTCAACCTGGCGCCGTCGCGGCTGGGCGGACTGACCCCGGCGCGGCGGGCCGCCGACCGGGCGGCCGACGCCGGGTGGGACGTGTGGTGCGGCGAGGAGGAGGCCTCCGGGGTGGGCCGCGCGGCCGCGGTGGCGCTGGCCTCGCTCTCCTCGGTGACCTTCCCCAGCCAGATGCCCGGGGCGGGCGTGCGCGCCCCCCGTGAGCTGGTGGACCCGCCGGTGCGGGCGCACGACGGCATCGCGCCGGTGCCGCTGGCCGCGCCGGGGCTCGGGCACGAGGTCGACACGCGGGTGCTGCGGTCGGTGGCGCTGGACTCGGCGACCCTGGTCCGGGCGCGCCCGGCGGCGCCCGAGCGCTCGGGCTGAGCGCGCACGCGGGGCTACGCTCCGCGACCACAGCGTAGCCTGGACGCATGGGGACGTACACCGTGCACGCCCGCAAATGGGACGGCGGCTGGGAGCTGCGGATCGTCGGCGCGGGGGTGACCTGGGCGCCGGATCTGGCGCACGCCGGTCCGGTGGCGCGGGCGTTCGTGGGCGACCCGGCGGCGCGGGTGGAGGTGGTCCCCACGGTCGGCGGGGAGGCCGACCGGCTGATCCTTCGCGCGAGGCACCGCGTGGACGCGGCCGACGACGCACGGCGCCGTGCCGCCGACGCGGTCGCCGAGGCCGTGCGGGCGCTGCGCGGGGCGGGGGTGGACGAGAAGGACACCGCCCGCCTGCTGGGCCTGAGCCGGGCCCGGGTGCGGGCCTTGGCGGCGGAGGCGCCGGAGCGGGAGGGGCCGACGGTGCGGAAGGTGCGGCCCTCCCGCGGTGAACCGGCGCACCGCGCACAGGCGGACGGCGGGAACGGGGAGGCACCCGAAGGCGCGTCGGAGGCCGAGGTGCCCCGGCCCCGCCCGGCGGGCCCGCGTTCGACGACGGCCTCCGACGCCGCGAGCGGGGCCGGGAGCACCGACGGACGGATCTGAGCCCCGGAGCCGTTGCCTGTCCCGGAGGCCCCTGGACCCGCTGACGGCGCGCGCCGTCAACGATCGACCACTCGGGACGCGTCGGGCGGCCAGGACCCGTCGCGCAGGATGTGGCCGAGGATTCTGAACGCCTCCTCGAGCGGCACCGTGTCCTCGTTCGGGTATGTGTCGTGCTGCCCGTTGGAGAGGACGAAGCCGCCGCTCGACCCTTCGGCCCCCGGATCGGCGGCGTGCTCGCCGGGGTCGCCGTCCTCGTCGAGCAGCACCGTCATCGCCCGCACTCCGTTGGTCACGAAGATCAACGAGCGGCCGGAGGAACCGGCCAGCAGCGCCTCGAACCGCCCTTGGGCGATCCTCGCCCGGAGCATCTCCTCCACGGTTTCGGACGACACCGGCGCACCGCCACCGTCCTCGATCACCCACGCCTCGGTCATGCGCACGACGATCCCACAAACGGCTCGGGCTCGGACACCGCCCGCGAGTCATGTCCACTGGTTCGATGTGCCTTTCGGTGACGGCGACCGCCGCCGGCGGGCGNCAGCGGCCTGGAGGAGGGGCAGGCCCCCACCGGAGCCATGACGGCCGCGCCGACCTGGTCGGGCAGGGGTTCCACCACTCCAGCGGACGTGGCCGTCGCGGGCGGACACGATCCGCCCCCCTGACGCGGCCGCCCCAGGGCGTCGGCGGATGCCGGACCGACGGCGCCGCCCCTGTGCATACCGATCGGTCGGTCACGGGCTAGAGTCGTGACCCGGGACACACCCCCTCACCGACCGCCACCGATCAGGAAGGTGCCGCCCATGCGCACGTTCGCCGACCTTGACGCACTCATCGCCGCCGAGGGCGAGGAGCTCGGAAGCAGCGACTGGCTCGAGATCGACCAGGAGCGCATCGACCGCTTCGCCGACGCCACCGGCGACCACCAGTGGATCCACGTCGACCGGGAGAAGGCCGCCGAGGGCCCGTTCGGCTCGACGATCGCCCACGGGTTCCTGTCGCTGTCCCTGCTGGCCCACTTCGGCCCGCAGGTGTACACGCTGGAGAAGGCCCCCACCATGGGGATCAACTACGGCCTGAACAAGGTCCGGTTCCTGCAGCCGGTCAAGGCGGGCTCGCGCGTACGCGACACCGTCCGCCTGACCGGCACGCGCACCACGGACAAGGGCGTCGTGCTGACCATGGAGCACACCGTGGAGATCGAGGACGAAGAGCGCCCGGCCCTGATCGCCGAGGCGCTGGTGCTGATCGTCCCCTGACCGCTCCCGGTCCGGGCGCGGCCCCTCAGCATGCGGGACGCCCGTGTCGGGATACACCCGGTGGTCGGTATCCGGTACGGAATGCCGACCACCACGCGCATCTCCGGCGACGCCCCGTATCCGGGTCCCCGTTCGCCGGTACCGGCCACCTCGGCCCATTGAATCCCCTGGTGCCACGGCGTACCTTCCTCATCGGAAGCGAAAAGCCCCCGTCCCCCAATGACCGGCGCCGCGCGTCCCACCGCGCGGCATCCCTCGGAGTGGCCCGTGGCACCGCCGTCCTTCCCCGTCCCCCTTCCTCCCCGCACTCCCCGCACCCCCGGACGGATCCGCGTCCTCGCCTCGTCCGCCTGCCTGATGCTCGCGGCCACCGGCCTCACCGTCGGCCCCGCCGCCGCGAACGCATCGGCCTCCCCCGCCCCCGCCGCCTCCTCCGCTTCGGCGGCGGTCGACTGCGACGCCGTGCCCTGTGTCGCCCTCACCTACGACGACGGCCCCGGCCCCTACACCGATGAACTGCTGGACACCCTCGCCGCCGAAGAGGTCCGGGCCACGTTCTTCGTGGTCGGCGAGAACGCCCAGTCCTCTCCCGAGCCCGTCGCGCGCACCGCGTCCGAAGGGCACGAGGTCGGCAACCACTCCTGGGCCCACGACGACCTCACCGAGAAGACCGGCCCCGAGGTCGCCCGCGACCTGGAGCGCGCCTCACTCGCGATCACCGGTGCCACCGGAAGCTGGCCGGACCTGATGCGCCCGCCCTACGGCGCGGTCAGCGAGACCTCACTGGCCCACACCTACTACCCGGCGATCCTGTGGGACGTCGATTCACGGGACTGGACCGGCCTGGACTCCGACGAGATCGTCGACTCCACCATGTCCCAGGTGAGCCCCGGCAGCATCGTGCTCATGCACGACTCCATCGCTCCGACGGTCGAGGCCGCCCCCGAGCTGATCCGGCGCCTGCGCGACGAGGGCTACCACTTCGTCACCGTGTCCGAGATCCTCGACAACACCGCGCTGGAGGACGGCACCCCCTACCGGCGGCGCCCCTGAGCCCTCCAGTGCGCGCCCTCCCGCCGGGAGCGTGAAGGCCGATCGGTGCGCCCTGTGCGATCGCCGCGTGAAGCGCGATCAGGCGGAGGGACGCCCACACGGGATGGCCCCGGGCCGCCCGGCCCCCTGTGAGTCATCCCATCACCATGTGACCGGACTAAAAAGGTAAAAATCGGACTTTCTGCTCTATATCAGGCGTAGGCTGGCGCAGTTCCGCGCAATGTCAAGCCCTGGAGCTGAGTCGGCAAAGACCCGGGATCGCCACGGGACGTCGCACCGCCGTCCGCGGGGCGCCGTGGTGGGCTGGGCCCTTCCAGGGCGGCCAGGAGAAGGAGTCCGATGTCCGACCAGCCACGACGCCACGACCCCAGCGACGAGGAACTGGGGATGGACCGGAAGATCAGCCGCCGCGACTTCTTCGACGGCGCCAGTGCGGCGGGCGCCCCCCGGNTCCGGATGCGGCGCCCCCGGTGAGCGCACGTGGTCGGCGAGCCCCCGGACCCCCGTCCCCGCCGAGCCCGGCACCGACTACCCGCCCGGCATGGAAGGGCTGCGCGGCAACACCCGGCAGGCGCTCAGCATCCCGCACACCATCCGCGACGGGCGCCTGGGCAGCGTCGTGAACACCTCCGCGGTCAGCGACACCGGCGAGCACTACGACCTGGTCGTGGTCGGCGCGGGCATCAGCGGCCTGGCGGCCGCGTACTTCTACCGCAAGAAGAACCCCGAGGCCAAGGTCCTCATCCTGGACAACCACGACGAGTTCGGCGGCCACGCCCGCCGCAACGAGTTCCACGCCGAGGGCCGGGACCAAGTGCTCATCGGCTACGGCGGCACCCAGGCCATCGACACCCCCTCGATCTACAGCGACACCGCCATGGGGCTCCTCAAGGAGCTGGGCATCGAGGTCGACAAGTTCGAGACGTTCTTCGACCAGGAGTTCTACGACCGGTGGAACCTGGCCGACGAGGGCGACACCGTCCTGTTCCGCGCCGAGGAGTTCGGCCGCGACCACCTGGCCGTGCGCGGCAAGGGCATGTCCGTGCGCGAGTGGCTGAAGGACGCCCCGATCAGCTCCGAGGCGCTGGACGAGATCGTCATGCTCTACGACGAGCCGAAGGACTGGATGCCCGGCCTGTCGGACGCGGAGAAGAAGGAGCGGCTCGCCCGCATGACCTACACCGGCTACCTGCGCGACGTCGCCGGTGTCGGTGACGAGGTCCTCGCCTACGTCGAGACCCTCACCAGCGACGAGTGGGCGGTCCCGGCCTCCACCTGGGGCGCCCTGGACGCCTGGGGCGAGGGCTACCCGGGCTTCGACGGCCTGGGCCTGGACGACTCCCAGGCCTCGCCGCTCAACTCCTTCTCCATGCGGCGCTTCTGGGACTTCGAGGACCCGTACATCTACCACTTCCCCGACGGCAACGCGAGCATCGCCCGCCTGCTGGTGCACGCCCTCATCCCGGGCAGCGTCCCGGGCGAGGACGAGCTCGACATGGAGAGCGTCGTGCTCGCCGAGTTCGACTACTCCAAGCTCGACACGGACGACAACGACGTCCGGCTGCGCCTGCAGGCCCCCTGCACCGACCTGCGCCACGACGGCTCCCCCTCCTCGGCGGAGCGCGTCTTCGCCACCTACTACCGCGACGGCGGCCTGCACCGCGTCACCGCCGACCACGTCGTCATGGCCGCCTGGCACGTGATGGGCAAGTACCTGATGAGCGAGCTGCCCAGCTCCCAGCGCACCGCCATGCAGGACGCCTCCAAGCAGCCGCTGCTCTACGCCAACGTGGTGGTGCGCAACTGGCAGCCCTGGGTGGAGCTGGGCATGCGGCACATCCGCCTCACCGGCGGCGACTGGGCGGTGGCCCAGCTCGACTACCCCGTCTCCATGGGCGGCTACGAGCACCCGCAGAACCCCGACGAGCCCATCGTCATCCAGATGATCGGCGCGCCCAGCGCGGGCGTGCAGTCGCTCAAGCAGGGCGCCATCACCGGCCGCCACCGCACCCTCAAGCGCGACTTCGCCAGCTTCGAGCGGAGCATCCGCCACACCCTCAACAGGGCACTCGGCGACGGCGGGTTCGACGCCAAGCGGGACATCGAGGCCATCACCGTCAACCGGTGGGGCCACGGCTACGCCCGCGAGTACACCAGCCTGTGGGACTCCTTCTGGCCGGACGGCCCCACCCCCGCCGAGCGCGCGAGCAAGCGGTTGGGCCGGATCGCGATCGCCAACTCCGACGCCGCCCCCAACGCCTACACCGACATCGCCATCGACGAGGCGCACCGGGCCGTGGAGGAGCTCGGCGAGGTCTAGACGAGTGATTCCTTGTACGGCTGTCAGTG
>NZ_ANBH01000031.1 GCF_000341185.1 Nocardiopsis chromatogenes YIM 90109
GCAGTAGGTCATGATCCAATCAACACGCCCTAGGTGCGCCACTTGCCATAAAGTCGGCCGGAGCAGCAGGCTTCCCGGAAGCGGACGGGACTGGTAATATTCCCGCCCGATCTTTCGGTGAGCGGGGGCGAGTGTGCGCCCGTACTGCGGACGGGGCCGGGGACAGGGCCGGGGCGGCGGAATCAATGGCCTGGATCGGCGCTATGGCCGTTCCCACTCTCCTTCGTGGGCCCCTTCGGCACCTGATGTCCCTGCAGCAGCCCCGCCTCGTGGGCCATGACGGCCGCCTCGACCCGGTTCCGCGCTCCGAGCCGGGTCAGGATCGTGCTCACGTGGCCCTTCACCGTCCCCTCCACCAGGAACAGGCGCCGGGCGATCTCGCTGTTCGACATCCCCGCCGCCAGGAGCGCCAGGACCTCGCGTTCGCGCTCCGTGAGTCGGGCCAGCTTCTCCCGCGCCCTCAGGCGGCCCATCGAGCGGTCGTGGTCCATCCGGTTCAGCACCCGCCGCGTGACCTTCGGGGACAGGTAGGCGCCGCCGTCGGCCACCGCCCGGACGCCCAGCAGCAGCTCCCGGGGGTCGCCGGTCTTGAGCAGGAACCCGTCCGCGCCCTCGGACAGGGCCCGTGCGACGTACTCCTCCTCGCCGAAGGTCGTCAGGACGGCCACCCCGAGGCCCGGCGCAGCGCGCTTGATCTCGGCCGCCGCGTCCAGCCCGTTCATCCCCGGCATCCGGATGTCGAGGAGAACGACGTCGGGGCGGTGCGACAGCGCCAGGTCCACCCCCTCGCGCCCGTCGGAGGCCTCCGCCACCACCTCCACGCCGGTGTCCGCGTCGAGGATCGAGCGCACCCCGGCGCGGATCATCGCCTCGTCGTCCACCAGCAGGACCCGGATCACTCCCGGCCTGTCCACGCCCTCGCTCACCGCCCCACCGTCTCCGCCGACACCAGCTCTTCATCATCGAAGCACAGCCGGTAGCGCTCTCCGCCCCCGCCGAAGACCTCGTCGTCGGAGCGGTAGTAGACGCACTCCAGGCCGTCCGGGTCGGCGGGACGCCCTCCGCTCCCCAAGGGGCCGTCGTACAGGTCCCTCTCCGGCAGGGAGTCCTCCACCTCGGCGCGCGCTTGGCCGGGCTCCAGGGCCGCGAAGACCGACGGCTCCAGGGTGGCGGTCTTCGCCTGGTACACGGTGAAGGCGATCGAAGCGGCGTACCCGGCGGCGATCATGGCGAGGGGCAAGCCGACGGCGGCCGCGACCGCCCACCCGGCGCGGCGCCGGGCGCGCCGGAGGTGGGTGTCGGCCGCGTCCCCGCCACCGCCGGATCTCTCCGACCGGCCCTCCCATGCGCCTGGCACCGCGAGAGCCTCCGGCGCCTGAAGCGGAAGGCGCGCCGTCACCGTCCACCCGCCCCCGGCGGCGTCGGGGCCCGCGTCCAGGACGCCGCCGACCAGCCGCACCCGCTCTCGCAGGCTGACGAGCCCGGTTCCTCCGCTCGGCGCTTCGGCGGCGGGCGCGTCGGCCGCCGGGCCGGAGTCGTGCACCCGCACCGTTACCGCGCCGGGGGCGCTCTCGACCGAGACGCGCACGGCGGCGCCCGGTGCGTGCTTCGCGGCGTTGGTCAACGCCTCTTGGACGACGCGGTGCGCGGCGCGCTCGACGAGAACCGGGACATCGCGCAGGGCGCCGCCGTCGGTGAGCGCCACATCCATCCCCGATGCCCGCGCGCGCTCCGCGAGGTCGTCGAGCGCGGCCTCCCCGTCGCCGAGCGGGCCGAGCGGCGGCGCTTCAGGCGCGGCGTCGTCGCGCAGGACGCCGACCGCTTCGACGAGACGGTCGGCGGCCCGTCCGGCCGCCTCCCGAAGCTCCGCCGCCTGCCCCCGCCGCTCCTCGGAGAGGTCGGACGCCATCTCCAGGCCGCCCGCGCGCAGGGCCAGCAGGCTCAGCTCATGGCCGACCGCGTCGTGCAGGTCCTGGGCGATGCGGGACCGCTCGCGCATGCGGGCCCGCTCGGCGACGAGGCGGGCCTCGCGTTCCAGGCGCCGCGCGCGCTCCCAGCCCGCCCGCTCCAGGGCGGCGGCGCTACGCAGGTACAGGCCGACCAGCCACGGGAGCAGGAGGGTGAGCAGGACCAGCCCGCCGCCCACGACCCACATGCCGACCGGTTCCCCCGCGAGGACGAAGCGCAGCGCCCAGGCGGCCGTGCCGACGCAGTACAGCGCGGCCGCCGGGCGGGGGTCGGGGGAGAGGCGGCCGGTGAGGAGCGCGGCCACGGGGAGGGCGAGCAGCGACGGCGGCCACCACCAGGCCGCGAGCCCGGCCAGTGCGGCGCAGGCGAGCGCGGCGTGGCCGGGAGGGACGCGGAGGCGGGACAGGTGCATGCCGATGACGCTAGCCAGCGGTGATCACCGGCGTCACCTGTCGAAAGTAAGGAGACTTCTCCGCAGGTGGGGACCGGCGGGGCCGAGGGGGCCGATGAGGACCGCGGCCGCCCGGCGCCGCACCGGACTGGGGGCGTCGAAGCATTCCCGACCCGTACCAGGTGGGGCATCGGCGCGCCATGCGATGCTCGGTCGTGCACGGGGACCGCCGAGGGGAAGGAAAGGCGCAGCGGATGGGCGAGAGGCTGCTTTGGGTCGGGACCTACACGCGCGACTCCGAGCCGGCGGGGTGCGGCGTCGGCGTGTACCTCGCGTGGATGGACACCGAGAGCGGGCGGCTCGGCGGCGGCGGTGCGGCCGTGGAGGCGGCGGGGCCGTCGTTCCTGGCGATGCACCCGGACGGCGGCAAGGTGTACGCGGTGTCCGAGCGCATGGAGGGGGCCCTGTCCTGGTTCGCCGCCGGGGAGGGCTGGGCGTCGGTGACGCTGGGGGAGGCCCCGACCCGTGGCGCGGCGCCGTGCCATGTGCTGGTGCATCCGGCGGGCAAGCACGTGATCGCCGCGAACTACTTCAGCGGGTCGGTGAGCGTGCACTCGATCGAGGGGGACGCGGCTCCCGGCGCGGCCGTCGCCCTCCTGGAGGGGGAGGGGTCGGGGCCGGTCCCCGGCCGCCAGGAGGGGCCGCGGGCGCACAGCACGGCGATCGCGCCCGGCGGACGGCACCTGCTCATCGCCGACCTGGGGGCGGATGTGCTGCGGGTGCACCCGTTCGACGCGGACGATCCGGAGCCGGTGGGCGCGGCGCTGGAGCCCGTGCGCCTGGACCCGGGGACCGGGCCGAGGCACATGGCGGTGCATCCGGCGGGGGTCCTGTACGTGTCGGGGGAACTGGACGCGCGGGTGCACGTCCTCCAGTGGGAGCGGGACAAGGCGTCGGCATGGTCGCTGGGCGCGTTCGACGCGTCCCGGTTCAAGGGGGAGGCGGCGGCCGTCTACCCGAGTGAGGTGGCGCTCTCGGCGTCCGGAGACCGGTTGTACGTGGCGAACCGGGGTCCGGACACGGTGACGACCTTCGCGGTGGAGGAGGACGGCGCGTCGCTGCGCCCGTTGGGCGAATCCTCGACGGGTGGCAAGTGGCCCCGCCACTTCGCGGTGATGGGCGACCACATCGTGGTCGCGAACCAGAAGAGCGGAACGATCACGAGCATGCCGATCGACGAGAACGGAGTGGCCCAGGAGGCCGCCCATCGCTTGTCCATCCCCGACCCGGCATGCGTACTGCCGGTGGGGGAGTAGGGGCCAGATGAGGTCACCTCAGGAGCCCGAGGAGAGAGGGACCGATCCTGTCCGCAATAGAGGCGAGGCGAATCACTTTTTGATAACGTCCCGCGACGACGCAGGTCAATAAGAGTGCGCCCCGCGAACGCGGGGATGGACCGTGGTTGAGGTCTCCGGCTAGTACCCCGTACCCGTGCGCCCCGCGAACGCGGGGATGGACCGCCCGCGCCATGTCGCCGGAGACGATGCCGGTGGTGCGCCCCGCGAACGCGGGGATGGACCGGATCTCGACGACGGTGTGCCAGGCGGCGACGGGTGCGCCCCGCGAACGCGGGGATGGACCGGCCGTGGCTGTGACGACGGGCGGAGTCCAGGGGTACGCCCCGCATACACGGGGATGGACCGACGAAGGCCCGGTCTGGGCGTCGCCGAAATCCGTGAGCCCCGCAGACGCGGGGATGGACCGACGTCGGTGGGGTGCTGGGGGCAGCGGTCCTCGTGCTCCCCGCAAACGCGGGGATGGACCTGCCACACTGAGCCCTCGGGCGATCCCCCCGCCGTGCTCGCCGCCATCGCGGTGATGGACCGAGGAGCAGCTTGGGGTCCCAGTCCGTGACTCCGTTTCCCCTCACTTGCGGGGATGGACCTCGCGATCTGGGCGGCTGTGACGCCGTGGATGCGTGCTCCCCGCAACTGCGGGGGTGGTCCATCGCCCCCGCCATGTAGGCGGATATCCACACCGCTATCGCCATGACTGACGCCGATGGACGACCGCACTTACCCTGGAAGCCACGCACTGCGAGGAGGTCGACCGTGAGCGACGGCCGTACGCCCTACCACGACACCGACCCCGAGACCATCGAGGCCGTGTACGCCTCATACGGGCGCATGATGCGGGGTGCCCCGCCGCCCCCGGGGTCCGTCACCTTCCACGCCGACAGCGCTGAGGACCTGCTGCGGCAGCTCAACGAGCACCTCGGCCCACCGCCTCCCGAACCTGACGAGGAGCCCCCCGGTGCCGCGTCCGATCACGTTCGAGCCCCGCGCGCTGATGGCGCTGAAGGAGCTGCCGCTCAGTGAGCGTGCCGAGCTCACCCTCGGGCTGAACCGACTCGCGGTCGCCGACGATCCATACTCGGTCGCCGATCCCTACATGCCGGATGCCTCCGGACCGATGCTCTACCACGGGGTTCTGCACTTCGGCCGGAGCCGGATCGCGGTGGTGAGCCTGTACCAGGAGCACTTGCGGGTCATCTCCATCCGCCGCAATATCTGACTGCCACCTTCCCAGAGCAGGGAAGGGCGGGTGGATCGGGCTCCGGAACCATCCCACCTCTCTCATCCGCACCAGTGAGGGGGCCGACAAACCCCCGACTCCAAACCCTGTGGCTCGGCACAAGGGGAACTCAAGGCGACAAACCGGACAATGGGTTGCGTCCCCATCAACGCGGCGCCCTCCCCGGGCGCCCCCTGACCCGAGGACTCATCCATGGCCGAATCCCCTGCTCAGGCTGTTCGCTACCGCGGGCTCACCGCTCGTGACCTCGCGCTCGTCGCCGTCTTCGCGGCCCTTCTCGCGGCGTTGAGCATGCCTTTCGCCATCCCCGTCGGCCCGGTGCCGATCACCCTCCAGACCCTCGGCGTCATGCTCGCCCCCGCCATCCTCGGCGCCAAGCGCGGCACCCTCTCCATCCTCACCTTCCTCGCCCTCACCCTCGCCGGGCTCCCCCTCCTCCCCGGCGGGCGCGGCGGCATCGAGCCCTTCCTCGGCCCCACCGGCGGCTACCTCCTCGGCTGGGTCGTCGGCGCCCTCGTCATCGGCCTGCTCACCCAGACCCTCATGCGCCGCTACCGCTTCTGGGGCGGCTTCCTGATCAACATCGTCGGCGGCATCGGCGCCATCTACCTCGTCGGCGTCCCCTGGAGCGCCCTCTACCTCGGCGACACCCTCCTCGCGGGCTTCATCGGCGCGGGCGTCTTCCTCCCCGGCGACCTCGCCAAGGCCGTCCTCGCCGCCGCCATCGCCGCGGCCGTGCACCGCGCCTACCCGGTCCCGCCCGCTGGGCGGCGGGTCACGGGCGACCGCGACGCCGAGAACGCCGCGGGCCCCGACGCCGAGTCCGAGCACCCGCGCGCATGATCGAGCTGCGCGACGTCTCCCACGCCTACGGCGACCGTCCCGTCCTCCGAGGCATCAGCCTCGACCTCACCGAACACCGCATCGGGATCATCGGCGCCAACGGCTCGGGCAAGTCCAGCCTCGCCCGCACCCTCAACGGACTCGTCGTCCCCGACTCGGGCACCGTGCGGGTCGACGGCCGGGACACCCGCCGCGACCCGCGCGCCGCCCGCCGCCGGGTGGGCTTCGTCTTCTCCGACGCCTCCACCCAGATCCTCATGCCGACCGTCGCCGAGGACGTCGCCCTCGGCCTGCGCCGCGCTGGCCTGACCGCCGACGAGACCCGGACCCGGGTCGACGCCGTGCTGGACCGCCACGGCCTGCTCGACCACCGCGACCACCCGGCCCACCTGCTCTCCGGCGGCCAGAAGCAGATGCTCGCGCTCGCCTCGGTGCTGGTCACCAAACCCGACGTGCTGGTATGCGACGAGCCCACCACGCTGCTCGACATGCACAACGCCCGCGTCATCGAGCGCACCCTCCGTTCGCTGCCGCAGCGGCTCGTCCTGCTCACCCACCAGCTCGACATGCTCCAGGGCTTCGACCGCGTCCTGGTCATGGACGGCGGGCGGGTCGTGTTCGACGGCGCCCCGGACGAGGCCACCGCCCACTACACCGCCCTGATGGACGCCCGGGCGGCGAGCATGGAGCCGTCGAACCAAGGGGAGCGGGCGTGAACGTCCTCGGCCTCTTCGTCCCCGGCCGGTCGGTGCTGCACCGCCTCCCGGCCGGGGCCAAGCTCCTCGGACTCCTCGCCCTCGTCACCGTCCTCGTCGTGCTCGACGACCACCGCGCCGGACTCGTGGCGACCCCCGCCGCCGCCCTCGCCTGCCTGGCCGCCTACCCCGCCTCCGGCCTCGGCCTGCGCCGCCCCCTCCGCCTCCTCCTGCCGCTGCTGCCGTTCCTCGCCGTCATCGCGCTCTTCCAGACGCTCACCGGCGACCCCCGGGCCGCGTTCCGCGTCTGTCTGCTCCTGGTCGCCGCCGTCCTCGCGGCGGGCCTGGTCACCTTCACCACCCGCGTCAGCGCGATGCTCGACCTGTTCGAGCGCCTCGCCCGCCCGCTCGCCCCGCTCGGCGTGCGCCCCGACCGCGTCGCGCTCGTCCTCGCCCTGACGGTCCGCTCGGTGCCCATGGTCGCCGCGGCCTGGCAGGAGTCGCGGGACGCCTGCGCGGCGCGCGGCCTGCCCGCCTGGCCCCACCTCACGGTCGTCCCGGTCATCGTCGGCATGATCCGCACGGCCGAGGCGATGGGAGAGGCGATGACCGCGCGCGGGGTCGACTAGGGCGTGGTTCTCCGCTCGGGCTCTACTGCGCGGCGCCCAGGCGCGGCCCGCGACGCGTTCTCATCGGTCGACAGTGCGCTGACCGGCTCTTCCCCGGGGCGCATGACGCCACCGGTGCCCCTACGGACCTGATCCGAGAACCACCGCGCCAGGGGCGGACGCCCCGGGCCGCCTGCGGGACGGGCACGTCTGGCGCCGAAGTTAGCGCAATCGATATGAGCAGGTAGGAATCGGCAACTGTCGGACGTGCCAGCATTGGCACTACTACGCCATGGATTATGCGCTGTCGCGGGGGATCGCCCGCCTTTTGCCCGGTCGCGAAACGGCCTTGAGATGGGCCGCGGTCGCGGCCGCAGCCGTGCTCGCGGGCCCCATGGCCGCCGCCCTCGACCCTCCGCCCGCGCGCGCGGACACCGGGGCGCCGGAGTCCTCCACGCCGTCGGTGTTCGAGCCACCGTGGCGTGCTCCGGGCTCCCCCGCTCCCGAAGGCGGCGAGGCCGCCCTCGCCGCCGACACCGAAGGCGACCTCGTCCGGGAACTGGACGCCTACCGCGCCGAGATCCACGGGGACTTCTCCGTCGCCGTCGTCGAACTGGAGAGCGGTGCGGCGTTCGGCTACCGCTCCGAAGAACCGTTCACTCCGGGAAGCGTCGTCAAACTCGACGTCCTCACCATTCTCCTCCTCCAGGCCCAGGCGGAAGGGCGTCCCCTCGACGAGGCGGAGCGCTCGCTCGCCAAAGCCGCGATCGGCTACAGCGACAACGACGCCGCCGACGGCCTCTTCAAGCGCATCGGCATGTACGTCGGGTTCCAGGAGGGCCGTGACCGGCTCGGCCTGACCAGCGCCGGGGACCGCCTGGGCGGCCGGTGGGGCCTCGCCTCCACCACCGCACGCGAGCGCCTCACCCTGCTGCGCGCCATCTACGCCGGTGAGGGCCCGATGGCCGCCGAATACCGGGAGACCGCGCGCGGGTTCCTCTCCGCCGTCGCCCCGGAACAGGCCTGGGGCGTCTCCGCCGCCGACCGGGGAGGCGGCGCCGAGCTCAAGAACGGGTGGGTGCCGGTGGAGTCGGACGGCGGCCGCTGGGCGGTCAACAGCACGGGCCGGATCGTCGCCGACGACGGGCGCACCTACCTCGTCGCGGTGCTCTCCTCCGGCCACCCCGGCTACGGGTCGGGCGTCGAGTGCACCGAACACGTCGCCGAGACCGTGGTGGGCGCGCTGGCCGCCGACATCGCCCGCCAGGCCCCGCGCGGTCCCGTCGGGAGCGCCTGACTAGGGTGATCGGGTATCCGTCGTGAAGGAACGGGAGCCGCCCATGCCCGCAACCGCGCTTGAGATCGACCTTCGTTCGGACACCATGACCCGGCCCACCCCCGGGATGCGCCGCGCCATGGCCGACGCGGAGGTCGGCGACGACGTGTTCGAGGAGGACCCCACCGTCCTCGCCCTTGAGGAGCGGACCGCCGAGCTCCTGGGGAGGGAGGCCGCGCTCTACACCCCCTCGGCGCACATGGCCAACCAGATCGCGGCGTACCTGGCCGGGCGCAGCGGTGACGAGATCTGGGCGCACGAGCTGGCGCACATCCTCGGCAACGAGCAGGGCGGCACGTCGGTGCTGTCCCGCCTGCTGCCCCGGACCTTCTCCGGGCCGGACAGCACGCCGCCTCAGGAGTGGCTGGAGCGCCTCATCAAGGGGACGGACGACGTGCACCGCGCCCAGCCGGCGCTGGTCTGCATGGAGAACACCTTCACCGGGCGCGTCATGCCCTTGGAGGGCCAGGCGCGCGTGTCCGCGTTCGCGCACCAGCACGGGTTGAAGGCACACCTGGACGGTTCGCGGCTGTGGAACGCGGCGACGGCGCTGGGCGTGAGCCTCGCCGAAGCGGCGGCGGGCCCGGACACGGTGACCGTCTGCTTCTCGAAGGGGCTGGGCGCCCCGGTCGGCGCCGCCCTGGTGTCGGACCGCGACACCATCCGCCGCGCGCGCCGGGCGCGGAAGCTGCTGGGCGGGGGCATGCGCCAGGCGGGCATCATCGCGGCCGGGGCCCTGTACGCGCTCGACCACCACCTGGAGCGCCTGGTCGACGACCACGCGCGGGCGGAGCGCTTGGCGGCGTCCCTGAGCGCGGCCCCGGGGCTGTCGGCCGAGGCCCTGACGAACATGGTGATCGCCAAGACCGAGCCGGGCGAGGCCCCGAAGCTGGCCGAGCTGGCGGGCGCCCACGGGGTGGGCTGCATCGCCATCGCCCCGGACACGGTCCGGATGGTCGTGCACCTGGACGTCGATGAAGCCGACATCACCGAGGCGGCAGCCAGGATCACCAAGGCGGCAGAGGCGCTGGCCGCCTGAGCCGAGGTAAACGGATGGGGGACCGCCGGAAGGCGGTCCCCCATCCGTGTGATCGGCGCTGCGCCTGCGGGGGTTTCCGGTGCCTGCTCCTGCCGCTCGGTTCCGAGGAGCCCTCCCCGCGGCTGCGGGGAGCACCAGTTCTACCGGACCCTACGCGACGTGGGCGCCGGTCCACCCCCGCGCTTGCGGGGCGCACGTCACGGGGCGCCGGCACAGGGCGCCCCGTGTAGGTCCATCCCCGCGCTTGCGGGGCGCACTCTTACTGACCTGCGTCCTTGTGGGGCGTTACCGAAAAGCAACCAGCCACGCGCCCCTCATGGACAGGTCCTGTCCTCAATCGCTCACCCCCTGTCTCACGAAAGCGCCGGGCCAGAGAACACCCTCCCCAGCCCGACGCCCTCGCAACCGTCGCCTTCCTCAGCGCAGGAGCACCAACACCCCCTACGCCGACGGCAGCTCCACCAGTTCCGCCAGGAGCGCCCTATGCCGGTCCGCCGTGCCCAGGGCGATCGCCGCGCTCTTGGTCCGCTTCAAATACAGGTGCGCCGGGTGTTCCCACGTGAAACCGATGCCGCCGTGCAGCTGCACCGCCTCCTCCGCCGCCTTCACCGCCACGCCCGACACGAACGCCTGGGCCATCGACGCGTTGATCCGCGCCTCCTCGCTCTCCTGGCCCGCCGTGTCGGCCGCCGCGCGCACCACCGCCCTCGCCTGGGTGATCGACACCCACAGGTCGGCCAGCCGGTGCTTCAGCGCCTGGAACGACCCCACCGGACGCCCGAACTGGGTGCGGGTCTTCAGGTAGGCCACCGTCGTCTCCAGCGCCCACTCCGCCGCGCCCAGCTGCTCGGCCGCCAGCAGGGCCGCACCCGTCCGCAGCGCCCGGGCCACCGCGCGCTCGGCCGCCTCGCCCGACGCCAGCAGCCGCCCCGGCGCCCCGTCCAGCCCCACGTCCGCCAGCGGGCGGGTCAGGTCCAGCGTGGTCAACGCCGTGACGTCCGCGTCCGCCGCCTCCACCAGGTACAGCTCCGACCCGCCGGGCCCGAGCGCGGGCACCAGCAGCACGTCGGCCGACAGCGCGTCCACCACGCCGCCCACCGTCCCGGTCAGGCGGCCGCCCTCGGCGCGCACCACCGCCGGGAACGCCGCCCCCGACGGGGGAGCCGTGGCCAGCGGCACCGCGAGGGAGCCCCACGCGTCGCCGGAGGCCAGGGAGCGCAGCGCCTCGGGCGCGGCCGCGGTGTCGGCCTCCACCCCGGTGCTGCCCTTCTCCGCCAGCGCGGCGACCTCCAGCAGCGCCGAGGTCGCCAGCACCGCGCTGCCGAGGAACGGGACCGGCGCCACCGCCCGCCCCAGCTCCTCGGCGACCACCGACGCCTCCCGCCAGGTGGCCCCGGCTCCGCCGAACTCCTCGGGCACCGGCAGCCCGACCGCGCCCAGCCCCGCCAGCTCCTTGGCCAGCGCACCGTCGGCGACCTGGTCGGTCTCCACCCGGGCGAGCACCGCCTCGGCGGGCGACTTGTCCGCCAGCAGCGCCCGCACGCTGGCGCGCAGCTCCTCCTCGACCTCGCCGTAGAGCAGGTCCACCGCGGCCTCGTTCCCTTCGGCGTTCCCGTCAGCGCTCATTTCGGCAGGTCCTTCCACGCGACGTCCTTGTCCACCCGGGGCTCGCCGGGCAGCCCGAGGATGCGCTCGGCGATGATGTTGCGCAGGATCTCCGTGGTCCCGCCCTCGATGGAGTTGCCCTTGCTGCGCAGGTAGTGGAAACCGGCGTCGCGCTTGGCGAAGCCGACCCCCTCGGGGCGGCGGAAGGTCCAGTCGTCGTAGAGCAGCCCCTCCTGCCCCAGCAGCTCCAGCTCCAGGCCGGAGATCTCCTGGTTCAGGCGGGAGAAGGCGTACTTGGCGGCCGACCCCTCCGGGCCGGGCTGGCCGACGGCGAGCTGCTGGCGCAGCCGCTCCTTGGTCATCCGCGCCGCCTCGGCCTCCACCCACAGCCGCATGAGCGCGTCGTGCGTGCCCGCCGTGCGCAGCTCGGGCCGCTCGCGCCAGATGCCGGACACGATCCCGATGAGCCCGCCCTCGCGCGGGTCGGGCTGGCCGCCGATGGCCACCCGCTCGTTCATCAGGGTGGTCTGGGCGACCTTCCACCCCTGGCCGACCTCGCCGAGCCGCAGGTCGTCCGGCAGGTGCACGTCGGTCAGGTACACCTCGTTGAACTCGGCCTCGCCGGTGATCTGCCGCAGCGGCCGCACCTCGACCCCCTCGGCCCGCATGTCGCAGACGAAGTAGGTCATCCCGGCGTGCTTGGGCACGTCCGGGTCGGTGCGGGTGACGAGGATGGCCCACCGCGCCTGGTGGGCCAGGGACGTCCACACCTTCTGCCCGTTGACCGTCCAGCCGTCGCCGTCGCGCACCGCGCGCGTGCCCAGCGCCGCCAGGTCCGACCCGGCGCCCGGCTCGCTGAACAGCTGGCACCACACCTCCTCGCCGGTGTACAGCGGCTTGAGGAAGCGCTCGCGCTGCTCGGGCGTGCCGAAGGCGAGGATGGTGGGCGCGGCCATCCCCAGCCCGATCACCAGCCCTTCGCGGCCCTCGGGGGCGGCGCCCAGGCGGGCGAACTCGTCGTCGACGACGGACTGCAGCGCGCGCGGCGCGCCCAGGCCGCCCGTGCCCTCGGGGAAGTGGACCCAGGCGAGACCGGCGTCGAAGCGCGCGGCCAGGAACTCCTTCTGCCCGGTGGTCGCGGGGTCGTGCGCGGCGACGAATTCGGCGACCCGCCGCCGCAGTTCGGCGGCGTCGAGCGCCGCCCCTTCGGTGACCGTTGACATGGAACCTCCGTGGGACCGCTGGGGTGGGGACGGTGCGTCAGTCCAGGGGCCCGCCGGCCACGTAGATGACCTGTCCCGAGACGAACCCGGCCTCCTCGCCGGTGAGGAAGGCGATGGTGTTGGCGATGTCCTCGGGGCGCCCGGTGCGGCGGACCGGGATGTTGCCCGCGGCCGCCTTCTTGAAGTCCTCGAAGTCCATCCCGACGCGCGCGGCGGTGGCCGCCGTCATGTCGGTCTCGATGAACCCGGGGGCCACGGCGTTGGCGGTGACGCCGAACTTGCCCAGCTCGATCGCGAGGGTCTTGGTGAAGCCCTGCATCCCGGCCTTGGCGGCCGAGTAGTTGACCTGCCCCCTGTTGCCCTGGGCGGAGCTGCTCGACAGGTTGACGATGCGCCCGAAGCCCGCCTCGGTCATGTGCGCCTGGGCGGCGCGGGTCATCAGGAACGCGCCGCGCAGGTGCACGTTGAGCACGGTGTCCCAGTCGTCCTCGCTCATCTTGAAGATGAGGTTGTCGCGGATGACGCCGGCGTTGTTCACCAGGATGACGGGCGGCCCCAGCCGCTCGGCGACGGTCGCCACCGCCCGGTCGACCTGCGCGGCGTCGGACACGTCGGCGCCGACCGCGATGGCCTCGCCGCCGTCGGCGGTGATGGCCTCGGCGGTGCGCTGGGCGTCCGACTCGTTCAGGTCGAGCACGGCGACGGCGCGCCCCTCGGCGGCCAGGCGGCGCGCCGTGGCGGCGCCGATGCCGCGGGCGCCGCCGGTGACCAGGGCGACGCGGCGGGGGGTCTCGGCCATGGGAACCTCCTTGTGGGAACGGGTGTCGAGTGGTCCAGGACACATCCGGGGCGATCCTACCGAGCGGGACCGACCGAGCGGTATGTGGGGGTGGGGCCGGGCGTGACCGAGATCGCGCCGCGGTGCCCCGCCCCGCGCGGATCGGCTCCGGTACGGCCGGTTTCCGCCCCGGACCCCGGGGCCCAGGGGGCCGGGGCGGCCCGTTCGTGCGGCGTCGCGCACACGGCGGACGCTACGGTGGAGGCGGCGGACCCGCGCGCCGACGGGCCGCGCCAGGGCGGTCAGCCACCCCGTTCCGCCCGCACCGCATCCCCGGCTGAAAGGCGATGGCGTTGTTCGACGCCCACCTGCACATCATCGACCCCCGATTCCCGACGGTGGCCAACGACGGATTCACCCCCGAGCCGTTCACCGTCCAGGACTACCGGGAGCGCACCGCGCCGCTGGGCGTCACCGGCGGCGCCGTGGTCGCCGGGTCCTACCAGGGCACCGACCAGGAGCACCTGCTGGCCGCGCTGCGGGAGATGGGGCCCACCTTCGTCGGCGTCGCCCAGCTCCCGCCGGACACCTCCGACTCCCAGCTGCGCGACCTGCACGCGGCCGGGGTGCGGGCGCTCCGCTTCAACCTGCACCGGGGCATGGCCCGCGACCTGGACGCCCAGGTCCAGCTCGGGCTGCGCGCCGCCGACCTGCTCGGCTGGCCCTCGGAGTTCTACATCGACTCCCGCAGGCTGCCGGAGATCTCCTCGCTGATCTCCCCGCTGCCCCGGGTCGCCGTGGACCACCTGGGTCTGTCCGCCGAAGGGCTGCCCGCCCTGCTCGACCTGGTCGCCTCCGGCGCACGGGTCAAGGCGACCGGTTTCGGCCGGGGCGACCTGGACGTGCCCGAGGCGCTGCGGGCCATCGCCGGGGTGAACCCCGGCGCGCTGATGTTCGGCACCGACCTGCCCTCGACCCGGGCCGACCGCCCCTTCCGCGACTCCGACGCCGACCTGGTCGCCGAAGCCCTCGGGGCCGACCTGGCCGAGCGCGCCCTGTCCACCAACGCCCGCGAGTTCTACGGCATCGCCTCCCGTGCGCACGTGGCCTGACGGCGCCGCACGGTGGGGCCCGTAGGGGCCCCACCCCCACATCCGGGCCGGGCCGCACCGGACCGCGCGGCAGCGGCCGGTCCCGGCCGTCCGGCCCTCGATCGTCACCGAGCGTGACGGGCGTGCGCGGAGGCTCCGCCACGCCCTTGCCGGGGGGTGGCCCACGCGTCCCGCGCCCGAAACTGCGCGTTCGCCTCCAATTACTTTCGGTAGCAGTATGATGGCGCCCGCCCACCCGGTCCGGGCGCACGGAGGGGCGTCCCCCACCGCACCCGTGGGGCTGGCACCACCGAGGCGGTAGGGGTCGCTGGTGACTACGTGCAGTGACGAAAATCGGCCGGTAATCCGGGTATCGTTACGCTACGAGGTCGATCGGTCGGTTGTGCGGAGAAGGTCGGGGGTGGGTTGGCGGTGATCGTCGTCGCGCACCGGGGCGCCTCCGCGTACGCGCCGGAGAACACGCTCGCCGCCCTGGAGGCCGCGCCGCGGCTCGGCGCGCACATGGCCGAGATCGACGTGCGCCGCACCGCCGACGGGGAGCTCGTCGTCGTGCACGACCCCACGCTGGCCCGCACCACCGACGCCGCGCTGCGCTTCCCGGGGCGGCGCCCCTGGCGCGTCCAGGACTTCACCCTCGCCGAGATCCGCAGCCTCGACGCCGGGTACTGGTTCTCCGACCGCTACGCCGGGCAGCGCGTGCCCACCCTGGGAGAGGCGCTCGACGTGCTGCGCCAGCACGGCTGCGGCGCCCTCGTCGAGCTGAAGGTGCAGCGGCGCGACCCGCTGCTGGGCTCGCGCGTGCTGGAGTTCCTCGCCCGGGACCCCTACTGGCGCGGCGCGCGCCGCGACGGCACCCTCATGCTGCAGAGCTTCGACTGGGTCGTGCTGCGCGCGCTGACCGAGTCGCTCCCCGGCCTGTGCACCGCCGCCCTCGGCCGCCCCTACGGGCGGATCGGGCTGCGCCGCCTGGCCCGCTACGCGCGCCAGGTCCACCCGCACCACCTCCGGGTCACCGCCCCGTATGTGCGCCAGGTCCACGACCAGGGGATGGGAATGTTCGGCTGGACCGTCAACCACCCCGGGGCCATCCGGCGGCTGGTGCGCGACGGCGTGGACGGCATCATCACCGACTACCCCGACCGGGTGGCCGGAGAGGCGCTCCTGGCCGCCTGAGGCGCACGCCTCGGCCCCGCTCGGGCCGACCTGGGCCCCGGAAAGCCCGGCCGTGCCGCCGATCCGCCCCCTCCACCTGGGGCTTCGCGGCCGCCGAAGAAAGTACGAGGATGAACTATCGGAATCCCCTGAACCGGCGCGCCCGGTGTCCTAGGATGCGTGCATGAGGAAGATGCACGTGCATATGGGCCGTGCGCGAAGCGCCTCGGCCGCCGGGAGCCGGTGTCCGCAGCCGGGAGCGGCCATGGAGCTCGGGACTCGACACGACTGCGAGGGGATCGCGGTGAGCGGACCGTCACGGGAAGGGGCACTGCCGGGCGGCGGGACGGAGACGGCCCCGGCGGGAGGTGCGGTGGGAGGGGTGGGCGCGGCCCCCTGGTGGCCGGAGGCGCTGCGGTCGGGTGAGCCCCCCGCGAGCATCGCGGTGGAGGTCGCCCACGGGCGCGGAGACGTCGCCTTCGACCTTCCGGCCGCGCCCGGCGCGCCGGGCGCGGCGCGCGAGATCGGCGCCCGGGTCCTCGGGGTCTGGGGGATGGGCGGGTTCGTCGGCGACGCCGAGCTGGTCCTGTCCGAACTGGTCACCAACGCCGTCCGGCACGGCACCCCGGGGGAGGTCGCCTCGTACGGATATGGGAACGTTATCCGCATCCGCTTCCTACGCCGCGGCCGCCAAGCGGTCTGCGCCGTCCAGGACCCCTCCGCCCGCGTCCCCGCCCCCCGCGAACCCGACCTGCTGCTGGAGACGGGGAGGGGATTGCACCTGGTCGGGTGCTTTTCCCGAGAGTGGGGCGTGGTGCCCGTCCCGCCCCGCGGCAAGTACGTCTGGGCGCTGTTCGACTGATCCCGCGCCTCCCGCCGCCACCGCGCCGACGTGCACTGACCCCTGCCGCACCCCTCCGGTGAGAGCGGTCCCACCCGCCGCCGACCGAACACGCGTCCGCGTCGGCGCTATCGTGGGGGGATGCAGGAGTGAGTTCCACGGCGCCCGGCCGCCGCGCGGCCGACGACAGGGCGGCGCCGGACGGCCACGTCTGGGGAGGCAGCGGTCATGAGCGGCATCGCGCGCATCAAGCAGGGCGCCGGCCCGACCGTGCGCCGAATGCTGCTCGGATCGGAGCTGCGCAAGTACCGGGAGAAGGCCGGTATCTCGCGCGGCGAGGCCGGCCACCACATCCGCGGCTCGGAATCCAAGATCAGCCGCATGGAGCTGGGCCGTGTCGGGTTCAAGGCGCGCGACGTGGAGGACCTGCTCCTGCTCTACGGTGTCGCCGACCGCGACCTCATCCGCACCATGGGCCAGATGGCCCGGGACACCAACAAGCCCGGCTGGTGGCAGCAGTACGGTGAGGCGCTGCCCAACTGGTTCCAGGTCTACGTCGGCCTGGAGGAGGCGGCCAGCCGCATCCGGGTCTACGAGGCCCAGTTCATCCACGGCCTGCTGCAGACCGAGGAGTACGCCCGCGCGGTCATCAACGGCGGCGTCGGCCTGCCCGACCAGGCCACCGAGGACCGCGTCAAGGTGCGCATGCGGCGCCAGCGGCGGCTCGACGAGCCCAACGTGAAGCTGTGGTCCATCCTCGACGAGGCCGCCGTGCGGCGCCCCGTCGGCGGGCCCGAGCTGATGCGCCGCCAGATGCAGCGCCTGGTGGAGCTGTGCGACCACCCGCACATCACGCTGCAGATCGTCCCGTTCAGCGCCGGGGTGCACGCGGCCGAGGCCGGGTCCTTCTCCATCCTGCGCTACCCCGACTTCGAGCTGTCCGACATCGTCTACGTCGAGCACCTGACCGGCTCGCTCTGCCTGGACAAGCGAGCCGAGGTCGACGCCTACACCATGGCCATGGAGAAGCTCAGCGTGATCGCCTGCCCGCCCAACGAGACGCAGGAGATCCTCAAGGACATGGTCGACGAGTTCTAGCGCCTGCCGGGACCGGCGCCACGGGGGCGCCACGGGGGCGGAGAGGCGAACGCCCCGCCCCGGTGTGCGTCGGGGCGGGGCCGAGGGGAGCGAGAGCTCCGTCCCCCGCTCTGGCCGTCCGGAGCTCCCTCCGCGGCCCGCGGGGTCAGGCCGCGGATCGTCGCGAGGGGCGGGTCAGCTCAGGAAGTTGTCGAAGTCGCCGTCCTTGGCGCCCAGGATCAGGGCGTCGATCTCGGCCTGGGTGTAGACCAGCGCCGGTCCACCCGGGAACCGGGAGTTGCGCACCGCGATCGAGCCGTCGGTGAGCCTGGCCATCTCCACACAGGAGCCGCGGGAGTTGCTGCGCTGGCTCTTCTGCCAGGCGGCGCCCGTGAGCTCGGTGGCGGGAATGCCGTTGTACGCGCTCATGATGCTGCGTTCCTCCTTCAACCTTGTGTGTCGCGGTGTTATGCAAGTGTCGATGCACGTGCATTAGCACCGTACTTTGATCAGGATAGCGCACGTGCATCCGCTGCGCGGGGTGCTTTCTCCGGATGTAGGCGGCTTGTAAGCACGTGCAATCCCCCGGTTCGGGATTGCGCGAAAACGGGCCCCGCCGTTCGGCGGGGCCCGAGGGCGCCGCGCCCGGGGCGGGCGCGGCGGGTGGTCCGGGGGTCAGGAGCAGCCGAGGCCGCTGCGCAGGGTCTCCAGGTTGGCGCGCATGACCGAGGGGTAGTCGTCGCCGGGGGAGTCGTCGGTGATGCCCTCGATGGGGTCGAGCACCGCGGTCTCGGCGCCCGCCTCGTCCGCGATCGTCTCGGCGACCGCCGGGCTCACCAGGGTCTCGGTGAACACGGTGCTCACGTCGTGCTCCTCGACCAGGTCGGCCACCTCGGCGATGCGGGCGGGGGAGGGCTCGGTCTCGGGGTCCAGGCCCGAGATGCCGATCTGCTCCAAGTCGTGGGCGTCGGCCAGGTAGCCGAAGGCGGCGTGGTTGACCACCAGCTCGCGGCTGGCGCACCCGG
>NZ_ANBH01000032.1 GCF_000341185.1 Nocardiopsis chromatogenes YIM 90109
GCGTCGGCCAGGTAGCCGAAGGCGGCGTGGTTGACCACCAGCTCGCGGCTGTCGCACTCGGCCAGCCCGTCGTCGTAGGAGGCGCCGATCTCCTCCAGCTCGCCGCGGACCTCCTCGGCATTGGCCCGGTAGGCGTCCGCGCCGTCCGGGTCGGCCTCGGCCAGCCGGTCGGCGAGCCCGTCGGCGGTCTCGGCCATCCGGTCGGTGTCCAGCCACATGTGCGGGTCCAGCTCGCCGTGGTCGTGGCCGTCGCCCTCGGAGTGCTCCCCGCCCTCCTCGGCGTGCCCGTCCCCGTCCCCGTGCTCCCCGTCCTCGTGGTCCTCGTGGCCGTGGGCCTCGTCGGCGTGCTCCCCGTCCTCGTGGCCCTCGTCGCCGTGGCCCTCCTCGCCGGTGTCGTTGTGGCGCAGCTCGACCAGGTCGGCCACGTCCAGCGCGGTGCCCTCGGCGGCGACCTCGGCGACGGCGTCGTCCACGGCCGGCTGCAGCCCGTCCACGTAGAAGACCACGTCGGCGTCGGCGACCTCGCCGGTCTGCCGCCCGGTCAGCTCCAGGTCGTGCGGCTCGGTTCCGGGTTCGGTGAGGTTGGAGACCTCGGTGCGGTCCCCGCCGACCTGCTCGGCCAGCCACTGCAGGGGGTAGACACCGGTGACGACGGTGACCTCGGCGCCGCCCCCGCCCCCGTCGGCGCCCCCGTCGGTGCTCCCGCACCCGGTGAGCGCGACCGCGGCGGCCGCTCCGGCCGCCATCACCTTGACCGTCGTCCTGGTTCTCATAGGACGATGATCGGGAAAATGAAAATGATTGTCAATTTTGCCGATTCGCCCGGTCCCGGGCGCGCATCCGCGGCGGCTCAGTTGATCTCGGCGAACCGCTCCACGTCGTCGGTCTTGCCTGCGACAACGATCACATCGCCCTTCTGCGGCACGGTGTTCTCGGTGGCGTAGGTGAACTGCTCCCCGTGGTGCTTGATGCTGACCACCGTGATGCCGTACTTGGCGCGGATGCCGGTGTCGCCCAGGCGGCGGCCGATGACCTCGCGCGGGGCGCGCGTCTTGCCCAGGGCGAAGCCCTCCTCGATCTCGACGTAGTCGAGCATCCGGCCCGAGACCAGGTGCGCCACCCGCTCGCCCATGTCGTGCTCGGGCAGCACCACGTGGTGCACCCCCACCTGCTGCAGGATGCGCCCGTGGCGGCGGCTGACCGCCTTGGCCCAGATGTGCGGCACCCCCATGTCCACCAGCAGCGAGGCGGCCAGGATGCTCTCCTCCAGGTGGGTGCCGATCGCCACCACCGCACGGGTGAACTCCTGGGCGCCGATCTGGCGCAGGGCCTCCTCGTCGGTGGCGTCGGCGACCACGGTGTGGGTCAGCGACTCGGCGTAGGCCTGGACCAGCCGCGGGCTGGAGTCCATGCCCAGGACCTCCCAGTTGTGCGCCACCAGCTCCAGGGCCAGGGAGCTGCCGAACCGGCCCAGCCCGATCACGAGGACGCGCTTGTCGTTGGTCTTGCTGCGCGGCACTGGCGTTTCTCCTTGTTCGACTATCCGATGATGGGGCGCGACTCGGGCAGGTCGTAGCGCTTGGCCCGCTCCCGCAGGGCCAGGGCCGCCGCGAAGGTCACCGGCCCGATCCGGCCGGCGACCATGAGCACGACCAGCAGGATATGCGCGCCCGGGGGCAGGTCGGCGGTGATGCCCATGGACAGGCCGACCACGCCGGAGGCCGAGATGACCTCGAACAGCACCGGCACCAGGTCGAAGGAGGTGGCGGCGACGAGCGCGACGGTGGAGACCACCACCACCGTCATGGACAGGAAGAGCAGGCTGAGCGACTGCCGGATGACCCCGGGCGAGAGCTTGCGGCCGAAGACGTGCACGCTCGGGTTGCCGCGGATCTCCGCCCACACCACGAGGAAGATCACCGCCAGGGTGGCCACCTTGATGCCGCCTGCGGTCCCGGCGCTGCCCCCGCCGACGAACATCAGCATCATGACCACCATCAGGGTGGACTGGTTCATCGCGCCGACGTCGACCACGTTGAACCCGCCGCTGCGCGGCATGATCCCGTGGAACGTGCCGTCCAGCACCCGCTGCCACCAGCTCATCTGTCCAAGGGTCGCGGGGTTGTTCCACTCCAGGGCGGTGACCGCGACCGCGCCGCCGACGAACAGCAGCGCCGTGGTGACCACGGTGAGCTTGGCGTGCAGGGTCCACCGCCGCGGGCGCGCCAGGTGGCGGCGGAGCTCCAGCAGGACCGGGAAGCCCAGCCCGCCCAGGATGGTGGCCAGCGCCGCGGGCAGGACCACCAGCGGGTCGGCGGCGAAGCGGGTGAGGCTGTCGGTGTACAGGGACAGCCCGGCGTTGTTGAAGGCCGACACCGAATGGAACACGCCCCGGTACAGCGCCGAATGCGGCTCCATTCCGTGCTCCAGCCAGAAGCGGGGCACCAGGACGGCGGCCACGGCGGCCTCGCACGCGAGGCTGACGACCACGACCCGGCCCACCACCCCGCGCAGGTCGCCCACCTGCAGGGCCCGCGTCTCGGCCTGCACGCTGAGCTGCATGCGCAGGCCGAAGCGGTGGATCACCACCACGCCCAGCACCGAGGCCAGCGTCATGATGCCGATCCCGCCGATCTGGATGAGGACCGCCACGGTGATCTGGCCGAAGTGGGAGAGGTCGGCGCCCAGGTCGATGACGGTCAGGCCGCACACGGCCAGGGCGGTGGTGGAGGTGAACAGCGCATCGACGAAGGTGAGCCGTTCGCCCTCGGCGTGCGCGGCCGGGAGCATGAGCAGTCCGGCGCCGACCAGGTCCACTGCCAGGAAGCACAGGACGAAGATGCTCGCGGGCCGTTTCCACAGGCTGCGCAAGGGGTCGTCGCGCCGGCTCCGGGGCTGCGATTCCTCGCCGAACCCAGAGGCGGCCGTTCTCCGTCGCATCGCTCGCTCCGTGTCCTGGTGGCCTGTGTCCCGGCCCGCCTCGGAGCCCGGTCCGTTCCGGCCGTCAGTGTCCTATGAAACCGCGTCGTGGGCGGGACGGGGGTCCCTCGCGGGGCGTGTCGGGCCGCGCCCGCCCGGCCCGCGGATCACTCCGCGGGCCGGGCGGGCTCGCCCTCGCCGTCGGTCTCGGCCGTCCGCGCCCCCAGGCGCCGGTAGTGGGCGCTGCGGGTGGCCAGCACGCAGGTGGCCAGCACGGTGGCGATGAGGGAGGCGATGATCACGCCGGACTTGGCGTCCTCCAGCATCTGCAGGTCGTCCGGGAAGCTCAGCTCGGTGATGAGCAGGGAGACGGTGAAGCCGATCCCGGCGAGCATCGCCATCCCGGCGATGTCGATCCAGCTCAGACTGGGGTTCAGTTCGGCGGAGGTGAGCTTGGTGGTCACCCAGGACCCGCCGAGGATGCCGATCAGCTTTCCGGCGACCAGGCCCAGGATGACGCCCAGCGCGGCGGTGTCGGTGAAGATGGTGCCGAACCCGGTGAAGACCACCCCGGCCGACATCAGCGCGAAGACCGGCAGCACCAGCCCGTGCGCCCAGGGGCGCAGCAGGTGCTCGGCGTGGTGCGAGGGCGTCTCGTACTCGTCGGCGTGGGCCGTGGTGCGCATGAGCATGCCCATGGCCACCCCGGCGATGGTGGCGTGCACGCCGCTGCCGTGCACCAGCACCCAGATGGCCGCGGCCAGCGGCACGTAGACGGTCCAGTTGGGCAGCCGGGAGGCGTTGAGGCGCGCGGCCAGGCCCTTGCCGCGCTGGAGGTAGCCGAACAGGGCCAGCAGGGCGATGGCGCCCAGCAGCGGGAGGAAGGAGACGTGGTCGGTGTAGAAGACCGCGATGACGATGATCGCGCCGAGGTCGTCGACGATGGCCAGGGTGAGCAGGAAGGTGCGCAGCGCCGGGGGCAGGTAGCGCCCGATCACGGCGAGCACCGCCACCGCGAAGGCGATGTCGGTGGCCATCGGGATGCCCCAGCCGCCCAGCGCCTCGGGGCGGCCCAGGTTGACGCCGGTGTAGATGAGCGCGGGCACGGCCATGCCGCAGACCGCGGCCACGATGGGCAGCACCGCCCGGCGCGGGTTGCGCAGCTCGCCGTGGACGAACTCCTGCTTGAGCTCGTTGCCGACGATGAAGAAGAAGACCGCCAGCAGGGCGTCGGAGGCCCAGGCCTCCACCGACAGGTCCAGGTGCAGCCCGGAGGGGCCGAAGGTGAAGGACCGGATGGCCTCGTAGGCGCCTCCGGCGGGGGAGTTGGCCCATATCAGCGCCGCCGCCGCGCCGATGATCAGCAGGAACCCCGCGACCACGTCCTCGCGCAGAAGCTCGGCGACCCCTTTGAGGCCGCGGCGTTGTGAGGCCATGTGTTGCGCTCCCCCCGAACCGGCTCGGCTTTCCTGCTGCGGCGTGTGCCGACGTCGTCCCGGAACCGGCCGTGCGGGGGGCGTCGCGGCCGCGGGCGTTCAGCCGCGCCCCCGGAACGCCGCGCGGCGCGCCGCGCGGATGCGCCGGGCCGCGTGGGCCTGCCGTGGACGGGGCGCCGTCGACCCGACCTCGTCGAGGATACTCACGGGGCGGTCCGGATCGGACCACCAGGGCGTGTTGCGCGGGATCAGTCCCGTAGAGGGCACCGGCGGCGCCATGTCCATCGCACGGCCGCCGTGGTCCCGGGAGGCAGGGGGACTGGGCCCGGTCGGCCGTCGACCGATGAGGACACGGCGAGGGGCGTGCCCGGGCGTTGCGCAGCAGGTCTGACCCGTGCGACTCGCCCTGGGCCAAAGAGGGCGGGCCCGGAAGTGTCGCGCCTCCGGCGGCGTTCCCGTCGGGGCCGCCGCCGGGCTACCGGTGGCGCGCGCCCTCGTGTTCGGCGTGGCCGGCGGGTTCGAGCTGGAGTGTGGAGTGCTCCACGTCGAAGTGGCCGTCCAGGCAGGCGTGCAGCTCGTCCAGCATGCGCCCGGCGTCGGCCAGGTGGTCGTCGGTGACCACCACGTGGGCCGAGAGCACCGGCACCCCCGAGGTGATGGTCCAGGCGTGCAGGTCGTGCACGTCGATCACGCCGGGCTGGCGCAGCATGTGCGTGCGGACCTCCTCCAGGTCCACCCCGCGGGGCACTGCCTCCAGCAGCACGTGCACCGATTCGCGCAGCAGCGACCAGGCGCGCGGCACGATGATGGCGGCGATGATGAGCGAGACGGCGGTGTCCACCGCCGACCAGCCGGTGGCCCAGATGACCACGCCGCCGACGATGACGCCGACCGAGGCCATGGCGTCGCCCATGACCTCCAGGTAGGCGCCGCGCACGTTCAGGCTCTCCTGCTGCCCCGAGCGCAGCACCAGCAGCGCCACGATGTTCATCACCAGCCCGAACGCGGCCACGCCGACCACCCAGGGTCCGGCGACCTCCCGGGGCTCGGTGATCCGCTCGATGGCCTCGTAGGCGATGTAGGCGCACAGCAGGAAGAGCAGCACCGCGTTGAGCGCGGCGGCCAGCACCTCGGCCCGCTGGAGCCCGAAGGTGCGGCGGCTGTCCGGCGGCCGGGCGGCGATCCACACCGCGAACAGCGCCAGCATCACCCCGGCCGAGTCGGTGACGGTGTGCCCGGCGTCGGCGAGCAGCGCCAGGCTGCCGGACAGCGCGGCGCCGGTGACCTGGACGACGGCGACGGACAGCATCAGCCCCAGGACCAGGGCGAGGCGGCCGCGGTGGGCGCCCCCGGCGGTGGCGTGCCCGTGTCCGTGTCCGTGGCCGGCTCCCATGGTGCCTCCTGGCGGTCGGGGGCGGCGGAGCGCCGCCGAACAGTTCAGCCGTCACTGTTTATACAGCTTCGGCTGTCTATACAGCAAATACTGTAAAATGGTTTTCATGTTGACCTCCGAGCAGCGCCTCTCCGCGATCCACCGCCTCGGCCGCGCCCTGGCCGACCCGACGCGCTGCCGCCTGCTGCTCGCCCTGCTGGAGGGGCCCCGCCACCCCGCCGGGCTCGCCGACACGCTGGGTCTTACCCGGCAGAACGTCTCGAACCACCTCGCCTGCCTGCGGGAATGCGGCCTGGTCCAGGGCCGCCAGCGGGGCCGCCAGGTCACCTACGAGCTGGTCGACGCCTCCCTCGCGCACGCCTTGGAGGACCTGCTGGGCGTGGTGTGGGGCGTGGCCGAGGAGCACACCCCGCCGGGGGAGACCACCCCCGTTCCCGCGGGCTGACCCGCCCGCGCGGCCCACCGGGCCGCCCTAGCTGTACTGACCACAGAGGTTGGGTACAGCCCGGCGGCCGGTCCCGGACCGGCCGGTTCCGGCCCCGGACACGGCCGGGTAACGCCAACCCTGACACAGGGCTGACACACCCCTGAGAGACCCCTGAATCCGGCCCGAACCGGCCCACCTTGCTCCGAGACGCGAAGTATCGTGTGGTTCGCGTGCCCGGCACACCCGGCGGCCCCGTTCCCGCCCGCGGGTGAGACCCAACCGCCCGGCGCGGCACCGCGCACGGTCGCGCGGTCCGGCGCGGCGGCGACCGCACGATCTGAACTTCCGTCGAGGAGCACCGACTCTCATGTCCTCATCTGCCGAGAACGCTCTTGGCGACCCCGCGACCGGCCGCCCCTCCCCGGGCGCGCCCGTGAGCGGAGGCGCCCGATGAACCGACTGGTCACGACGTCCTTGGGCAACCGGGCGCTGATCCTGCTGGTGACGCTGTCGGCCGTGGTCTTCGGCGTGCTCGCCGCCGGCTCGGCCAAGCGCGAGCTGATGCCCTCCATGGACCTGCCCATGGTCATGGTCGGCGCCCAGTACCAGGGCGCCTCACCCGAGGTGGTGGAGAACGAGGTCACGCTGCCGCTGGAGCAGGCGGTCAAGGGCGTGTCCGGCGTCTCCTCCTACACCTCCACCTCCGCCAACGGAAGCGCGCAGGTGGTCGCCGAGTTCGACTACGGCGACAGCACCGACGACGTGGTGCGCGACGTCCAGCGCGCCGTCGACCAGGTCGAGGGCCAGCTGCCCGACGACGTGGAGCCCAGCGTGCAGTCCTTCGGCCTGGACGACATGCCGGTGGTCATGCTCGCGGTCGGCGCGGGCGACGACGACGCCCAGGCACTGGCCGAGCCGCTGCAGGAGACCGTGGTCCCCGACATCGAGTCGATCGACGGCGTGCGCGCCGCGATGGTGACCGGCGTCGAGGAGTCCTCGGTCTCGGTCACCCCGGACGAGGACGAGCTGGAGGACGCCGGGCTCAGCGACGCCGACGTCACCGCGGCCCTGCAGTCCAGCGGCGTGCTCTCGCCCGGCGGCGACATCACCGAGGACGACCGCACCCTGACCGTCACCACCGGCTCGCGCCTGGAGTCCCTGGAGGACATCGAGGACGTCCGGGTGGTGCCCGGCGCCGGGGGCGGCGGGGCCGCCGCCGGCGGGCAGGGCGCCGGAGGCGCCGCGGGCGCGGCCGGTGCGGCCGGTGCGGCCGGGGCCCCGCAGGACGCGCCCGAACCGGTGCGCCTGGGCGAGGTCGCCGACGTCGCGCTGGAGACCGAGGACAACGGCTCCATCACCCGCACCGACGGCAAGCCCAGCCTGGGCCTGATGGTGCTGAAGACCCCCGAGGGCAACACCGTCGAGATCTCCGAGGCGGTCCAGGACCGCATGGACGGCATCGAGCAGGCCCTGGGCGGCGGCGCCGAGGCCAGCGTCGTCTTCGACCAGGCGCCCTACATCGACGAGTCCATCGTCGCGATGTTCGAGGAGGGCGTGCTCGGCCTGGCCTTCGCCATCGCGATCATCCTGGCGTTCCTGCTGTCGGTGCGCTCCACGCTGGTGGCGGCGGTGTCCATCCCGGTCTCGCTGCTCGTGGCGATGATCGGCATGGAGGTCTTCGGCTACAGCCTGAACATCCTCACCCTGGGCGCCATCACCGTCTCCATCGGCCGCGTGGTCGACGACTCCATCGTGGTGCTGGAGAACATCCGCCGCCACCTGGGCTACGGCAAGGAGAAGATGGAGGCGGTCGCCACCGGCACCCGCGAGGTCGCCACCGCGATCACCTCCTCCACGCTGACCACCATCGCCGTCTTCCTGCCGATCGGCTTCGTCGGCGGCATGGTCGGCGAGCTGTTCCGGCCCTTCGCGGTCACCGTCAGCATCGCGCTGGCCGCCTCCCTGCTGGTGGCGCTGACCATCATCCCGGTGCTGGCCTACTGGTTCATGAGGCCGCGGCCGGTCCCGCCGGAGGAGGCCGAGCGCATCATGGCCGAGGAGCGCGCCAAGGAGCTGCGCTCCCCGCTGCAGCGCGCCTACCTGCCGGTCATCCGCTGGACCACCCGCCACCGGGTGCTCTCCCTGACGGCCTGCGTCGCGCTGCTGATCGGCACGTTCGCGCTGGCCTTCAGCCCCGCCCTGAAGACCAACTTCCTGGGCGACGAAGGGCAGAACACCTACCAGGCCACCCAGGAGCTGCCGCCCGGCACCTCGGTCGCCGAGGCCGACGCCGAGGCCGAGAAGGTCGAGGAGAAGCTGGACGGGCTCGCCTGGGTGGAGTCCTACCAGGCCTCCGTCGGCGGCGGCGGGGACCCGATGGCCGCGATGGCGGGCGGCGGCGGTGCCGGGTCCACCAGCTTCACCATCACCACCGACCCCGACGGCGACCAGGAGGCCTACAAGGAGAAGCTGCGCCAGGCCTTCGCCGACGTGGACACCGACCACGAGGTGGCCCTCGCCGACTCCGGCGGGATGGGATCGGCGCTGGAGGTCCAGGTCACCGCGGACGACCCGGAGACGCTGGAGGAGGCCGCCGCCCAGGTCGAGGAGGCGGTGCGCGGCATCGACGGCGCCGCCGACGTGGAGAACAGCATCTCCGCCGCGCTGCCCATGCTCCAGGTGCGCGTGGACAAGGAGGAGGCCGCCGACGAGGGCCTCAGCGAGGTCCAGGTCGGCCAGGCCGTCTCCCAGGCCTTCCGGGGCGAGACCGTCGGCAGTGCCACCATCGACGAGCGCCGCCACGACGTGGTCGTGCACGTCCGGGCCGCCCCCGACTCGGTGAAGGACCTGGAGGAGCTGGAGCTGGCCGCGCCCGCGGGCGGCACGGTCGAGCTCAAGGACGTCGCCGACGTCGAGGAGGTCGTGCAGGCGCCGGAGCTCAACCGCGTCGACGGCGTCACCAGCGCCACGGTGTCGGCCTCGCCCACCGCCGACGACCTGGGGCGGGTCAGCACCGAACTGGCGCAGGCGCTGGACGGGCTGGACCTGCCCGAGGGCGCCTCGGCCGAGATCGGCGGCGTCAGCTCCGACCAGACCGAGGCCTTCGCCCAGCTCGGCATCGCCATGCTGGCCGCGGTGGTGATCGTGTACCTGATCATGGTCGCCACCTTCAAGAGCCTCATGCAGCCCTTCATCCTGCTGGTGTCGATCCCCTTCGCCGCCACCGGGTCGCTGGGCCTGCTGATGCTCACCGGCCAGCCGCTGGGGCTGCCCGCCATGATCGGCCTGCTGATGCTGATCGGCGTCGTGGTCACCAACGCCATCGTGCTCATCGACCTGATCAACCAGTACCGGGCCCGCGGCATGGAGCTGCGCGAGGCGGTCGTGGAGGGCTCCCGGCACCGGCTGCGCCCGATCCTGATGACGGCGCTGGCCACCATGGGGGCGCTGACCCCGATGGCGCTGGGCATCACCGGCGGCGGGGCGTTCATCTCCCAGCCGCTGGCGCTGGTGGTCATCGGCGGCCTGTTCACCTCGACGCTGCTCACCCTGGTGCTCGTGCCGGTGCTCTACACCATGGCCGAGGGCCGCAAGGAGCGCCGCGCCAAGCGCCGGGCGGCCAAGCACGAGGCGGCGCTGGACAAGGTCCGGGCCGAGCGGGAGCGCGAGCGCGCCGGAGCCGCCGCGGCCCCGGGCGAGGGTCCCGAGGCCGGCTGACCGGGTCCGGCCGCGGCCGGACCGGAACCCGCGTGAGCGGGGAGCCGGATCCCGGCCCGCGGGGCGGCGGGCGGGGCGCACCGCCCGCCGCCCCCGTGCGCCTGTGCGCTGGGGCGCCGCCCCGCAGGCCCCCCGACCTGGCCCGCCGCCTCCGCGGCGGTGTCGGGCGGCACCGCCGCGCCGTTTTGCGATCCGCTGTTATCCCAGGCAAGCTGCCCCTTATGGATAGCAGGGACAGGGACCTCGACGACCTCGTCCGCCAGGAGCTGGGGGAGGAGCCGTCGCAGGAGGCCAAGGACTACGCCCGCGAGCTCTATGAGAAGTACCGGGCCAAGGTGTTCGGCGCCGAGACGGGCGAGCAGGACGAGAAGACCGACGGGGCCGAAGGGAGCGAGTAGTGCTCGGGCCTGGGCCCAGCCGCAACGGACCACAGCGACGACGTACCGACGACGGACGGGGTCTCCCCCGCGGGGGAGACCCTTCGTCGTGTCCGGTGCCCTTCGGCCGGGCCCCGGGGACGGTGCGGGCGGTGCGGGCCGTGCGGCCCCTTCAGGCGGTGCGGCGGGCGGCCTCGGGTTCGGTGCCGGGCGCGGGACCGGTGCCGGGCGTGCTCCCCGCGTCGCCTCCGGCCCCGCCGGGGAGGTCGTCGAGCGGGTCCTCGGGGTGCTCCCCGGGTGCCTCGGCGAGCGGGTCCGCGGGCGGGGCGGCCTCGTCGGCCTCCTCCCAGACCAGCTCGTACCAGACGGTCCGGCCCAGCCCGCCGCGGCGGTGCTCGGTCCCCCACTTGGCGGCCAGCGCGTCCACCAGGTCCAGCCCCCGCCCGTGCTCGGCGGTGTCGTAGGGGTCGCGGTGCTGGGCCCGCGGGTGCTCGGGGCTGCCCAAGTCGCGCACCTCCACCCGGGTCCACCCCGGGGCGGTGTGCACGGTGACCTCGAACTTGCCCCCGGAGGTGCCCGAGGCGCTGTGGGTGATGGCGTTGGTGGCCAGCTCGCTGGTGAGCAGGGTCGCGGTGGCGGCCTCGGGGCTGTGCGCCAGCGCCCGCTCCACGAAGCGGCGCGCGTGCTTGATCTGGTGGGCCAGCCCCGGGAACCGGCGGCGGGCCGGCGGTCCCGGGGCGTCGGGCTCTGCGGGGTGCTCTGTCATGGTCATCGCCGGACGATCGATGGACGGATGGATCGTGCCCGGGCGCGGGGCGCGTCCGAGCGGGTCCTCGCCGGGCGGCGTCCGATGCCCGCGCGGGTCACGGCGCTGGAGGAATCGGCCGAGGACCGCTCGTCAGGGGGACGGTGTGGACTTGTCGGGCGGTCGGCGCCGCCGAGGGAGGGCACCGGTCGCGGTCAGGGGAGACGAATCCAACCGACAGGATACGCCCGCTGACGTCCGGTGAGTCGCACGGGGGGTGGTGTGGAGCACAGAACCCCCGTGCCCCAGGGGGTGCGGCCCGCACGCCGGGGTGGACGCGGGGACGCTCGCGGGTAGCGGGCGGGCGACAGGCCGGTGAAGGGGCCTCCACGCCGAGAGGTGTTTCGGCTACGGTGCGTCTCAGATGTGGGCCCGCACACACGAGGAGGGCAATGCGTGCCGGGGTGTTGGCGGTGCATTCACCGCGCCTTCACCGCCGCGAGCGGCGCCTTCGCCAGTGTCGGGACGGTCCGGGCGCCGCCGGCCGCGGCTCGCACGGCCGACGGGGCCCGCACGCATCACCCCGTTGACCTCCAGGAGGAGTTCCGTGCCCGATTCCGCGCCCCGACGCTCCCTGCCGATCATCGGTCAGGCGGGCGGCGGGAGATCCAGGGCCACCTGCCGCCTCCGATGCGGCGACGCCTGCTTCCACGAGGCCCCCAACACCAGCGCCAACCCCTATTTCGGCGACATCTTCGGCGCCATGGTCTCGCGCCGGAACGCGTTGCGCGCCGGGGCCGTGGGCACCGGCGCGGCCGCCGGGTTCGCCGCCCTGGGCGGGCTGTCCGCGCCCGCCATGGCCGACCCCGCCAACGGCAGGGGCAACCCGCGCCTGCGCTTCGAGGGCCTGCCCCCGGGCGACACGGACGCCGTCGAGGTGCCCGAGGGCTATGAGCAGAGCGTCGTCATCAGCTGGGGCGACCCCGTGCTGCCGGACGCGCCCGAGTTCGACTTCGACAACCAGACCGCCGAGGCCCAGGCCAAGCAGTTCGGCTACAACTGCGACTACGTCGGCTTCCTGCCGCTGGACCGCGGCCACGGCCACGGGTACGGCCACGGCCGTGGGCACGGCCGTGGGCACGGCAAGGGGCGCAAGCACCGGCCGAAGCGCGCGCTGCTGTACGTCAACCACGAGTACACCAACGAGAACATCATGTTCCGCGGGTACTCCGACGACACCGCCACCGAAGAGCAGATGCGCATCGCCATGGCCGCCCACGGCGGCTCGGTCGTGGAGATCGAGCGGGTGGGCCGCACCGGGGAGTGGAAGCCCGCCGACGGCGAGCGCCGCTTCAACCGCCGCATCACCGCCTCCACCCCCTTCGAGGTCACCGGTCCGGCCGCCGGCAGCGAGCTGCTGCGCACCGAGGCCGACCCGTCGGGCACCGAGGTGCTGGGCATGCTGAACAACTGCTCCGGCGGGACCACCCCGTGGGGCACCTTCCTCTCCGGCGAGGAGAACTTCAACCAGTACTTCGTCAACGCCGACTCCGCCCCGGAGGACGTGCGGGAGAAGCTGGCGCGCTACGGAATGCGCGGCGGCGAGCAGGGGCGCCGCTGGAACCGCGTCGACGAGCGGTTCGACCTGTCCAAGCACCCCAACGAGGCCAACCGCTTCGGCTGGGTGGTCGAGATCGACCCGACCGACCCCGACGCCAAGCCGCGCAAGCGCACCATGCTGGGCCGCTTCAAGCACGAGGCCGCCAACCCGCGCGTCACCGACGACGGGCGCGTGGCCGTGTACATGGGCGACGACGAGCGGTTCGACTACATGTACAAGTTCGTCAGCGCCAAGCGGATCCGGTGGGGGTCGGCCCGGCACAACGCCACCCTGCTGGACACCGGGACGCTCTACGTCGCCAGGCTGAGCGGGAACAGCCCGGACGAGGAGTTCGACGGCTCCGGCGAGCTGCCCTCGGACGGCGCCTTCGACGGTGTGGGCGAGTGGGTCGCGCTGTGCACCGACACCGAGAGCTTCGTCGAGGGCATGAGCGTGGCCGAGGTGCTGGTCTACACCCGCCTCGCCGCCGACAAGGCGGGCGCCACCAAGATGGACCGCCCCGAGGACTTCGAGCCCAACCCGGTCACCGGCAAGGTCTACTGCGCGCTCACCAACAACAGCGCGCGCGAGCCCGGCCAGGCGGACGAGCCCAACCCGCGCGGGCCCAACAAGCACGGCCACATCCTGGAGATCACCGAGGCCGGGAACGACTCCGGGGCCACCGAGTTCACCTGGGACGTGCCCATCCTCTGCGGCGACCCCGACGACGAGAGCACCTACTTCGCCGGGTTCGACAAGTCGAAGGTGGCGGCGATCTCGTCGCCGGACAACCTCACCTTCGACGAGCACGGCAACCTGTGGATCTCCACCGACGGCCAGGGCAAGCTGGACATCAACGACGCCCTGCACGCGGTCCCCATGCACGGCAAGTACAAGGGCGAGCTGAAGACCTTCGCCACCGTGCCGCTGGGCGCCGAGTGCTGCGGCCCGCTCATCACCGAGGACCAGAAGACGGTGTTCATCGCTCCGCAGCACCCCGGTGACGGGGGCACGGTGGAGGAGCCCGAGAGCACCTGGCCGAACGGGGACTTCCCGCGCCCCTCGGTCGTGGCCATCTGGCACTCCCGGGGCAAGGACATCGGCAGCTGACCCGGTGGCCGGACCACGGGGCGGGGCGGCCGCGCGGCCGCCCCGCCCCTTCGCCGCTCTTCTCGGGGCCGACGCGGGTCCGGCGCCGTCGGTGCGCACCCCACCGTTCCGAGGTGGAATGATGGGATCCATGGTGCGAGAAGCAGACATTCCGCGGCTGGACGTTCCGAGCGCGGGGGTCCACCGCGCCGCCCCCGAGCGCTACGACGGGCGCATGCCCTACCGGCGCACCGGGCGCAGCGGCCTCGACCTGCCCGCGATCTCGCTGGGGCTGTGGCACAACTTCGGCGACGACCGGGCGCTGGCCGACCAGCGGGCGGTGCTGCGCCGGGCCTTCGACCTCGGCGTCACCCACTTCGACCTGGCCAACAACTACGGCCCGCCGCCCGGCTCGGCCGAGCTGAACTTCGGCCGCATCCTGCGCGAGGACTTCCGCGCCTACCGGGACGAGCTGGTCGTCTCCACCAAGGCGGGGTACGAGATGTGGCCCGGCCCCTACGGCAGCGGCGGGGGCTCGCGCAAATACCTGCTGGCCAGCCTGGACCAGTCGCTGGCCCGGATGGGCCTGGACCACGTCGACATCTTCTACAGCCACCGGTTCGACCCCGACACCCCGCTCGAAGAGACGATGGGCGCCCTGGACGCCGCCGTGCGCTCGGGCAAGGCGCTCTACGCGGGGATCTCCTCCTACTCCCCGGAGCGCACCGCCGAGGCGGCCGCGATCATGCGGGGGCTGGGCACACCGCTGCTCATCCACCAGCCCTCCTACTCGATGGTGAACCGGTGGATCGAGGACACCGGCCTGCTGGACACCCTGGAGGCCGAGGGCATGGGCTGCATCGCCTTCTCGCCGCTGGCCCAGGGCATGCTCACCGGCAAGTACCTGGACGGCGTGCCCGAAGGGTCGCGGGCGGCGTCCGGCAAGAAGTCCTTCCGCCCCGAGTGGCTCAACGACGACACCCAGGCGACGGTGCGCGCCCTGAACGGCATCGCCGCCGACCGCGGGCAGACCCTGGCCCAGCTCGCCCTGCAGTGGGCGATGCGCGACCCGCGGGTGACCTCGGTGCTGATCGGCGCCAGCAGCGTGGAGCAGCTTGAGGACAGCCTGGAGGCGGTGCGCGGCCCCGAGCTGACCGCCGACGAGCTGTCCGCGATCGACACCCGCGCCAAGGAGCTGGGCGTCAACATCTGGAAGCGCTCCAGCGACGGCTGACCGCCCCGTTCCGGTCTCGGGACACCGGCCTCGGGGCGGGCCCGCCCACGGCCGGCCTCCCCGAGGCCGGCGGGCAGGGCCGCGACGGACCGGGGAGGGGCGGAGGGGGCCGATGGGCGGCACGACGATCGCGGTGCGCGGCGCGCAGCCGGGGGACGCCGAGGCGATGGCGGAGGTGTTCCGTGAGGCGGGGGCGGTCGGCTGGCGCCACTTCCTGCCGGAGGAGGAGCTGCGGGCCGAACCGCCGCGCCCGGGGGTCTACGCCGCGGGGATCGGCGCCCCGGAGACGCGGGTGTTCGTCGCCGAGGCGGCCGGGCCCGAAGACGGGGACGCGGACGGCCCGCACGGGCCGTCCGGGCGGCCCTGCGGCCGGATCGCCGGTTTCGCCCTGTGGCGCCCGCCGATCGACCCGGCCGCTCCGTGCGACGAGGCCGAGCTGCACCTGTTCTACGTGCACCCCGACCACTGGGGCGACGGAACGGCACGCCTCCTGATGGGCGCGGTGCTGCGGTCGATGCGCTCCGAGGGGCGGCGCAGGGCCACCCTGTGGACGGCCGAGCCCAACCACCGCCCGCGCGCCTTCTACCACCGGGAGGGGTGGGCGCCCGACGGCGGACGCCGCTCCAAGACACGCAACGGGGTCACCTTCACCGAACTGCGCTACGCCCTGGACCTCGACTGAGACGCTCCGGTGCTGATCCCGGGGGAGGCGCCCCTGTCGGCGTTTTCGCGTCCTCCCCCGGGATCGGCCGGAGGCGTCCGTGCGGGTACGCGCGGGGGGCGGGCGCATGGCGCCCGCCCCCCGCGGCGGTCCGGTCCGGCGCGCCTCCCGGTGCCGCTCGGGGACGCACGTGGACACGGTCAGCCGTGCACGTCCTCCCGCTCGCCCGAACCGCCCTTGAGCAGGCTCATCATGCGGTCGGCGCCCTCCGGCCCCCGGGTCATCGCGCTGACCGCCAGCACCGCCAGGGTCGAGGCGATGGAGCCGGGGATCAGCTCGTAGAGGTAGTCGGACAGGGTGTAGTACCAGACCACGGTGACCACGGCCCCGGCGATGATGCCCGCGGCGGCCCCGGCGGCGGTGGTGCCGCGCCAGAACAGGGCCAGCAGCAGGGGCGGGCCGAAGGCCGCGCCGAGCCCGGCCCAGGCGAACAGCACCAGCCAGAACACCAGGTCCTCCATGCCCGGGACATAGAGCAGCCCCACCGCCAGCAGGCACAGGACCAGCACCACCGCGCGGCTGACCCGCACCAGGTGGCGCGGGTTCAGGTCGTCGGCGTCCTTCTTGACGAGCCGCTGGTAGATGTCGCGGACCACGCCGGAGGTGGCCACGAGCAGCTGGGAGTCGGCCGAGGACATGATGGCCGCGAAGACCGCCGCGATGAGCAGCCCGGCGACGATGCCCGGCAGGTAGGCGTTGGCCAGGAAGGGGAAGAGCTGCTCGCTGTCGGCCCCGGGCAGGGCGTCGATGTCGCCGTAGACGGCGCGGCCGGACAGCCCGATGAACACCGCGCCCCAGCCCATGAGCACGTTCCAGACCGTGCCCCACAGGGCGGCCGGGCGCAGGCTGCGCGGGTCGTCGATGGACATGTAGCGCACGACGATGTGCGGCTGGCCGGGCGAGCCCAGGCCGATGCCCACGGCGGCGATGATCCCGCCGAAGCCGATGGCGTAGGGGTCGAGCAGCGCGGGGTCCAGGGCGCGCAGGGTGTCGAACATCGGCCCCCACCCCAGCGAGGCCACCACCACGACCGGAAGCACCACCAGGCCGACGATCATGAAGATGGCCTGCACGGCGTCGCTGAGCGCCACGGCCACGTAGCCGCCCAGCAGGGTGTAGACCAGCACGACCCCGGCGGTGATCCACACGCCGGTGGTGTCGGTGACCCCGAAGGTCCCGGCGAAGGCCTTGCCCCCGGCGGCGAACTGGGAGGAGACGTAGGCGGTCATGAACAGCACGATGACCGTCACGATCAGCACCCGCAGGCCCTGCCCGCCGCCCAGGCGGCTGGCGAAGAAGTCGGGCAGGGTGATGTCCTTCATCCGGCCGGTGAACCGGCGCAGCCGGGGCGCGGCGAACAGGAAGAGGAACAGCTCGACCGTGGTGTAGCCGACCACCGACCACACGGCGGCGGCGCCGTCGACGAAGGCCAGGCCGGTCACGCCGAGCACCAGCCACCCGCTGCGGCCCGAGGTCACCGCGCTCATCGCCACGACGAAGTGCTTCATCGCGCGGCCGCCGAGGAAGAAGTCGGTCATCGAGCCGGACCGCGACCCGGCCGCGTACAGGGCGATGCCGACCAGGAGCAGGAGGTAGAGCCCGAACGAGGCGATGACCGCCCAGTTCGCGTCCACCGAGACGGCGGTGTCGTTCACCGTGTCACCCCCTTGTCCTTCGTGGCCGCGTAGCCGAGGACGGCGGCGACCAGTACCAGGAGCGGTAACACGAACAAGGCGAAGCTCATCGGGGGGTCCTCCGGTTCAATGGGGAACGGCCGCCTGTGCGGGCGGGGAGGCCGCGGCGGACGTCACGCAAGGTAGTGGTCCGGACTCCGGAACACGACCGCGCCGAAGAAGGACGTCTGTGGCCAAGAGTGATCCCCGGTGACATTCGCGGCGCCCGGTTCGGAAGATCGCCAGGGGTGGTGATCGCCGCGTTTTGGAAAGGCCGCCGAATCGTGACCCATACCCCCCGGTCGGTCGACCCGGGCACCGGGCGGTATGGGGTAGGGGTCCCGTGGTCGTGTCGTCCGACCTGTCGGCGGCGGGCGGGTGCGCGGCGCCCGGCCCCGGCCGTGCCGCCCGGCCGCGTGCGCGGACGGTGTGGGGGCGGGGCGGGGGCGGGTATTGACACCCCGGGGCCCCGGTGGTCCACTGACGGCGTATGGCCTGCCAACCAAGCACTCGCTCGGCGCGACGTTTCCACCCCCTCACGGAAGGCCGAACGCCACGATGCCGAACACCGCGATGACGGCGCGCGCCGCCGCGATCATGGAGCAGCCCGGATCCTGGCAGATCGTCGACGTCGAACCGGGCGAGCCGCGCGTCGGCGAGGTCCTGGTGCGCTTCAAGGCCGCGGGGCTGTGCCACTCCGACGCCCACGCCGCCTCCGGGGCGATGCCCGTATCGCAACTGCCGCTGATCGGCGGGCACGAGGGGTCCGGGGTGGTGGAGCGGGTCGGCCCCGGGGTGGACCGGCTGGCCCCGGGCGACCGGGTGGCCGCCCAGTTCGTGCCGAGCTGCGGGCGGTGCCCCAACTGCCGGCGCGGCCGGATGAACATGTGCGACCTGGCGGTCTTCGGCCTGGCGGGCTCCATGCCCGACGGCACCTACCGGGCCCGGATCGACGGGCGGGAGGCCGGGCAGATGACGATGCTCGGCACCTTCGCCGAGCGGGCCGTGGTCTCGCAGTACTCGCTGGTGCCCATCCCCGACGACGTCTCCTTCGAGGCGGCCGCGCTGGTGAGCTGCGGCGTCCTCACGGGCTGGGGCTCGGCGGTCAACGCCGCCGGGGTGAGCGCCGGGGACACGGTCATCGTCATGGGAACCGGCGGCGTGGGCATGAACGCCCTGCAGGGGGCGGCCGCGCGCGGCGCCGCGCACGTGATCGCCGTCGACCCGGTCCCGTTCAAGCAGGAGGCGGCGCGCGAGTTCGGCGCCACGGCCGCCTTCGGCACCGTGGCCGAGGCCGCCGACCACGCGCGGCTGGCCACCGGCGGGCAGGGGGCCGATTCGGCCATCGTGTGCGTGGGGAACCTGAAGCCCGGCCACGTGGCCGAGGCGGTGGCCGCGATCGGGCGCGGGTCGACGGTCGTCGTCACCGGGATCGGCGACGCCTCCGAGGTGGGGCTGCCGATCAGCCTCTGGGAGCTGGCGATGACCGAGAAGCGCATCCAGGGCACGCTGTACGGGACCCACACCCCGGGCGACGGCATCCCGCGCCTGCTGGAGATGTACAAGGCGGGGCGGCTGAAGCTCGACGAGCTGATCACCCGCCGGTACAAGCTCGACGAGATCGGCGCGGCCTATGAGGACCTGCACGCGGGCCGGATCATCCGCGGCGTGGTCCTTCACGGCGACGAGGCCGGGGCGGGCTAGATCATTGAATGGGAGTGTGTGCCCCGGTCATTGGCCGAAGACCACCGGCGACCGCTTGGCCGGGGCGCCGATCGGCCGGTCGTGCCCGTTCGCGGCGTAGGGCGCGCGGCCTTTCCGGCACACCCCGGCCACGGGCGCCCCTCGGCATGTCCGCAGCCGATGCAGGGGTTCCCATCAACGATCCAGGGGCGTGGTGTGGATCACGGCCCACTGCGCGGCCCGGGTGCGGCCCTCGACGCGTTCTCAGCGTTCTCGTCGGTCGACAGTCCGCTGACCGGCTTTTCCCCGGCCGCATCGCCGCCGGTGCCTTCTCGGGCCATGATTCACGCATCATCCCCTGGGGCGTGGTGCGCGGGCACGCCATGCGGCGTCCGGGCCGGTGTCGACGCCTTCGGAGGGCGTGCGCCGTAATGCCGGGGCCGCAAGTAAGTGCACGCTAACAACGGCGGAAACGGTCGCGGGAACGGCCGATATCGGAGCGCCGGATCGGGGGTGGGGCCTCTTCTGGGGAAGAGTCCCCACTCCGGGGCCGGGGTGTCCGCGTCCGTGCCGACGTGCGGCGGGATGATCATGGAGGGGCGGCCCGCCGCCCGCATTCCGGGCCCGGAGGCCGCAATTTCGGACATCCGCCTGTGCGCTGGGACGCCATGAGACGGAAGGGCGCCCGGGGTCCATTGAAATTGGACGATCTGCCGCTCGTTGTGCTTTCTTGATGTCACGGTGACCGGTCGGTGTCCTGTGATCCAGCACACTCGTTGAAATTCCGGGCACGGATCGTGAATCGGATGAAAAGCACGTTTCGGTGGTCGTCGGGAGCGAACCTCGCCGGTGGCGCACGGGATCCCCACCCCCTTGATCGCCCGCGGTCGCGGGGGAGCTCCCCGCGGCTCCGGTCCCCCGCGCGTCCGGCGGCCTCCGACGCACCGGTGCGCTCGGCGCGCGCCGCTCCGCGCAGGGTAGGAGGCCCACTTTGTGGTTGTTCCTGGTCAGACGACTAGTGAACTATCTGGTCCTGATCGTCGTGGCCACGACCTGCGCCTACCTGCTGGCGGCCTCCGCGCTGAGCCCCCGCGTCAACTACGAGAACCAGAGCCCGCGCCCCACCGAGGCCGCCGTCGACGCACGCCTGGACGAGCTCAACCTCAACGACAAGACCCCGCTGGCCGAGCGGTGGATGGTCTGGGCCGGCGACGTCGTCACCGGTGACTTCGGCAAGACCGTCACCGGCGGCTCGGTCAACGACCAGATGGAGATCCGCGTCCTGGTCTCGCTGCGCCTGATCGTCGCGGGCACCGTCCTGGGCGCCACCGCGGGCGTGGCCATCGGCGCCTACGCGGCGGTCAAGCAGTACGGGTGGTTCGACCAGTTGTCGACCGGCGCGGCCTTCACCGTCCTCGCCGTGCCCGCCGTGGTCGTGGCCATCTCCCTGCAGGTGCTCGCGATCTGGCTGAACGACGCCGCCGGAGAGCAGCTCCTGGTGTTCAACGGGGAGGCCACCCCCAGTCTGGACGCCGGGTTTTTCGGCACCCTCTGGGACCGGGCCAAGCACATGTTCCTGCCGACGGTGGCCCTGGCGCTCGGCCAGTTCGCCGTGTTCAGCCGCTACCAGCGCAACATGATGCTCGACGTCCTGGGGTCGGACTTCGTGCGCACCGCCCGCGCCAAGGGGCTGACCCGGCGCGCGGCCCTGCTCAAGCACGCCCTGCGCACCGCGCTGATCCCCACGGTCACCTACTTCACCTTCACCTTCGGCGTGATGATGGCCGGGACCACCTTCACCGAGAAGGTCTACAACTGGAAGGGCATGGGGTCCTGGCTGATCGACTCCATCGTCACCAACGACGTGCACGCCGTCGTCGCGGTCTCCTGCTTCATGGCGGTGTGCGTGATGGCGGCGGCGTTCCTGTCGGACCTGCTCTACGCCTGGCTCGACCCGAGGGTGAGGGTGGGCTGATGGCCGGGCAGAACAGCGCACCGACCGGGCGCACCGCGCCCCCGACCCCCGCCCAGGAGCCCATCCGATGAGCATGTCCGCAGAGCTCGCCCCGGACGCGCCCGTCGAGGGACCGTCGCCGGCCCGCACCCCGGGCCGCTGGTCCTCCGTATTGCGCCAGATGCTTCAGACGCGCCGCGTCGTGTTCGGCGTCGTGACCATCGTGCTGATGGTCGTCATGGCCTGGGTGGGCCCGCTGCTGAGCCCGTGGGACTTCGGCGAGCGCGACTACGCCGCCTTCCTGCAGCCGCCCTCGCCCGACCACTGGTGGGGGACCGACAACACCGGCCGCGACGTCTTCGTCAGCACCATGGTCGGCCTGCAGAAGTCGGTCATCATCGGCCTGCTGGTGGCGGTGCTGTCCACCATGGTGGCCGCCGTCGTGGGCGCCTTCGCCGGGTACTTCCTCGGCGTCACCGACCGGGTCCTGATGTGGATCACCGACCTGCTGCTGGTGCTCCCGAGCTTCTTGATCCTGGCGATCCTCTACCCGGTCCTGCGCGACCAGGGCTGGGTGGTGTTCGTCGCGCTGCTGGCGGCGTTCCTGTGGATGGTCACCGCCAAGATGGTGCGCGGCATGACCATCTCCCTCAAGGAGCGCGAGTACGTGCTGGCCGCCCGGTACATGGGTGTGCCCGCCTGGAAGATCATCTTCCGGCACATCATCCCGAACATGTCCTCGCTGCTGATCGTGGACGCCACGATCAACGTCAGCTCGGCCATCATCGTCGAGACCAGCCTCTCCTACTTCGGTTTCGGTGTGCAGCCGCCCGACGTCTCACTCGGCTCCCTCATCTCCGACGGGGCCGGCCAGGCCGTCACCCATCCGTGGACCTTCGTGTTCAGCACGGGCCTGCTCGTGCTGCTGGTCCTGGCCGTCAACCTGATCGGGGACGGGCTGCGCGACGCCCTCGACCCGCAGTCGAAGCGCCGGGCCTAGGGGGAGAAGGAGACATGACCGAGACCATCACCGCGAACGGCACCGGCGGCCCGGAGGCCGCCGAGACCGACGTGCCGGTCCTGGAGATCGAGGACCTGCACGTCACCTTCCCCGGACGGGGCAGGGAACCCGACGTCAGGGCGGTGCGCGGCGTCGGCTACAGCGTGCGGCGCGGCGAGATCCTGGGGATCGTCGGCGAGTCCGGTTCGGGCAAGTCGGTGTCCTCCATGGCCGCCATGGGGCTCCTGCCCGACAACGCGCGCGTCAGCGGCTCCATCCGGCTCCACGGCGAGGAGCTGCTCGGCCTGGACGACAAGGCCATGTCCGCCAAGCGCGGCAACCGGATCGCCATGGTGTTCCAGGACCCCCTGTCCGGGCTCACCCCCGTGTACACCGTCGGCGACCAGATCATCGAGGCGGTCCGGGTCCACAACCCCAAGATGACCAAGGAGCGGGCCGCCGAGCGCGCGGTGGAACTGCTCGACCTCGTGGGCATCCCCAACCCCGCCCAGCGCGCCAAGGCGTTCCCGCACGAGTTCTCCGGCGGCATGCGCCAGCGCGTCATGATCGCCATCGCGATCGCCAACGACCCCGACGTCATCATCTGCGACGAGCCCACCACCGCGCTCGACGTCACCATCCAGGCCCAGATCCTGGAGGTGCTCAAGGCCGCACAGCGCGAGACCGGCGCCGCCATCGTCATGATCACCCACGACCTGGGCGTGGTCGCCGGGCTCGTGGACCGCATGCTGGTCATGTACGCCGGGCGGCCGGTCGAGGTCGGCGCCGTCGACGACGTCTACTACCGCACCCGCATGCCCTACACCATGGGCCTGCTCGGATCGGTGCCCCGGCTGGACACCGATGAGCACGCCCCGCTGGTCCCCATCGAGGGCAACCCGCCCTCGCTGAGCGACCTGCCGCCCGGGTGCCCGTTCTCTCCGCGCTGTCCCATCGCCACCGACGAGTGCCGCGCCGAGGAGCCGGAGCTGCTGGAGGTCGGCGGGGGCGGGCACACCGCCGCGTGCATCCGCGCCCCCGAGATCGAGCGCGAGGGGTGGACCGCCGCCGACGTCTACCCCGTGCCCGACTTCGGCGAGGCCGCCGGGGTCCGCACCCGCCGCGCCGACCGGGAGACCGTGCTGCAGGTCGACGGGCTGGTCAAGCACCACCCGCTGATGAAGGGCGCGGTGTTCAAGCGCCGCGTGGGCACCGTCTACGCCGTCGACGGGGTCAGCTTCGACATCGCCGAGGGCGAGACGCTGGGCCTGGTCGGCGAGTCCGGCTGCGGCAAGTCCAGCACGCTCATGGAGATCCTCAGCCTGGAGCGCCCGCAGGGCGGGACGGTCGACCTGCTGGGGCGGCGCTCGGGCACGATGAGCGCGCGCGAGCGCTTCGCCGTCCGCCGCGACGTGCAGGTCGTCTTCCAGGACCCGATGAGCTCCCTGGACCCGCGCATGCTCGTCTTCGACGTCGTGGCCGAGCCGCTGCGCACGCACAACCACCCCAAGGACCGGCTGCGCGCGCGGGTGAACGAGCTGCTCGACCTGGTCGGGCTGGACCCGGCGCACGCCGGGCGCTACCCCCAGGAGTTCTCCGGCGGGCAGCGCCAGCGCATCGGCATCGCCCGCGCCCTCGCGCTGGAGCCGCGCCTGCTGGTGCTGGACGAGCCGGTCTCGGCGCTCGACGTGTCCATCCAGGCCGGGGTCATCAACCTGCTCGAAGAGCTGAAGGTGCGGCTCGGCCTGTCCTACCTGTTCGTGGCGCACGACCTGTCGGTGGTGCGGCACATCGCCGACCGGGTCGCCGTGATGTACCTGGGGCGGATCGTGGAGATCGGCGAGGTCGGGCGGATCTTCGGCAACCCGGCCCACCCCTACACCCAGGCGCTGCTGTCCGCGATCCCGGTCCCGGACCCGGAGAAGGAGCGCGCCCGGTCGCACATCGTGCTGGAGGGCGACCTGCCGAGCCCGGCCGATCCCCCGTCGGGCTGCCGGTTCCGCCCCCGCTGCCCCAAGTTCGCCGGGCTCACCGGGGCCGAGCGCACCCCCTGCCTCGAAATCTCCCCGGACCTGGAGCCCACCGGCGAGGACGACCACGCCGCCGCCTGCCACTACGCGCAGGGGCGCAGCGTCCTGTGATCCCCCGCATCCCCCGCTCCGGCCGCGGCCGGCAATCCAAGGAGGAATGAGCAGTTATGCGTACGAGACGGACAGCGGCCTACGCCGCTCCGGTCCTGGCGCTGGCGCTGGCCGCCACCGCGTGCGGCGGCGGAGGCGATGACGGCGGCGGCGGAGACGCCCCGTCCCTTGAGGACATCGCGGCCTCCGACCTCAACCCGCAGCCGCGCGAGGAGCTCGAAGAGGGCGGCATCTTCATCTGGGGCAGCTCCCAGGCCATCGAGCAGTTCATGAGCCACCACACCGACGGCAACCTGGCGGCGGCGCTCGACATCCTCAAGGCGGTCATGCCCAGCGCCTTCCGCTACACCGACAAGGGCGAGGCCGAGCCCAACCCCGCCTACGTCGAGGACTTCCAGCAGAACGACGAGGGCACGGAGATGACCTTCGTGCTCAACAAGGACGCCGAGTGGTCCAACGGCGAGCCGATCACCTGGGAGGACTACGAGCAGCAGTGGAAGACGCTGTCCGGGCAGGAGGACGGCGACTTCGGCGCCCCGGGTGAGGTGTACGCCTACCAGAGCGTCGAGGACATCGAGGAGGGGGCGGACGAGTACGAGTTCACCGTCACCTTCTCCGAGCCGTTCGCCGAGTACGGCATGCTCTTCGAGCAGCTCTACCCGAAGGAGGTGATGGAGGACGCCGACAAGTTCAACGAGGACTACATGAACGACATCCCCATCACCGCCGGGCCGTTCGACTTCAAGGAGATCGACAAGAAGTCCGACACGGTCATCCTTGAGCGCAACGACGACTGGTGGGGCGAGAAGGCGCTGCTGGACGAGATCCACTTCCAGCCGGGCGACCCCGAGGGCCAGGCGCAGGCCTTCGCCAACGGTGAGATCGACGCCTTCTACGTCGGCTACACCGCCTCGACCTACGAGACGGCGTCCTCCCGCGAGGACGGCCACGTCACCCAGGCCATCGACAACGGCTACCGGTACATCGAGATGAACGCCGACAGCCCGATGCTGTCCGACGTCGACGTGCGCCACGCCGTCATGCTCGGCATCGACCGGAGCGCGCTGGCCCAGCTCTCCCTGGAGGGCATCAACTGGCCCAGCGACCCCACCGCCAACCGCCTGCTGCGCTCCTCCGACCCCGCCTTCCAGGACAACTCCGGCGACCTGGGCGAGCAGGACCAGGACCGGGCCCGGGAGCTCCTGGACGGGGCGGGCTGGACCCTCGACGGCGACGCCGAGGTGCGCACCAACGAGGACGGCGAAGAGCTGGAGATGCGCTACTTCTGCCCGGCCGGCGTGAAGGCGTGCGAGTCCGAGGCCGAGGTCACCAAGGAGATGCTGGGCGAGGTCGGCATCAAGGTCACCACCGACTCGATCCCGACCGAGGCGTTCTTCAACGACCACATCTACACCGGCGACTTCGAGCTGGCCTCCTTCGTCCAGGTCGGCACCACCCCCTACGTCGGGGAGAGCTTCGAGAACTTCACCGGCCCGTTCGACGAGGACGGCGAGGACTGGGGCAACAACAACGCCCGGACCTCCACCGACGAGATCAACGAGAAGTTCGACGAGCTCCGCCAGACGGTCGACCCGGAGGAGTACGGCAAGCTGGCCAACGAGATCGACGCGCTGCTGTGGGAGAACGGCCAGGGCATCCCGTTCTTCCAGCGCACCGGCACCTACGCGGTGGCCGACGGGCTGGCCAACGTCGGCGGCCCCGGCCTGCAGTCCAACTGGCACTACGAGGACATCGGCTGGACCGAGCTGCCCCAGCGGTAGCCCCCGGGCCGGGCGCACGGCCCCCGGCCCGAGGCGCCCGCCGTGACACAGCGGTGCGGCCCCGCCCCGAGACCGTCTCGGGGCGGGGCCGCACCGTTTCGCGCTCCCCGGCCCCCCGGGGTGCGCTCACGCCCCTTCGCGCAGAATCTGCTCCAGCTCGGCCTCGTCGATGATGGTGATGGCCTGGCCCTTGGCGCGGTACTCCTCGGCCTTGCGGCGCTTGCTGGTGGCCTGGGCGTGGTCGCCCACCACCAGCACGGTGACCTTCTTGGTGACGTTCTTGGCGATGGCGCCGCCGACGGCGGCGATCTCGCCCCACAGCTCGATCTTGTCGCGCCGGGTGTCGCTCAGGCAGACCACCGCGCCGTACAGCGGGCCGTCGGGGTCGGCGTCCAGGTCGGGGGCGGGCGGCTCGGCCCTGCTGTGCTCGCTCCACCGCGCGAAGCGGCCGTCGGGCCGCTGGGGCCGGTCGCGCCTGCGGCACCACAGCGGACGCTGCCCCGGGGACATGCGGCCCGGCAGGACGTTCTCCGCCGAGTACAGCTCCTGGAGGGTGCGGGCGCCCCGCTCGCGCATGAGCGCCAGCACGATCTCCGCGCTGCCCTCGGCGTCGGACAGCGGGTTGTGGTGGTCCAGCGGGAAGCCGATCCGCTCGCACAGCGTGGGCAGCTTGTGGTTGCGGCTGTCCGGCCACACGGCGTCGGCCAGCACGTAGGAGCAGCAGAAGCGCAGCTCCGGAACGTCGACCGAGGTGTAGGCGCAGGCGCGGTCGATGACGTCCATCTCCATGCGGGCCCAGTGCGCCACCACGGGGTCCTCCCCGGCGAAGGCGGTGATGCGCTTGAGCGCCTCGGGCCACTCGGGGGCGTCGCGCACGTCCTCGGCGGTGACGCCGCCGTTGTAGGGCGCCAGGGCGGGGTCGAACCAGTCGGCGGGCGCGGGCGGCCGGACGTACTCCAGGTGGCGCTCGGCGACGCGGCCGCCGCGGACGCGGACCATGCCGACGCGGCACACGCTGCCGTTGTCCTCGTTGGCCGTCTCGAAGTCCAGCGCGACCCAGGTATCGGCCGGGTCGATTCCGGGGGACCCGCCCTCCGTGGGACCGAGCCCCTCCAAGGGGAGCGGTTCGGGGATCCCGTCAACCATCTGCGCACCTCCACAGCCGCACACCCGACGAAGCCGCGCGGCCCTCGCCTGCGGCGGCCACGGGGCCCGCGGCACCCACGGATCGTCCCGCACACCGGTGACGTCTCGGGCCGGGGCGGGGGACCCTTCCGAGGCGACGATATGCGGTGCCGACGATATGCGCTCGGGGACCGGGAAAACGCCGCCGCGGCGGGGTCCGGCCCCGATTGCGGATCAGGCCACACCGGCCCGTCGGACCGCGGCCGCCCGGCGGTCAGGCCACGGCGGGGTAGGCGGTGGCGGTCCCGTCCTCGGCGAACCGCAGCCCCACCACGCCGTCGGTCAGGTCCGGCGCCGTCCCGGGGTCCAGCTCCAGGTCGTTCTGGAAGTCCAGGCTGTATATCCCGGGGGAGCCGCCGTTCAGGCCCTTGTCGGTGTAGACGACCCCGTGCCACACGCCCCGGATGCCGGTCGGCACCCCGCCGCCGAAGCCGGGGTCGTTCCACAGGCGGTCCCCGCCCTCGGCGGTGTAGACGTCCACCTCGGGGGAGGTGCGGCCGCCGTTCCAGCACACCAGCATCGACTGCGCGTCGTAGCGGCACACCTGGTCGCTCAGGCGCTCGGTCCAGTAGGCGACCTCGCCCGCCGCGGCGTCGACCACCGCCCACTCGGGGGCGGGCTCCGCGCCCGTCTCCGGGGGCGCCTCGCGGCCCACGAGGAGCCGGGAGCCGCCCATGGGGGAGATCCGCAGGGGGCGGCTCCCGGCGCCGCCCTGGCCGTCCTCCGCCTCCCACAGGCTCCACCGGCGGGCGCCGTCGGCCGAGCCCGCGGCCGCGAGCACCCCCGCGGCCCCCGGGCCCTCCGCGTCCTCCTCCGCCCCGGCCGCCGACCAGCCGACGACGGTGCCCTCGGCGAGCGCCCCGGGGCGCATGCCGGGGTCGGTCCACAGCAGGCCGCCGTCGCCGGGGGAGAAGGCGACGGCCGTGCCGTAGGAGACCACGACGGCGTCGTCGTCGGCGCCCACCGCGAACACGTCCGCGGGGTCGGGCGGGGGGCCCGCGGGGATGTGCTCGGCCCGCCACAGCGGCTCGCCGTTGCGGGCGGCGGCCACCNGGCGTCGGCCACCAGGACCTCCAGACGCTCCTGCGGCACGGCGCTGCCGCGGCCGGGGTTGCGCGTCTCGAAGGCGCCCACGACCACGGCACGGCCGCCGATCTCGGCGAGCACGGCGCTGTCGGCCCGGGTGTCCACGACCGGCTGGCGGGTGGGCACCGACCACAGCTCGCGGCCGCCCTGGGCGTCCACGGCGTGCAGGCCGTCCTCGTCGCCGTAGTAGACGGTGCCGCCGTCCATGGCGGGGCGCAGCGCACGCCCCTCGGCGCGCGAGCCGGCGCCGAGGTCGATCTCGACGCCCCCGCCGGTGTCGAACTCCGTGGGCGGGTCGAACACCCGGTCCTCGGCCCCCTGCTGCTCGGCGGTCCCACCGGGGCCGTCCGCCGCGGGGCCGGTGCAGGCGGGGGCGGCGAGGACGGCGACGGCGGCCAACAGGGGAGCGAACCGGCGGATCGGCCGGTGCGAGGGCTCTCCGGTCTGCACGGGACACCTTCGGACGGAGGGAACGGGGCGGCGCCGGCGGTTCCGGCGGCGACGCGGGGGCAGGGGTCCCTCACTCTAGAGAACTCCGCGCGATCCGTCGCGAATCGGGTGTGCGGAGTCGGGGAGGGCCCACGGCCCTCCTGCCGCCGGGCCCTGTACCGGCCCTGTACCGGCCCTGTGCCGGGCCCATTCCGGCCGCATCCGTCCGGGCCGCGTCCGTCCCCCGCGGGACGCACACCCCGCCGACCGCCCCCGGATGGGCGGGGTGTGCCTCGGGCCCATCGGCCCCGGCGCCGCCCGGAAGGCGCGTGGGGCCCTGCACCGGCCGCTCAGACGCCGACGGCCTCCGACGCGCGCCAGCGCTCGATGGCCTGCGTGCGGTTGCGCACGTGCAGCTTGGCGTAGATGTGGTTGATGTGGTTCTTGACGGTCTTCTCCGACACCACCAGGTGGTCGGCGATCATCGCGTTCGACATGCCGCCCGCCACCAGGCGCAGCACCTGGGCCTCGCGCCCGGTCAGTCCGCTGTCGGCGCGCAGCGCCGCGGCCGCCGCCGGGCCGCGCACGCCGGTGATCGCGTCCACCTCGTCCTGCCCGGCCCCGGAGCGGGCCACCGCCCGCACCGCCTCGGCCAGCTCGGGCGGGGTGAACGATCCGTAGACCAGGGAGGCGGTGGCGCCCTGGGCCAGCGCCTCGCGGACGGCCTCCCCGTCGCCGGGGAATGCGAGCAGGACCACCGGCGCCACCGCCGAGAGGTCCTTGACCGCCCCGGAGGCGCCGAGCGCGGGGATGCGGGCGCCGACCAGCGCGGCGTCGGGGCCGGTCTCCTCCGCGATCTTGACGGCCTCGGCGCCGCTCGCCGTCTCCACGACGGTGAGGCCGGACCCGCGTTGAAGGGTGCCGGCGAGTCCGGCGCGCAAGACGAGATCGTCGTCGGCGATGAGGACGGTGAGGGGAGACGAGTGGGTCATGGGGGCTCCTGGATCGTCGCTCGGGTGCAGCGTCGCTACTCTCCGCAGTCGGGCCGGACGGCGGAGTCCCAGGGTTCGGGACCCGACCGTCCGCGCGGGCGACGTTTGTGGGGTTGTGGGGGGTCTGTCGCGGGGGTTGCCGGTGTTGCGGTACTTGTGCCCCGGATTGTCCGGAGGTATGCCGCGCCGCCGTATGACCGGAAGTGGCCGCGTCCGCGTGTCGCTCACACCGGCGCGGGCCTCTCGGAGCCGCGCGCGGCCGCCGCCAGGGCCCTGCCGAAGACGGCGAGGACCACCAGCGCGGCCCCGCCAGCGACGAACATGGGCAGGTGGAGGTCGACGCGGGCGAGCAGCCCGCCCCCGACGGCGAAGAGCGGGCTCAGCCCGCGCGTCAGGGTGCGGCGGACGCTCACCACGCGCCCCAGCACGTGGTTGGGGGTGATGCTCTGCAGGACGGTCACCGCCTGGATGTTCACGACGGTGATGGCGAAGCTGACGGCGGCCAGCGCCAGGGCCCCGGTGAGGAATCCGGTCGCCAGCGCGAGCGAGCCCAGCGCCAGGGCGAGCAGCGCGTGGCCCCCCACCAGCAGGACGGACCGGCTCAGGCGCGCGGCGGCCGTCTCGACCGCCACCGCGGCGGCCAGCGCTCCGACCGCCGCGGCGCTGAGGAAGACGCCGTAGAAGCGCTCCGGCACGTGGAGGGCGTCGACGGCGTAGATGACGAGCACCGCGTTGAACACGGCGGCAGCGGCGGCGGCGACCACGGCCGACAGCAGGAGCGTCCGCTGGTCCGGGGTGCGCCGGATGAACGCGAGCGCGGCGGCCGTCTCCCGGAACAGGCCCGCAGGCGCCCCTGGAGCCGGGTCGGGGCCGTCCGGTGGCCGCGCGCCCGTGTCCCGGGGGCGGGGGGCCTGAGCGGCCCGCGGGACCGCCCGGGGCGCCCCCTCCCTCCGCCGCCGGGGGACGACGGCCAGCAGGACGAGGGCGCTCGCCAGGTACATGCCCGAGTTCAGGGCCAACGGCAGCGCCGCGGCCACGGCGAAGAGCAGTCCGGCCGCGGGGCTGCCCAGGAAGTCCTCGGCCACGCTCCGCCCGGCTTCGAGCCGACCGTTGGCGCGGTCCAGCGCGGGGCGGTCGACGAGCTGCGGCAGGGCCGCCTTGCCTGCGGTGTCGTACAGCGTCTCGCAGGTCACCAGCAGGAACATCGCCGTATAGAGCAGCAGGATGTTCGCGTACCCGAAGAGCGTGAGCAGGAACAGCGCCAGGCCGATGGCGGCGCGGACGGCGTTGGCCGCCGCCATGGCCGCCGCCATGGAGCGCAGCCGCGGCAGCCGGTCGGCGAGGGCGCCCGCCGGAAGGCCGAACAGCAGCCACGGCAGGTACCAGACCGCCGTCAGCCCCGATATGAGCAGCGGGTCGTCGGTGAGGGCGACCGCCAGCAGGGGGAGCGCGGTGAGCAGCACGCCGTCGGCCAGGTTGCTCGCCGAGTAGCCTGCCCAGAACGTGAGGAAGGGCGCCCCCAGGGAGGGGCGCCCGCCTGCTCTCGTGCGGTCGCGGGACGGCCCGGTCATGGTCCTCTTCTCAGGGTTCTGCGGCGGGGCGGCGGCGGGGCGGCGGCGTGGTGGCGGAGACGGGTAGGGCGTTTTTCCTGGGCGGCCCTACCGCGCGGCGCCCGGGCACGCCCCTCGCTGCGTTCTCATCGGTCGACAGCCTCCTGACGGGTTCTCCTCCCCGGCCTTGCGATGGACATGACGCCGCCAGTGCCTTTCTCCGGCCATGACCCGCGCAACACCCCCTATACCGCGCTATACCGCGTTGTAGGGGACCGGCCAGTGGAGCATCCTCGGCGGCAGCGCCACCGTGTACGCGCCCGACGCCAGCAGCAGCCCCTCGTCGAGGAGGGCGTCCACAGCCTCCCGCGGCGCCCCCTCGACCGCCTCGGGCCGGACCGGGGCCAGGGCGCCGGTGAAGGCGCGCACGTGCTCGGGGCGGTCCAGGGTGAAGGCGGCGACCGCGTCCGGATCGCGCGCATCCTTGACGAGCAGGAAGGAGGGGCCCACCCGGTAGTAGAACGAGCCGTACCGGTGCGCCGCCCGCCACCGCTCGCCCTGCGGACAGGCGTCCTCCGGCGGCGCCTCCGGTACCGGCGGCGGAAGGTGGTGCAAGGGGGCGGTGTCGAAGCCCTCGCGCACCCGCGCCCGCCAGGTGACGGCCACCCGGTGGGCCTGGCACTCGCGGAGGAGCCGGACGACGTGCGCCGTCAGGAGCGGGTCGGCCCCCAGCTCCACCGGCCGGAGGAGTTCGACCGACCCGTCCTCGTGCAGCCGGTGGTCCGGCACCGGCGCCAGGGCCGCCGCGATCGCGGGCCCGGCCGCGTCCCGGCGGGTCATACGGGCTCCGCCGCGAGCGCGCCGTCGGCGGCCCCGACGCGGACCGGCCCGCCCTCGGTCGCCAGGGCCACGTAGGTGTCCCCGTCCTTGAAGACCAGGCCCCTGGCGTACAGGTCGGCCGCCCAGTCCCCGAGCCGGTCGCCGGGGATCGGCCTCCCCCGCGCGTGCAGTTCCGCGCCGAGGGCCTTGAGCGTGCGCCCCTGGTCGAGCAGGCGGTAGGCGAGGGCCTGCCAGCCGTCCAGCCGGTGGTCGCGGGCGGGCCAGCCGCAGCGGCGGTCGCGCAGCACCAGCTCCTCGGGCGCCTCGGCGGCGATCTCCAGCCGGGAGACCGGGTGGGCCGCCTGCCAGTACCGCACCGCCTCGTGCAGCCACTCCTCGACCGGCCCGGCGATGCCCCGCTCGGGCGTGTCGAACAGGTAGACCAGGTCCTCCAGCTCGCTCTCGGGCAGGTCGTAGACGTGCCCGTAGACCACTGACGGGGACCGCCGGTCCATGCCCAGCTCCGGCCGCTCGAAGTAGGGGCTGAAGCGCTCCAGGGCGATGCGCGAGGCCCCGCCCGGCGGCTGCAGGTGGACCAGCGCCGAGACCTGGCCGAGCACGTCGAGGTAGTCGGCGTCGGACTCGCCGGGAAAGCCGTACAGGTAGTTCCAGCTGACCGTGAGCCCGTGCGTCTGCGAGTCGCGCAGGAGGCGCACGTTGCGGCCCCCGCTCACGCCCTTGTCCATGATCTGCAGCGCCCGGGAGCCGAGGCTCTCGATCCCGGGCTGGATGTGCAGCACCCCGGCGTCGGCGAGCAGCTCCACCTGGCTCTTCTTGAGGTTGGACTTGACCTCGTAGTGCACCCGCAGGTCCCAGCCGCTCTCGGCGAACCGGGGGAGGAGCCGCTTGAAGTACTCCATGTCGATGATGTTGTCCACCATGATGATGTCGAGGATCCGGTGGCGCTCCACGAGGCCCGCCACCTCCTCCCAGACCTGGTCGGGGGACTTGCTGCGGAACTCCATGTAGGAGCCGTTCAGCCCGCAGAAGGTGCACTGGTGCTTCTCGCCCCACCAGCAGCCCCGCGCGCTCTCCAGGACGAGCTTCGGCTCGACGTAGGGGCGCACGGCGGAGGTGTCCAGGGCCCGCCGCCACTGGTCGAAGTCGGGGGCGGGGATGCTCCGCGGCGGGACGACGGCCTCCGCCTGCGGGTTGGCGACCGCCCGCGGCCCGTCGCGCCAGCACACGCCGTTCACCTCGGCGGGGTCGGTCCCGCGGTCGATGTGGTCCAAGAGCGCGGGGAAGGCGAGTTCGCCCTCGCCCCGGACGACGAAGTCGACGAAGCCGTGGTTGCGGTGCAGCGCCTCGCCCATCGGGCCGTCGCAGTTGGCGCCGCCCATCACGGTCAGGACCCCGGGGCGGGCCTCCTTGATCCGCCGGGCCACGGCCAGGCTCGGCACGTTCTGCATGAAGGTCGTGGTGAAGCCGACGACGTCGGGCGCGGCCGCCAGGATCCGCTCCGTGCAGGACGCGACGAACGCGTCCGCGTGCGCGCGCATGGCCAGCACGTGCCCGATGCCGATGCCCTGCTCGGCGGCGTAGGCCTCCAGCCTGTCCCGGCGCCAGTCCGGGTCGCCGTACAGCGCCCCGGAGAAGACCCAGTCGCCCAGGCCGTGCGGGAGCCCCTCCTCGGCGACGTCGGTGTAGGCGAAGGGCGTGATCCCGCCCCCGCTGCGTTCCAGCAGGAACTCCGCCCAGGCCAGGCCCTCGTGGAACTCGGTGACCCCGTCCTGCGGCCGGGTGTCGCGCACGCGGCCGTGCAGGATGCCCAGGGCCAGCGAGGGCACGTCGAGCAGCTGCCAGGGCATCGATACCAGCGCGATGCGCATGGTCCTCCCCTTCCCGGCCGGGGCGGCGCGTCGGCGCCGCCCCGGCCGGTTCTCTTCTGTGCCGCCGTGACCGCGCGGGTCAGTGTGCGGCGCTTCGGATCATGGGCGTCGCGGCGCTCCGGATCATCGGCGTCGCGGCGCTCCGGATCATGGGCGCGGCAGCGCTCCGGATCATGGGCGTCGCAGCGTTCCGGATCATCGGCGTCGCGGCGCTCCGGATCATGGGCTCCGAGCTCTGCGGTGCCGCGGACTTGAGGACGACCTTGTCGACCGGCATGGGTTCACCTCCCTTCGCCAGGTGGCCCGACTCCGGCGCGTCGGCGCCGGGGCGGGGTGGGACCGGGGGTTCTGTGCATCACCGGGCGGACTCGGCCGCCGGGATGCGCAGGCTCCGCTCCGCCGCGCCCGACCGGACGCGGGCGACGACCACGGGGCCGTGGGCGTCACCGGAGGGTTCGAGGGTCCGCTCGCGGCGCCACCCCGCGAACCGGTACTCGCCGCCGCCGACGGGCACCAGGCGGAAGCGCGGCTCGCCGTCGACGAACAGCGCGGCGTGCCCGTCGTGCTCGCCGATCTCGGCGTCCAGCGGGGACTCCTGCCCGAGGAAGCGCTCGTCGTCCTCCTCGAACGAGGTGAACGCGGCGGGCAGGGGGAACCGGATGCGGCCGTGGGGGAGCGGGTCCTGCCGGACGGGGGCCTCGGGCTCGAAGACGGTGCTCCGGAGCACCGGGGCGGTGCGGAACTCCTCCGGAAAGAGCTCCATCAGGCGCTCGGTGACCAGGCAGTCGATGACGAGGTGGATCCGCGTACTCGTCCCGCGGTTCTGCACCTGGTGCAGGCGGGTGAAGTCGGCGTACCAGAGGCTCCCCGGCTGCCACGTGTAGGTGTCGGCGCCGAAGGACAGCGTGGCCTCGGGCAGGGTGACGACGGGCGCGTGCAGCCGCACCATGCCCCAGGGGAGCCCGAGCTTGGTGTCGCAGTGCCGCGGGCTCTGGGCGCCGGGCCCCAGGGCCATGAGCCGGACACAGCCCTTGGGGGCCGGGATCGCGTCGACGATCTCGCCCAGGTAGGGCACGTGCTTGAACCAGTGCGTGTCGGCGAAGTCCTCCAGCGACGGCCCGCCCGGGTCCGTCCGGTCGGCGTCGCCCCCGATGCTGCGCAGGGGCAGCGTCTTCCAGTCGAGGTCGGTCACGTAGCTCCCGACGCCCTCCCCGGAGAGGATGCGCGGCTGCGTCCACGAGGCCGACTCCTGGAGGTTCTGCAGCTCGGTGACCAGCCTGTGCGGATCGAACGCGCGGTCGAGGCGGGCCACCTGGGGAAGGTCGCGCAGGACCGGCGCCTGCGGCCAGTCGTCCACGGTGCTCATGTGCTCCTCCGGTCGTCTGTGTCGGGGCCCGGCGCCGGCTCCAGGCGCAGGGGGATGCGGTCGAGCCCGCGAAGGGTGGCGGTGGGGCGCCGGACCGGGTCCCCGGTCCGCACCAGGCGCGCGCCCTCGGTCAGCCGGCCCAGGACGGCGGTGCCCAGCCGCAGCGCCATGTGGGAGCCGAGGCAGGCGTGGGGGCCGCGCCCGAACCCGAGGTGGCCCCGGGAGCGGCGGCCGGGGCGCAGCCGGTCCGGTTCGGGGAAGGCCCGCTCGTCGTGGTTGGCCGAACCGAGCACGACCACGGCCTCCGCGCCCCGCCGCAGGCGGCGGCCGCCCAGCGTGACGTCCCGCACCACCCCGCGGCTCTCGGCCTGGACCGGGCCGTCGTAGCGGATGAGCTCGTGGAGCAGGCCCGGGGTGATCCTGCGCGCGGCGCGAGGGCCGTCCGGGTCGGCGGTCAGCGCGGCGACGGCGTTGCCGAGCATGCTGCTGACCGAGGAGTACCCGGCGACCAGGATGGACCGCAGCGAGTTCACGAGCTGGCGGGAGTGCAGGTCGCCCGGGTCGGAGCCGACCCGGGCCAGCGGGCCGCGCGCGGTCCCGTCGGCCAGGGCGCGCTCGATCAGGGCGCTCAGGCGGCCCCGCGCCCGCACCCCGGCCTCCGCGCGCTCGGGGGCGAGCCCGGCGTCCATGCTCAGCATCAGGTCGCGCTGGGCGGACCGGAAGCCGGTGTCCTCGGCCGCCAGGGGGATGCCCAGCAGGGTGCACATGCTCGCGGCGGCGAGGGGCTCGGCGAAGTCGCCGGCGAAGTCGAACTCGGCGCCGGAGGCCTTCTGCGCGAGCTCGTCGGCGATGCGCAGGCTCTCCTCCAGCCACGCCCCCAGGTCGAACCCGCGGACCGCGTCGGTGACCGCGCCGCGCAGCGCGTGGTGGTCGGCGCCGTCGACGGTCTGCAGGCTGAGCAGCTCCGGGGGCACGTCCTCGCCGATCCGCCGCAGGTCGGAGACGAACACCTCCGCGTCGTCCAGGACGCGTTCGCAGTCGGAGTAGCGGGTGATGATCCAGGCATTGAGGCCCTCGTGCCAATGGACCGGGTCGGTGTCGCGCAGGGCCGCGTAAACCGGGTAGGGGTCATTGAGCATGGAGGGGCCCAATGGTGAGAATATCTCCATCGCGATTGCACGGCCTCCGCTTCTCTACGGCGTTCGACCCGTTTCTTCCATCCTGGAATGCGGTGTGTTCCGGCTTCGTTCAGACGAAGAAGACGGGACCGATTCCGCAGCGTTTCACCTTGCGCGTGAACTCTCCGGCGGGTGCGTTCTTCCTGACCGCTCCGGTGGGGACGCGGCCGCCCGCGGAGAAATACCCGTAGTCGACGTAGGTCTCCTCGCGGGCGAGGCCGGACCCGTGCACCGCGGCCACCGGGTGCGGGGAGCTCCGGGCGAGTTCCTGGACGATCCAGCATTCCGAGGACTTCTCGGCCTCGTCGAGGGCGGACCGCCATTCCTCCTCCGGCGTCTCGCAACCGAGGAGGACGCCCCGCCCGCAGAATCCGGCGCCGGGCTTGAGCACCAGGGCGTCCTGTTCGCGCACGCACCACCGGAGCAGGTCGACCGTCTCCCCGCGGAAGGACGTGGGCCCGTCCCGGACGATGCGCGTCCAGGGGACGAACCCGTCCAGGGCCGCGGTGAGGGCGGCGGGCAGCCGTCCGGCGTGCAGCTCCTCCGACAGCGGGGCCAGGACGGTCTTGTTGCCCGCGATCTGGTCGCCCAGGTCGTCGACGAGCACGACCCGCCCGTCCCGCCAGGCCTCCAGCAGCGGCGCGAGCTTCGGCAGGTGGCCGACCGGGTCGGGCTCCTCGGCGCAGATCCGGTAGACCAGCGAGCAGCGCTCCCCGCGGCAGGCCACCCCGCTCCCGCCGACGTCGAGCTCCTCGGTCGCGCAGACGTCGGCCCGCAGGCCGTGCCGCCGCAGCTCACCGGCGAAGACGTCGCAGTGGTAGAAGTCGGGGTCGCTGAGCTCGAAGCGGATCCCGGAGGGGTGCTCGACCGTCTGCTCGCCGAACTCGCTGACCACGATCAGGCCGTCCTCGGGCTCCCCGGCGGCGCGCAGGCGGGAGCGCAGGTAGGCGGCCATGGCCGCCATCGTGCTGGGGCGGCGCGCCCCCATGCGCTCCAGCTCCGCGCCGATGACCGGGGCGGACTCGAAGAGCCGGCCGAGGATGTCGGCGTCGGGCATCACGCCGCAGGAGGACCCGGCGTTCGGCTCGACCACGGTGAACCGGTCGCCGTTGAGCACCACGTCCGGCCGGGAGACGGTCAGCCAGTGCGGGCGCCGGTCGCCGTGCAGGTAGCGGCGGGTGGGGGCCTCCAGGCCGAGTTCGTCGGCGAGTGTGTCCCAGGAGGCGCCCATGCGCCGGTCGAAGACCAGGTCCATGGCGCGGCGGAAGGCGCGGTGGGCCCTGCCGAAGGCGTCGAGCGCCTCGCGCGGGAGCAGGGCCGGGGGGACGGGCAGGTGCTCGCCGATGGAGTAGAGCCGGGCCTGGCGGATCCCCGCCATGCCGGGCCCCAGCGGGTCGAAGTGCCCGGCGACCTCCCCGGAGCGCTCGGCGACGAATTCGGCGAACCGGAGGTTCAGATCGTACGTGCGCGATTCAAGGGTATCCAATTCCACTCTCTTCAGTGCCCGGAAACGGGCGGGCGTCGAAAGGGCCCGGCCAGACCGTCCGCACCCTTGGCCGCAGGTGCGGCCAAGGGTCTGAGTACGATCAGTGGATGTAGCGCATGATGGAATCCCTTTCTTTTCCGGAATGCGGGCGAGCACATCGTAAGCAAGCCTAAATCGCACTGTCAAGGGCGCCTAAATGATCTTCAAAAGGCGTGGTGGCGCCGGGGGTCCGTGCGGACTCCGCGCGGAGGCGATCTTGCGGTGAAAGTATGCGCGGCCGTTCCGTAATGCGCATTACGGCAGGGGGGGGGCCCGGCCCCGCGTGGCNCGGCGCCCATAAAAAACCCGTCCCGTCCAGACGGTTAATTGAAATCGACGGTGTCCGGAAGCGGACGCGCATTCCGAAGGTGTGGAAATTGACGGTTCGGCGCCGAAAAGCGTCCCGCCTCCCGCGGGGCCGGTGACCTCGTGGATACGCTCCGTCATCCCCCGTGGTCGCTGCGTACGGGCCCGGAGCGCCCGGCGGGCGCGGAGGCGGGGCGCCGAGAGGCCCGCCTCCCCGGCCGATCCGGGGGGGCGGGCCTCAGGCGCGCAGAGGAGGGCTCAGGTGCACTGGCTGTAGTCCGTCGTGAAGTAGGCGCCCTGGGCCGTCGAGTAGCACAGCCCCACCGGCCCGGGCTGCGCCCCGGCGACCTCCGGGGTCTGGAAGACGAGCAGCCCCGTCTCCGGGGCGCCGGGGAACACCAGGGTGTTCTCGTTGGGCTCCTGCTCCATCGGGTAGTCGAGCTGCGGTGTATAGGTGAACGCCTGGGAGGGGTCGATCCGCTCGCCGTCGGCGATGACGTAGAAGTTCGACTGGTCGAACGAGGGCACCTGCTCGCGGACGCCCATCGACTGGCCGTTCACCGTGATCTGCACACCGTCCGGGCCGGACACCACGTTGTAGACGTTGGCGTGCAGGGTGGCGACGCCGTCAGCGGAGAACACCCCGATGGTGCCGTCGGCCGAACCGACCGCCGCGCCGGCGCCCACCCCCTGGTCGGTGGCCTGGTCGACGGCCTCGGGCGGCGGCCCGGAAGGCGCGTCGCCGTCCTCCCGGCCCCCGGTGTCGCCGTCCTCCCGGCCCCCGGTGTCGCCGTCCTCACCGCCGCCCCCGCCGTCGGAGTCCTCGGCGCCGCCGCTGTCGGCGCCGTCGGCGCCCACGCTCCCGTCCCCGCCTCCGTCGTCACCGGCCTGGCCGCTCTGCCCGCCCTGATCACCGGTGACGCCCCCGGCCAGGGCCTCCAAGGCGGACGGGGCGGCCACGGCCGCGGTGCCCGCCAAGGTGAGCACGGCGACGGCGGCGGCACCGACCGCCAGGCCGCGCCGCAGGCGCCTCAAACTCCGGGCGGGGGCCGGGACCGGGGTCGCCATCCCGGTCCAGACCTCGGTGAGCATCGCCTTGACGCCCGCCAAGGCCGTGGCCGGCCTGCTCCCGGACCACTGCTCGACGAGCACGGGCACCAGCTCCACCGCGTCCGGCCGCTCCCGGGGGGCCTTGGCCAGTGCGGCCCGGACCAGCGGCAGGAGCGGGCCCGGCACCCCCTCGATGTCGGGCTCGTCCTCCATCACGCGCTCCGCGAGGGTGTCCACGGGCCCGGCGCCGAACGGCTCGCGCCCCGTGGCCGCGAAGGCCATCAGGGAGCCCCAGGAGAACACGTCGGACCGGCCGGTGAGCTCACCGCCCGCACAGGCCTCCGGGCTCATCCATCCGGCGGTGCCCGCGGCGCCGCCGCTCCGGGCGAGGGCGGTCTGGTCGACGGCGCGCGCGATGCCGAAGTCGACCAGCTTCGGGGCGTGCGGGCCGAGGATGATGTTGCCGGGCTTGAGGTCCTGGTGCACGACACCCTGGGCGTGGATGCGCGTGAGGGCGTCCGCCAGGCCGACACCCAGGGCGGTGAGGTGGTCGCCGGTGAGGGGGCCGCGGTTCCGGACGTAGGTGCGCAGCGACGGCCCGGGAATGAACTCGGTCGCCAGCCAGGGCATGTCCGCTTCGGTATCCCCGTCGTAGTAGCACGGCAGGCACATCCCCGACGCGCGTTTGGCGAGTACGGTCTCGCGGGCGAAGCGCGCGCGGAACTCGGCGTTTCCCGCCAGTTCCTCGCGGACGGTCTTGATGGCGGCGTGGCCGGGGATGCCCGGCTGGTGCCCGGCGTAGACGGCGCCGATGCCCCCGATGCCGATACGCCCGTCCAGGGTGTACGGGCCGATCCTTCGCGGGTCCTCCCTGCGCAGTGGAGCGAAGCGCGAAGGGGTGAGGGGGGTGGTATCGCTCATGGCTCGCTTGTTCTCACGGATTTCGGTGGCCGGCATCGTGGACGGGGGTGGGGTCCCTCAGGTCCGCCGTCGACGGCCGCGTGGTCCTCGCCGGGGAAACGGTAGCCGCTCCCGCCCACAGGGCCGCTCTCCGGTCCCGAGGAGGGCCTTGTCGATTCCGTCACCTCGGGCGGAGCCGCGGCTGCGGAATGCGGGAGGGGAGGCCCCGGCCCGTTCCGGATTCCGCGGTGCGGGCTCCACCGTATCGGGGCGGGCGGCGGGCGCCCGAACCCGGAGACGGGCGGGGTGTCGCCGTGGACGGCGCCTGCGGGGCCGGTGGCGCCCGACGGCGCCGGAGGGGCGGACACCGGTCGGGGCGGCCGCGGTGCGTGGGCCCCACAGGAGGCCGAGCGTTCCTGTCCCGTCTCCACGTGCGTTCTCCGTCTCCGTGCCGCCGAGGACGCTGCCGAAGGCCCCCGGTGCGGGGAGGCCTCACAGGCGATTCGACGCCGTACCGCCCCGATCGGTTGTGACGGAATGGCCACGACGGGGGAACAGGAGGGGAACCGGCACCGGCCGCCGCGCGCGATGCCGCGCGGGCCGACGCGTCCGGCGCCCTCCGGGCCCCGTGGGTGCGGACGGGCGCCCCAGGGCCGCCGTAGCGGGTTCGCGGCTTCCGCCCCACCGCCGGGGCGGCGTGTGCGACGGTGGAAGGGCGGTGCGCACGGGCGCGCCGGTCGGCGAGTGAACAGGGAGGCCGTGTGGCGGGCCAGGTGGGGGAGAAGCCGTCGGAGACCGCGATCCGGGTCGAACTGGTGGACCGCGACGGGACGACGGTGGGCACCGAGGGGAAGCTGGACGCGCACCTGGCGCCCGGACTGCTCCACCGCGCCTTCTCCGTCTTCCTCTTCGACACCCGGGGCCGCCTGCTGCTGCAGCGGCGCGCGGGCGGCAAGTACCACTCGCCCCTCGTGTGGTCCAACACCTGCTGCGGCCACCCCCACCCCGGCGAGGCCCCGTTCCTCGCGGCGGGCCGCCCCNCTCCCGCGATGCTGGCGGAGGCCGGGACGGTCGTCTACGAGCTGCAGGACCCCGACTCCGGACTGGTCGAGCGCGAGTTCAACCACCTGTTCGTGGGCGAGGCGCCCGAAGGGCTGCGCCCCGACCCCGACGAGGTGGCCGAGACCGTGTTCGCCTCCCCGGTCGAGCTGGCCGCGCTCCGCGAGCGCTCGGTCTTCTCCGTCTGGTTCACCACCGTGCTGGAGGCATCCCTCCCCGAAATCCGCAGGCGGTTCCCCGAGGCGGGCTGGTAGCCTCCCGGACGTGAAGCACTGACCCCCCGTCCCCGGTCCCGGCGCCGTCGAGCCCGACTCCGGCGCCCGCCGCGCGTGCCCGCAGGGCCCACGGCACCACCGAGACCCCAGGAGTGCTTCCCATATGTCCGACGACGACTTCCTGACCCGCACCGCCGACCTCCTCGCCGGGCTGCCCGCGGTCGAGGCCGTGACGCTCGGGGGCTCCCGCGCCCAGGGGACCGCGGGCCCCGGCAGCGACTGGGACCTCGCGGTCTACTACCGCGGGGCCTTCGACCCCGGGCACCTGCGCGCCCTGGCCCGAGAACAGGGCTGGCCGGGCGAGGCCTCCGAGATCGGGGGCTGGGGCGGCGGCGTGTTCAACGGCGGGGCGTGGCTGACCATCGAGGGGCGCAAGACCGACGTGCACTACCGCGACCTCGACGTGGTCGAGCACGAGCTGGCCGAGGCGCACGCGGGCCGCTTCCACCACGAGCCGCTGATGTTCCACCTCGCGGGCATCCCCAGCTACCTGGTCGTGGGTGAGCTCGCCCTCAACCGCGTGCTCCGGGGGCACCTGCCGCGCCCGGAGTACCCGGAGGCGCTGAGGACGGCGGCCTTCGACCGCTGGAGCGGCACGGCGCGGCTCACCCTGCTCTACACGGAGTCCAACCACGCGCCCAAGGGCCTGCGCACCGAGGCGGCGGGGGCCGTGGCGACCGCCGCCATGCAGGCGGCGCACGCCGTCGCCGCCGCACGGGGCCGATGGGTGACCAACGAGAAGACCCTGCTGGCGGGCCACCGGCC
>NZ_ANBH01000033.1 GCF_000341185.1 Nocardiopsis chromatogenes YIM 90109
CAGGCGGCGCACGCCGTCGCCGCCGCACGGGGCCGATGGGTGACCAACGAGAAGACCCTGCTGGCGGCCACCGGCCTCCGCGAGATCGACGGGACGGTGGCCGGGCTCTTCCCCGACGGCGACACAGCGGAGGCCGTCGCCGCCGCGAAGGGCCTCATCGAATCGGCCCTCACCGAAGCCGGGAAAGAGCTCCCCGAGGAGCGCTGACCGCGCCGACGCCACCGGCGGCGCCGAGGAGGCCCGCTCAGACACGGGCGGGTCCTCGCCCACCGGGCAGCCGTCAGCCGGGGGAGCGGCGCGGTCCAGGCGGCCGTGGTCTCCGTCGGCGGGGCCCTCGGCCCCGGCCGTCCGGCCGACAGGCGGAGGCGCCGGTCGGGCCCCGGCAGGGGCGGGGAACCGCCTCTGGGCCGTAACGAACGTGCCGACCCGGGCGTACGGGACTCACCCCTCCAGAGGGCACGGTCCGGCCTCCCGGCGGCGGCGCGCACCACCCCGGGTGGCCGGTCGACGCCCCGCTGTGGCCGGAACCGGCCGCCACCGGGGTTACCGGGCCCATGCGCGGGCATCGGCTTGATCGGGGAGCAAGCCCGCACCCCTGCGCCCGCGTCCCGCCCACGGAGGACCGCACCGCCCATGGCCGACCGCACCCTGCGCCGCCCCCGCCCCGCCTGGCTCGACCAGGCCGTCCTCTACCAGCTCTACCCCCAGAGCTTCGCCGACTCCGACGGCGACGGCATCGGCGACCTGCGCGGCATCGCCGACCGCCTCGACCACCTGGAGCGCCTCGGCGTCGACGCCGTCTGGCTCAACCCGATCTTCGCCTCCCCCTTCCACGACGCCGGGTACGACGTCTCCGACTACCTCTCCCTCGCCCCCCGCTACGGCACCGACGACGACCTCGCCCACCTCGTCGAACAGGCGCGGCGGCGCGGCATCCGCGTCCTGCTCGACCTGGTCGCCGGGCACACCTCCGACCAGCACCCCTGGTTCAAGCAGGCCGCCCGCGACCCCGCCGACGACCGGTACATCTGGTCCGAGGAGCCCGTGCGCGGCTTCGTCCCCTCGCCCGGCCCCCGGCCCGGCCACTACCTGCCCAACTTCTTCTCCCACCAGCCCGCGCTCAACTTCGGCTACGCCCGCCCCCACCCCGACCAGCCCTGGCGCAGCCCCCTCGACGCCCCCGGCCCACGCGCCAACCGCCGCGCCCTGCTGGAGATCATGGACCACTGGCTCGGCAGGGGCGTCTCCGGATTCCGGGTGGACATGGCGCACTCGCTGGTCAAGGACGACCCCGGGCACCGGCGCACCGCCGAGGTCTGGACGGAGCTGCGCGCCCGCCTGGAGGCCGAGCACCCTGAGGCGGTACTGGTCGCCGAGTGGGGCGACCCGGCGACCTCGGTCCCCGCCGGGTTCCACGCCGACTTCCTGCTCCACTTCGGCGGCCCCACCCGAGGCGGCGCCCTGCGCTCCCTGTGGGACAACCGCTCCGGGACCGACCTGGGGCCGTGGAACGTCGCCGAGTCCACCTGCTACTTCGACGCCGGGGGCGGCGGCTCGGCCCGCACCTTCCTCAACGCCTGGCGCGCCGCCGCGGCCGCCGTCGGGGACACCGGGCACATCGCGCTGCCCACCTCCAACCACGACTTCTCCCGGCTCGCCTGCGGGCCGCGCACCCCCGAGCAGCTCCGCGCCGCCTTCGCGTTCGTGCTGACCTGGCCGGCGCTCCCGGCGATCTACTACGGCGACGAGATCGGCATGCGCTACGTGCCCGGACTGCCCGACACCGAGGGCAGCTCCACCGGGCCGGACCGCAACCGGGCCGGGTCGCGCACCCCCATGCAGTGGGACCGCACCCCCGGCGCGGGTTTCTCCACCGCCCCCGAGGACCGCCTCTACCTTCCCCTCGATCCCGACCCGGACCGGCCCGACGCCGCCTCCCAGTGGGCCGACGAGGGCTCCCTGCTCAACCTGGTGCGGCGGCTGATCGCGCTCCGCAAGGAGCACCCGGGCCTGGGCACCGGCGGCACCGCCGAAGTGGCCTACGACGGGTACCCGCTGGTGTACGAGCGGGACGGGCGCTACCTGGTGGCGGTCAACCCCCGCCGGGAGCCCGCCCGCCTGGCGCTGCCCGGGTACGGGTCGGCGCGCCCGCTGATCGCCGAGGGGGCCGAGTGCACCCGGACGGGGATCGAGGTGGACGGGTTCGGCTTCGGGGTCTTCCGGCTGTGACGGGGCCGGGGCGCGGGGGCGCGGGCCCGGGCCCACGCCCGGGCGTCGCCGGGCGGCCACCCGTGGGCCACCGGGCGGTCGGTTAGGGTCGGCACACTTCTCCACCGCCCCACACGACGACGAGAGGTGCGCATGAGCCCCCGCCCCCGATCCGCAGGCGCGGCCGCACTCGCGGCGGGCGCCCCCCCCCCCCCCCCCCCCCCCCC
>NZ_ANBH01000034.1 GCF_000341185.1 Nocardiopsis chromatogenes YIM 90109
AGAGGTGCGCATGAGCCCCCGCCCCCGATCCGCAGGCGCGGCCGCACTCGCGGCGGCCGCCCTCGCCCCCGTCCTCGCCACCGCGCCCGCGCACGCGGCGCCCGACCCGGCGGGCCCCGCCCCCGGCCCCGAGGGCGTGCGGTTCGCGACCTACAACTCCTCGCTGCACCGCGGCGCCGAAGGCGAGCTCATCGAGGACCTGTCCACGCCGGACGACGAGCAGGCGGCCGCCGTCGCCGAGATCATCCAGCGCGCCGAGCCCGACGTGCTGCTGGTCAACGAGTTCGACTACGACGCCGAAGGGCGCGCCGCCGAGCTGTTCCAGCGCAACTACCTGTCGGTCGGGCAGGGCGGGGCCGACCCCGTCGACTACCCCTACCGCTACACCGCCCCCGTCAACACCGGCGTCGCCTCCGGCTTCGACCTGGACAACGACGGGAACGCGGTCACCGAGCCCGGCGAGCCCGGCTACGCCGAGGACGCGTTCGGGTTCGGGCGGTACCCGGGCCAGTACGGCATGGTCGTCTACTCCAAGTACCCCGTCGACACCGACAGGGTGCGCACCTTCCAGGAGTTCCGCTGGGCCGACATGCCCGGGGCGCTGCTGCCCGAGGACCCCGGGACCGGCGAGGGCTTCTACTCCGAGGAGGAGCTGGCCGAGCTGCGCCTGTCCTCCAAGAGCCACTGGGACGTGCCCGTGCGGGTGGGCCGCGGCAAACCGGTGCACCTGCTGGCCGCGCACCCCACCCCTCCGGCCTTCGACGGCCCCGAGCGCAGGAACGTGCTGCGCAACCACGACGAGATCCGGTTCTGGGCCGACTACACGACGCCCGGCCGGGGCCGCTACATCTACGACGACGAGGGGCGGCGGGGCGGCCTCAAGCCGGGCTCGCGGTTCGTCGTCGCGGGCGACCTCAACACCGACCCCCACGACGGCGACGGGCACCCGCGGGCCATCCGGCGGCTGCTGGACGCGCCCCGGGTGAACGCCGACGAGGTGCCGCGCTCCGACGGCGGCACGGAGGCGGCCGAGCTGCAGGGCGGTGCCAACGCCGACCACACCGGGGACCCCGCCCACGACACCGGCGACTTCAACGACGCGGCGCCGGGCAACCTGCGCGTCGACTACGTGCTGCCCTCGCGCGGCCTGCCGGTGCGCGGCTCGGGCGTGTACTGGCCCACCACCGACGACCCGGCGTCCGAGAAGGCGGCGGCCGCCTCCGACCACCGCCTGGTCTGGGTCGACCTGCGCTAGCGGCCGTCGCGGCGGCGCACGGCCTCAGGGCGCTCCCGGGGCACCGCCCCTGGGGGCGGACCTCAGGAGCGCTCGTTCATGAAGCGGGTGTACTCCTCGAGCGTGATGAGGCCGTCGCCGTCGGCGTCCATGGCGCTGATGAGGGCCTCGGCGCGCTCGCGCGTCACCTTTCCGCCGAGCCGGTCCATCAGGCTGACCAGCTCGTCGGCGGAGATGCGGCCGTCGCCGTCGGCGTCGACCAGTTCGAAGGTGGCGGCGTACTCACTGGTCTCGGACATCGCGGGTGGTGCTCCTGTTCTCGGGTGGAAGCCGCGGCCCCGGGCACGGGCGCGCGGCGGGACGCGCCGGAACAGTACCAGCAGGCCGTCCCGGGGCCGCGGGCCCGGGGCGCGCCGACCCCGCTCCAAGGTCAGCCCGTCTGGGCGAACAGCGCGATCGTATTCCCGATGACCGGGAAGACGACGCCGAATGCGATGAACACCAGGGGCATGAGCTTCATCGAGGAGCCGCCCTCGGCGAAGAAGCGCATGGGCTCGGACGGGTCGTAGAGCACCTCGGTGTGCTCGCCGACCGTGCGCGGCCTGTTGGTCGAGGTCGAGCTGCGCGTGTGCACGTGCCGCCCGTCGGGCAGGACGTAGTGCACCGCGTAGGGGTAGTAGGTGCGCGTCGTCCGGCCGCCGTCGGAGTCGGTGCGGCGGCGGACCTCCATCCACGAATGCGTGATGGTGCCGGTGGTCCGGGCGGGCTCCTCGCGCAGGCGCCGCTGGCCGCGCCAGATGCCGATCCCGGCGAACAGGAAGACCACGCCGACGAGGGTGAAGATGCCGCCGACGGCGACGGGCAGCAGGTTCCGGTCCTCGGAGAGCGCGGACGCCAGCAGGAACGCGTAGAGGGCGGCCGCAGCGATGAACACGGGCGGGGCGGCGTACCGCAGCACGGGGCGGGGCTTCACGGGCTCCGGTGCGCCCGGGACGGGGTGCAGGTAGGGGTTGTCGGTGATCTCCAGGTTGTCCGGGTCGTCCGGGTCGAACAGCACGGGGACCCGCCAGCCGACGACGGGGACGATCCCCTGGAAGCCGCGGGTGAACTCGCGCTCGAACACGCGCCCGTCGGGCGCCTGGAAGCGCAGGGTGAACGGCACCTGCGTCCGCTCGGGCGGCGCGAGCGCACCGGTGGCGACCACCTCGGCCTCGCTGCGCACGCCGCCCTCGACGCGCCTGTTGCGCCGCCTCCGCCTGAGCACACCGCGGACGATGTTGATCCCGGCGAACACCACGGCGGCGACGATGAAGATGATGAGCGGGAGATTGACGTCATCCACCGGGGCGACCGCCCTTTCTTCTGCTCTCGAGGAACGACCGGCCGCGGGCGCGGCGGGAGGTGGCGCCCGATGCTAACAGCGCCTCCACCTGCGGACGGCCGGCGGTCCCCGCAGATGGGACGCCGGCCGCCGGGGTGTCGCCGCCGCGGGGTTCAGGCCTGTACCAGGGCGATGGCCGCGATCAGGAGGAGTGGGCCCCAGGCGAGGGAGAGGAGGAGCGCGGCAGCCCCGAGGGCGAGGCCGGAGCCCAGGGAGAGCACCTGGCGGAGCGCCTTCGGCGTCCCCGCGTACACGATCGTCGGGTCGGAGGGGTGGTAGACGACCGGCCTCACCTGGCCGGTGGCGCTCTGGACGTGGGCGGAGCCGGTGGGGACGCCCCGGCGGAAGAGGCGCCCGTCCGGCAGGCGGAACTCCACGGCGAAGGGGTACCACTTCCGGCCCTTCCGTCCGTACTCCAGCCAGCAGTGTGTGACCACGGCATGGGTCTCGGCCGCCTCGGCCGGGCCCTTCCACAGTCCGGGCCGGGTGTGGCCGAGGGAGAGCCATTGCCTGCCGACGGCGAAGAGCGCCATCAGGCTGAACGGGACGCCGATCAGGACGATCGGCGGCGGCGCCTGCGTGAACGCGAACGGCACCGCGAAGGCGGTGAGGAGCACGGCCAGACACGTGGGGCCGTAGTAGCGGACCAGTGTGAAGGCGCGACCGGGCGGTGGCAGGGCGGGTGCCCCCGGGACGGGGTGCAGGTAGGGGTTGTCGATGATCTCGGCCTTGTCGGGGGCCGCGGGGTCGAAGGCCACGCGGAGTGTCCATCCCGGCTGGGGGACGATGCCGTGGAATCCGCTGGTGAAGGTGTGGCGGTGCACCGTGCCGTCGGGCGAGGAGAAGCGGAGGGTGAAGGGGTGCTCGGTCTGCTTCGGCGGGGCGAAGTCGCCGACCGCCACGACCTCTGCGTCGGTGCGGACCCCTTCGCGCAGAAGCCTGCGCCTCCGCGCCTGTGGACGCTGCACCCAGAGGATGTTCACGCCCGCCATCACGGCTGCCAGGGACGCGACCAGGACGAGGCCGATGGGGCCCGTGAACATGTGAACACCACTTCGCGCTAGGGGAAGGAGATGAGCGGGAACCGGGCCGGATGCAGGGGACGCCGGATGATCCTACTGAGGCCCCGGCCGGACGACGCGCGCGGCACCGATCCGGGCTCCGGGGGCCCAAGACCTCGGACGCCCGGTACGCCGTCCCGGTTTCCGCGGCGAGAAGGCACGGATGCGGGGGACGGGTAAAGAGCGCCACCCCGGTGTCGCCGGCCCCGGTACCCGTGCGAGAGTCCTGCCATGGCAGACCCGTCCCCGCTGCGCACCGCACGCGCCGCCGTGTTCACGGCGGTGTGCGTGGGCATCAGCGCGGCTGGGCACGCGGCCACCTCCGGTCACGGCATCCCCGCGGGCGGCCTGCTCGCCGCCGCCCTGCCGGTCTTCGGCCTCGCCTACGCCGGGACGGCGCGCGAGCGCGGGTTCGGGGCCGTCGCGGTCTGGCTCGGCTGGATACAGCTGGCCCTGCACACGCTGTTCGCCCTGGCCCAGTCGTCGGGCGGGCACCACGGCGCCGCCCCCGCGGCGTCCGGCGCATCCGCCGGGTCCGCCGACCTGGCCGCCGGGGCCGGAGCATCGGTGCTCACCGGCGGCGTTCCGATGATCGCGGCCCACGTCGCGGCCACCGCCGTCGCCGCGTGGTGGATCCGCCGTGGCGAGGCGGCCGCGTTCGCCCTCGCCCGCTACGCGCGGGCGCTGTTCGACCGCGCGGTCCTCCCGGTGGTCCCGGACCTGCCGATCCTGCCCGCGCGCGCCGTTCCGGTGCCGGTCACCACCGCCCGCGCGCTGTACCCGGCGCCGCTTCTCCACTCGGTCCGCCGCCGGGGCCCGCCGGTGGGGTCTCCGACCGGACCTTCGGGCCCCGCGGGTGACGCGCTTCTCTGAGAGGCGGTGCGCCCGCCCGCCAGGAGGGCCGGTCGGCACGACATTCCCCGTCCAGGGCCGACGTCGTCACGACCGCCGGTTCACCGGGCTGTGAAGCCCAGCCCCGTCCAGGCCGACGCCGCATCCGTCCGACCAGGGAGCCCCCGTGGTCGGCGCCGCATGTGCCCGCGCGCTTCGGCCGTTCCCCGGTGCACCGCCATACGCTTCCGCGCCGTCGGCTCCTGGTCCGTGCAGACCCCAAGGAGCGACAGACATGTCCATCGAACCGGGTGTGCGTCCCGACGACGCCGCACCGGAGGCCGAGGCCGGTCGGCCCGACACCGGCCCCGACAGAACCCCGCCGCGCCCGTCGACCGGTGCGGCACTGCGCGCGCTGGTGCTCCGGCTCCACTTCTACGCCGGAATCCTCATCGCCCCCTTCATCGCCGTCGCGGCGGCGACCGGGCTCGTCTATGCCTTCAGTCCGACCCTGGAGCAGGTGGCCTATCGGGATGTGCTCCAAGTCGCGGCGGGCGGCGAGCGGCTCCCCCTCCAAGAGCAGATCGACGCCGCCGCCGAGGCCTACCCCGAGGGGACCCTGGACGCCGTCAGGCCCGCCGACGAGCCCGACCAGAGCACCGGCGTCCTGTTCACCAAGCCCGACGACGACGGCAAGCGGATGAGCGTCTTCGTCGACCCGTACACCGCCGAGGTGCTGGGGCGGTACGACTCCTACGGCAGCAGCGGCTCCCTGCCCATGCGGACCTGGCTCGCCGAGCTGCACAAGGACCTCCACCTGGGCGACCCCGGACGCATCTACAGCGAACTCGCCGCGAGCTGGATGTGGGTGATCGCCGCCGGAGGCCTCGTTCTCTGGCTCACACGGGGACGGCGCAACCGCCGCCCGCGCAAGGTGCTCCTGCCCGAGGGCGGCGGTACGCGCGGACGCAGGCGGACCCTCTCCTGGCACGGGGCGGTCGGCACGTGGGCCGTCCTCGGCCTGCTCGCGCTCTCGGCCACCGGCCTGTCCTGGTCGAACCTGGCGGGGGCGAACATCGGCTCCATGCGCGAGGCGTTCGGCTGGCAGACGCCCAGCCTGGAGGCGTCCTCGGGCGGCCATGAGGGGCACGGGGACTCCGGCGGCGGCCACGGGGACGGCCATGCCGAGCACGCCGCCCACGGCGGCGTGGGGCCCGACGAGGTGCTCGCCTCCGCGCAGGCCGCCGGGATCGACGGACCGGTCGAGGTCGCCTTCCCCGGCGCGGAACGGGCGACCTACACCGTCGCCGAGACGAGCCGCAGGTGGTCGGCCGACCAGGACCAGGTGGCGGTGGACCCCGCCGACGGCCGCGTCGTGGAGGAGCTGCGCTTCGAGGACTACCCCCTGATGGCCAAGGTGACCAAGTGGGGCATCGCCGCGCACATGGGCCTGCTGTTCGGCCTGGCGAACCAGATCGCCCTGGCCGCGCTGGCCTTGGCCGCGCTGACGCTCATCGTCCTGGGCTACCGGATGTGGTGGCAGCGGCGGCCGACCAAGGCGGGGCGGAGCACCGCCTTCGGCCGCCCGGTGCCGCGCGGGGCGCTCACCCGCCTCGACTGGACCGCGCGGATCGTCGTCGCCCTCGTGGCGGTCGCGGTGGGCGTGTTCCTCCCCCTGTTCGGGATCTCGCTGCTGGCGTTCCTGGCCGTCGACACCGTCCTCGGCCTGAGGCACAGGACGAAGGCGAAGCGGGAGCAGCAGAGGAAGGAGGAGGGCCTGCCCCTGGGCGCCTGAGCCGCTGAGCGCCCGACGGGGGCCGGGCGGCGCGGTCCGCCCGGCCCTTCCCTCCCGGGGCCGCCGTTCGGGAGACCGTCCGGGACACCGCTCGGGACACCGTCACTCCGACTTCCGCACCTCCACCCGCATGTGCTTCATGAGCGGCTGGTCGCTCTGCGGGCTGAAGTCGCCCATCGGCAGCAGGGCGTTCATCTCGGGCATGTACCCCGTCGCGCACCCGCGCGGGATGTCGTACGGCACCGCGCGGTACCCGTAGACCGTGCGCCGGGACCCGTCCTTGCCGATACTGGTGACGTCGACGTGGTCGAACTCCCGCAGCCCCCGGTCGCCCATGTCCTCGCGGTTCATGTAGACGGCGGTGCGCAGGTTCCGCAGCCCCCGGTACCGGTCGTCGTCGGAGTACACCGTGGTGTTCCACTGGTCGTGCGAGCGCACGGTGCTCAGCGTGAGCAGCCCCTCCCCGGAATCGGAGTCCGGCACCCCCGCCAGGGAGAACTCCGCCTTGCCCGAACCGGTCAGGAACACGCGTTCGCGCGCCGGCTGGGCGATGCGGAACCCGAGCGGGCGCCGCACCCGGCGGTTGAAGTCCTCGAACCCGTCGAGGACCTGCCCCATCGTGTCCCGCACGGCGTCGTAGTCGTCCGCGTAGCGCTCCCACGGCGTCGCGCTCTCAGGCAGCGTGGCCCGCGCCAGCCCGCAGATGATGGCGGGCTCCGACATCAGGTGCGGGGAGGCCGGGCGCTTCATCCCATAGGACAGGTGCACCATGCTCATCGAGTCCTCGACCGACACCCCCTGCTCGACGCCCCCGCGCACGTCCCGCTCGCTGCGTCCCAGGCACGGCAGGATGAGCGCCTTCTTCCCGTGCACCAGGTGGCTGCGGTTGAGCTTGGTGCCCACGTGCACGGTCAGCTCGCACCCGCGCAGCAGCCGGGCGGCGCGCGCGGTGTCGGGGACCGCCATCGCGAAATTGCCCCCCATGCCGACGAACACCTTCACCTCGCCGCGCTCCATGGCCTCAAGGGTGCGCACCGTGTCCAGGCCGGGTTCGCGCGGCGCGCGGATGCCGCACGCCTCCTCCAGCCGGTCCAGGAACGCTGCCTTGGGGCTGTGGTCGATCCCGCAGGTCCGGTTGCCCTGCACGTTGCTGTGGCCCCGGATCGGGCACGGCCCCGCACCCTCCTTGCCGACGTTTCCGCGCAGCAGGAGCAGGTTGACGATCTCCCGTACGGTGTCCACGCCGTGCTCCTGCTGGGTGATGCCCAGGCACCAGGCGATGATGGTCCTGCGCGAGCCCATGTACACGTCGGCGAGGCGGCGGATGCGCTCCCGGGAGACGCCCGACCCCTGCTCCAGCTCCGCCCACGGGGTCTCGGCGCAGATCCGCCGGTACTCCTCGAACCCCTCCGCGTGGCGGTCGATGAAGTCCCGGTCGATGGCGTACGGGTCGCGCTCGGCGGCCTCCAGCACCGCCTTGGCGACGCCGCGGACCAGCGCGAGGTCCCCGCCGATGCGCGGCTGGACGTTCATCGTCCCGGTGGACGTGGAGGTGAAGGTGGCCATGGCGGCGAAGTCGTGCGGGACGATGGTGCGCCCCGCCGCCGCCTCCACCAGCGGATTGATGTGCACGATGTGCGCCCCGCGGCGGCGCGCCCCGGCCAGGCGGGTGAGCATGCGCGGCGCGTTGGACGCGGCGTTGACGCCCATCAGGAACACGGCCTCGGCCTGGTCCCAGTCGTCGAGCATCACCGTGCCCTTGCCGCTTCCCAGGGAGGCGGTGAGCGCCCGGCCGCTGGCCTCGTGGCACATGTTCGAGCAGTCCGGCAGGTTGTTGGTGCCGAACTCGCGCACCCAGAGCTGGTAGAGGAACGACCCCTCGTTGCTCAGGCGGCCCGAGGTGTAGAAGGCGGCCCGGTCGGGCGAGTCCAGCGACCGCAGCTCCTCACCCACCATGGCGAACGCGTCGTCCCAGGCGATGGGGGTGTACCGGTCGGAGCGGGGGTCGTAGACGAGGGGCCCGACGAGCCTTCCCTGGTCCTCGAGCGCGAAGTCGCTCCACGTCTCCAGCTCGGAGACGGTGTGCGCGGCGAAGAACCCCTTTCCCGCGCGCTTGGGGGTCATCTCCCACGTGACGTGCTTGATGCCGTTCTCGCAGATGTCCAGGTTCAGGCCCTTGCGGTCGTCGGGCCACGCGCAGCCCGGACAGTCGAACCCCTTGTTCTCGTGGTTCATCACCAGCGTCGAGCGCGGGCCCTCGACGGGTTCGCGGGTCCGGGCGAGCACCTTGGCCACGCTCAGGGCCGCGCCCCAGCCCGCCGTCGGGTGGTGGTACGGCTGAAGCGACGGCTCCCCGCCGCCGGGCCCACGCCCCGAGGCAGGGACCCCCGGCGAGCCCTGGCTCAGCGGATCGGCCGCCGTCCCGGCGGCCCGGGGGTCCCGATCGCCGGTGGTCTGGTCAGCGGACATGCGCGCTCCTCCTCCGGTCGGCCCCGCCTGCGGCCGCTCCCCCGGAGACCTAGCCGGGAGCGTCGCGGAGGATGACCACCCGCGCGTCCGCGTTCGGCAAACCCTGCGCAAAGCCGCCCGTGCGGCAGGGCGGGCAGGGGGCCGCGCCCGGGACGAAGCGGAGCGCGGGCGCTCTCCCCGAGGGAGCCCTCAGGAGGGGCGCCCGCGCTTCTTCAGAAGCGGGCGGGAGGACGCTCCGCGTCCGTCAGTGCAGCCTGCCCGCCCCGGCCTTGGCGGGGACCAGGTGCGGCACCGCCCGCGTCGGGTGGATCTTTCCGTGCCGCTCGGGCTCCCAGCCCACGTCGGAGGAGAGGGGCGCCTCCGGGTGCGCCTCGTTGTAGGCGTCCAAGAGGTCGACGTACCGTCCCGCGAAGAGGGTTCCCTCCTCGTACAGCGCCGTCCCGCCCCAGGAGACGACGGTGTCCTCAGGGGCGATCCCCGGGGCCATGTCGAAGGAGTTGTTCTGGGCGTAGATGCCCGACTCCACGCCCGCGCCCCACGAGTACTGGTACGGGTAGTCCGTCCCGGAGCCGTGCGTGTAGTGGTTGTTGTACACGTGCACCTGGCCGTAGCGGACGCGCGGGGCGCGCTGCGTCACGTCGGTGAAGTGGTTGTGGTGCACGGTGACGCGCAGTCGACCCCGGTCCCCGTGCCTGTTGGAGTCCGTGTTCCCGATGAGCATCGTCTTGTCGTGCCCGTCGAGCACGTTCCAGGAGACCGTGACCAGGTCGCTTCCGCGGACCACGTCGACCATGCCGTCGTGGCGGTCCACCTGCTCCCCGTAGACGTGCTCCAGTCCGGAGTCGCGCGTATCGCCGTCGGTGAGCGTCAAGTGGTCCAGCCAGACGTGGCGGGAGCGCGACACCTCGATGTTGTCGTACTCGGCGTCCCAGTCCTCGCCGCGCCACTCGGGGAAGCAGTCGTAGGCGTCGTGCACCCCGAGATCGCGGACGATGACGTTCTCCACGCTCTCCAGCAGGATGCCTCCGTCGGACAGGGAGGCGCCGCCGACCCCGACGATGGTCGTGTTCGACCCCGGGGTGAGCAGGACGTGCTCGCGCTGGGCCCGGTAGGAGCGGTCGCGGGCCTCGGCCAGGGGGCCGTCCTCGCCGCCCTCCCAGTGCCCGGGGTCGAAGGCGTCGACGTAGGCGTCCCAGTCGTAGGCGGGGTCGGCGAAGTCGGCGCACTCCAGCCGGGCGCCGTCCGCGCCGGTCATCGCGCTGATGTCGCCCTCGACGTAGACGATCTTGGGGTGGTCGCCGCGGACCGCCCGCTTCAACGCGTCCCAGGTGCGCACGGTGGACACGTCCGCGTCGTCGGCGGCCGCGCCGCCGGTGGTGCCGCCCTCGGCCGATGCCCATCCGTCGTTCTCGGCGAGCGTCTCCCGGCCGATGTCGCGTCCGGGCGGTCGGGGGTCGGCGGCGGCCGGGGGAGCGGCGGCGGAGGCGGCCAGGACCGCCCCGGCGGCGAGGACCGCGAGTTGGGGTGCTCTCCTCACGGAGGTTCCTCTCTGTCCGGTGGGGGATGCAGGGGAGTAGGGAAGCGATTTCCGGACTTTCTGGGGTGTTCGTGACTGATCATGCTGTTTTTCTGATTCACTGACCGGAAAACGCTTACCGACAACCACGGTCGCCCGGATGGTGCTCCTGAGTCAAGGGGGGTGCGCGGTGCCGGGGCGAGGGGGCCGGGCGCAGCGCCCGCCCCCTCGCCGCTTCGGCCCCTCTACCCCGCGAAGAGCAGCACGGCAGTGGAGAGGACGCGGAAGAGCGCGTACAGCAGCAGAACCGACACGATCGCCCACGACACCACCAGCCAGGTGCCGCGTGCCCGTACCGCGCCGTCGCCGGTGGGTGCGGCGCCCTCCGCCGTGCGTTCCGCGGTGTCGCCGCCCTGGTCCCCGGCCGCCGCACCGGTACCGGCCCGCGCGGGCTCGTGGAACCTCTTGGAGACCGGGCGGATCAGCAGGTTGGCGACGAACCCGACGACCAGCAGCCCCACCATCGTCAAGAGCGGCGCCTGGTACGCGCCCTGTGTCAGCGTCCCCGGCTCGCCCTCGGCGTCGAGGAAGGCGTTCACGATGAGCGGCCCCGCCACCCCGGCCGCCGACCACGCCGTCAGCAGCCGCCCGTGGATCGCCCCCACCTGGTAGGTGCCGAAGAGGTCGCGCAGGTAGGCGGGCGCGGTGGCGAACCCGCCGCCGTAGAAGGACAGGATCAGGCAGGCGGTGGCCACGAACAGCAGCATCGACCCGCCGCCCACGGTGGCCATCAGCGCGTACAGCACCGCCCCGGCGCCCAGGTAGACCATGTACGTGGGCTTGCGCCCGATGATGTCGGAGGTCGACGACCACACGAAGCGCCCGGCCATGTTGAACAGCGACAGCATCCCCACGAAGCCCCCGGCGGCGACCGCCGTGACGGCGGTCCCGCCCCCGTCGCGGAAGAAGTCCTGGATCAGCGGACTCGCGTGCTCCAGGATGCCGATACCGGCGGTCACGTTGGTGAACAGCACGGTCCACAGCAGCCAGAACTGGGGCGTCCGCAGGGAGTTGGCGGCCGATACGCTCGCGGTGGTCACCATCGGCGCCTTGGCCGTGCGCGCCGGGTCGTACCCCTCGGGGACCCAGCCCTCCGGAGGGACGCGGATGAGCAGCACGCCCATCATCATCAGCACGAAGTAGCCCAGGCCGAGCACGGTGAACATGCCCACCAGCGCCCCGCCCGAGGCCACCGCCCCGGCCGTGCCGGGGTCGTAGACGGGGTCGAAGAAGGCCAGGAGCCGGCCGGAGACGGGGGTGGCGACCAGCGCGCCCCCGCCGAAGCCCATGATCGCCATGCCGGTGGCCAGCCCCGGGCGGTCGGGGAACCACTTGATCAGCGTGGACACGGGGGAGATGTAGCCCAGGCCCAGGCCGATGCCGCCGATCACGCCGTAGCCGAGGTAGACCAGCCAGAGCTGTCCGGCGGCGACGCCGAGGGCGCTGACGAGGAAGCCCGAGCCCCAGCACACGGCGGAGACGAACATCGTGGTGCGCGGGCCGACGCGCTCGACCCAGGGGCCGAAGACGGCGGCGGACAGGCCGAGCATGACGATCGCGACCGAGAAGACCAGGCCGACCCCGGTCTGCGAGGTGTCGAAATGGGCGATGAGCGAGTTCTTATAGACGCTGGTGGCGTAGGCCTGCCCGATGGACAGGTGGACGGCGAGGGCGGCGGGAGGGACGAGCCACCGGCTGTACCCCCGGGAGGCGACCGAGCGCTCGCGGTCGAGGACGCGCAACGCGGACAAGGGAGGACCTTCTTCCCGGTACTGGATATCGCATACCGTAAACCTCGGAATCATGGCACGTCGGGACCGGGGTCGGGAAGATCATGGAGCCTCCCGATCGGGTGGGGGGAAAGGGCATCCCCGCGCGCCGCCGGTGCGTCCAAGGGGCATGGCGACGATGGAGAGCGCGGCCCACCGAAGGGCGGGGCGGCGGCTGCGCCGCATACGGCGCGCGGGGTACGCGGTGGTCGCACTCGCCGCCGCCGGGGCCTGCGCGGCGGTGGGCGGCGGGAGGCAGTGCACGTTGACGGCCGCGATCGAGGGGGTGTCCCTCTCGGTCGCCCCGGCTGAGGCGGCGGAGGTCGACGGCGGAACCATGGAGCTCTGCCGCGGCGGCGACTGCGAGGAGTACGACCTCCGGTTCGACCCGGAGACCGCGGCCGTCGACCAGGGGTGCGACGGCGACACCTGCAGCGCCCGTTCGGAGCCGACGGGCGGTCTGGCCACGAGGGTCGAGGTGGAGCACCTGACGACGGATCGGATGGACGTCCGTGTCGAACTCCGGGACTCCGGCGGCGAGGCGCTCTTCTCCGACGAACTCGCCGCCGCCGCGGAGACCTCCTACCCCAACGGCCCCGACTGCCCCGCCGGACCGCCGCAACTGGCCCTGAGGATCGAGGACGGCTCCCTCCAGGAGCGCGGCTGACCCGCCGTCGGCACCGGAGGAGGGGGCCGGGCGCCGCCGCCCCTGCCTCCGCGGTTCCGCGATCTGTCACGGATCGGCCCGCCGCCGTGTCCTCCTTGGGAGGACCGTTCCTCCGGGCGGGGTGCCCGGAGCACGTGCGGTCAGGTGCCGGTGGCAAGGAGCGGACATGCCTTCAGAGATCACCATCATCGGCGGCGGCCTCGCGGGGCTCGTGGCCGCCAACGCCGCGGCAGAGCGGGGGGCGGCGGTGCGGCTGTACGAGGCGCACGCCGATCTCGGCGGCCGTGCGCGCGCCATCGCGGGCCCCTACCTCGCCCACGAGGGCGGCCACGTCTTCTACGCCGACGGCCCCCACTGGACGTGGCTCGCCGAGCGCCGCCTGGTGCAGCCGCTCGCCTGGCCGCCGGTCAGGAAGGCGGCGGGGGCCAGGTGGCTGCACCAGGGGCGCCTGCGGCGGATACCGCCGCCGTCCGTCCTGCGCATGGTCGCCCGGGGACGCCGTCTCAAGGCCCCCGTGGACCAGGACTTCCGAACGTGGGCGACGCGGCTGTACGGCCCCGGCGCCGCCGAGGAAGCGGCGAACGCCATCGCCGTCGCCACCTATGACGCCGACACCGGGCGCCTGTCCGCCGCCTTCGTCTGGGGGCTGCTCACCCGCGTGTACGCCCTCGGCGTGCCCGCCGTCCGGTGGACGGCGGGCGGGTGGCAGGCCGTGGTGGACCGGCTCGCCGCCCGCGCGCGCATGCTCGGCGCGACGATCGAGACCGGGGCCCGCCTCACCGAGATCCCCCAGGGCAGGGGCCCGGCCATCGTCGCCACGGAGCTCTCCTCGGCCCGGCGGCTGCTGGGCGACGATTCCCTGCACTGGGAGAGCGGACACTGCATGCTCATGGACCTGGCGGTGAAGGAGGAGCGGGACGACCCGTTCCTCTGCTTCGATGTGGACGGCGGCGGGTTCTTCGAGAGCTACTCCCAGCAGGACCGCACCGCGGCGCCACCGGGGGAGGGCCTCTACCAGCTCCAGGTGCCGATGCGCCGCGACGAGTCGTCGGAGCAGGGGCGGGAGCGTGCCCGCGCCTTGGCCGATGCGGGCATTCCCGGGTGGAGGGACCGGGTGGCCTGGCAGCGGACGGCTCAGGCACGCGGGAGGACCGGCGCGCTGGACCTCCCGGGCAGCACGTGGCGCGACCGCCCGGCCATCGACCGCGGGGACGGCGTCCTCCTGGCGGGGGACATGGTGGCGGCGCCGGGTATGCGCGGGGAGATCTCCATCAACAGCGCCGTCCGTGCGGCGTCCCTGGCCCTGCGGCGGACCGGGAGGTCGAAGGCGGCCCGCGGCTGACACCGAGGCCCGTACCCGCCCCGCGCCCTTGCCGGGCCCCGCCCCGGGTTTGCCCGCGCGCGGGCAAACCCGGCATCTCCCCGCCCGAGCCCGCGCACTGTGCCAGGATGGGGCGATGGACCGTGTCTGGACCGTTGACTTCTGGTTCGACCCCTCATGCCCCCTCACGCGCAACACCGCGCGCTGGCTCCTGGAGGCATCGGACCGCCGTCCCATCACGATCACGTGGCGGGTCATGAGTCTCTCCGTGCTTAACGAAGGGCGCGACGACGACCCTGAAGGCGATCCTGACGGCTACCTGTGGATCCCGGCGCGCATCTGCGCCGCCGTCCAGCACGAGCACGGGCACGACGCCCTCGGCCGCTTCTACCGCGCCCTGTGGTCGGCCGCCGAGAACGGCGACGGCGACTGGATCGGCGGCTTCGCCGAGGCCCTGGCCGCCGCCGGGCTGCCCCCGGAGCTGGCCGCCGCCGGAGAGGGCACCGACTACGACGGCGTGCTGCGCGCCTCCCATGAGGAGGGCACCTCCCTCGTCGGCGAGGGCACCGGCACCCCCGTCACCGCCGTCACCGCGCCCGACGGCGGCCGGACGGCCTTCTTCGGGCCCGTCGTCCACGAGGTCCCGACCGGTCCGTCGGCGGCCGACCTGTGGGACGGGGCGCTGCTCATCGCCGGGGTCCCGGGGTTCCGGGAGCTCAAGACGTGAGACGCCCCGGCCGGGTGAGCCCCGGCCCCGGGGCGGCGGCCGGGACCGGCCCCGACCTCGGACGATGGGGGACGAAACCGGCGTTCCTCCCCGTATCCTCCCTGGTCGGCGCTTGACATCCGGGGCGGGAACCTGCCTACTACTCATGCGAGACGTGGGGCCGTCCGGAACCCCTGACCTCCGGATACGCCCCGCACCCCCTGGAGAAAGGCACGCATGTCCCCCGCGAGCGAGCCGCTGCACCCCTCGGACGAACAGGAACTGAGGGCCCTGGACGAAGAGGCCGCGTCCCCGCCCGACCTGAGGGGGGTGCGCGCCCTCCGCTACATCGGTCCCGGCCTCCTGATCGCCATGGCGGGCATCGGCACGAGCCACCTGGTCACCGCCCCCGTCGCGGGCGCCAACTTCGAGTACGCGCTGCTGTGGGTGCTGCCGGTCGCCTTCCTGTTCAAGTGGCAGGGCTTCGAGCTGGCGGTGCGCTACACGGCCGCCACCGGCGAGTCGATCGTCGCGGCCTACGCCCGGGTGCCCGGCCCCCGCAAGTGGGCGGTGTGGGCCCTGGGCATCGCGACCCTGGTCATCGGCTGGACCGCCGNNCTCGGCGCCGGACCGCTGCTGCTGTACGGGATCGGCCTGTCGCTGCTGACCGTCGGCCTGCTGCTGTCGGGGCGCTACCGCGCCCTGGAGGCGGTCAACAAGGTGCTCGCCGTCGTGCTGGTGATCGGCACCGTGGTCGCCTTCGTGTTCGCCGGGGTGCGGGCCGAGTCCCTGATGTACATGGTGCTGCCGGTGATCCCCGCCGGGTCGGCGCTGATGATCGCCGGTCTGATGGGGTGGATGCCCACCGACCTGACGGTCGGCGTGTGGGGCTCGCTGTGGATGAAGGACAAGCGCAAGGGCATGGTCCGGATCCGCGAGGTGCTGGGCGAGGACGCGGTCGAGGACCTGCCCGAGCGCTACCGCGCCTACGCCGACGGCTGGTTCAGGGCGGCGCTGTACGACTTCCGCATCGGGCACATCGTCTCCTGGGTGATCGCCACGATGTACCTGCTGCTGGGCGCGGCGATCCTGTTCTCCGTCGAGGAGAAGCCCGAGGGCGCCGCCACGGTGCTGGCGATCTCGGGGATCTTCACCGAGACGGTCGGCCCCTGGATGTTCCCCGTGTTCCTGCTGGGCGCGTTCGCCGCCCTGTTCTCCACCGTGTTCATCATCTACGACGGCTTTCCGCGCGCCCTGGCCGCGTCCGCGACGACCGTCTTCCCGCCGCGCGCCGACCGCCCCTGGTGGACCGAGCGCAACGCCGCCCTGGGCATGATCGCCCTGATGCTGGTGAGCATGGTCGTGGCGCTGACCGTGCTGCCCGACCCGGCCTGGCTGGTCCCGGCCGCGGGCTCGGTCTCGTTCGCGATCAGCCCGGTGCTGTTCGCCATCAACCTGTACGTGGCGCTGAAGTTCATCCCGGAGCGGTACCGTCCCGGCCGCTTCGGGATCGTGTGGAGCTGGATCAGCGTCGCGGTCCTGACCCTGCTGACCATCTGGGTGGTCCCGCAGACGCTCGGCCTGTTCTAGGGCCCGACCCGGGGGACACGCCCCAAGGCATCCCGGGGCGGGCCCCGCCCCGCCCCGCCCCGGGCCCGGCCGCCGTCCGTGCACGCGGCCGACTCCGTCCCGACACCGAAACGGAGCGGAGAGTTTCTCGCCTTCGTGAGGAACCCGGCACCCCGGTCCCGCGTCAGACCGAGCAATGGACCGGAGACAACAGGCGCCCCTCCCACCCCCGCCTGTCATCCCCTTTCGCATGAGGAGTAGCCCTAAGATGCACAAGAAGTTCAGCGCGGCCCTCGCCGGTACGGGCATCGTTCTCGCGACCAGCGGCTGTGGCCTGCTGTTCGGCGGCGGTGGCGGCGGGGGCGCCGCCGGAGGCCCCATGTCCGACCTGAACCCGGTGGACCTGATCGCCGAGGCGGTCAATAACACCGAGTCGGTCGACAGCTACACCGCCACCATGGAGATGGGCGGCTCGATGTCCGGGGTCTCCCTCGACATGAACTCCGACATCGAGTACACGGCCACCCCCGAGCCGACCGTCAAGATGGAGTCCACCAGCAACGGGACCAGCTCCACCATCCTGATGCGCGGCAGCGAGATGGTCATGCAGTCGGACATGCCCGGCGCCGCGCCCGGGGGCCCCGAGTGGCTCCGCATGGACCTGAGTCAGATGGGCGAGCAGGGCGGCAACGCCGGGGCCCAGGACCCCCTCGCCGAGGTCGAGAAGCTGATGGCCGCCAACGACGTCCAGGAGGAGGGCTCGGCCGACGTCAACGGCGTCGAGACCACCCGCTACTCCGGCACCTACAGCACCGAGGAGGCGCTGCAGGAGCTCGACCCCGAGGCCCAGGAGGCGGCCCGCCAAGTCTACGACCAGTCCGGCGTGAGCGAGGTGTCCTTCGAGGTCTTCGTCGACGGCGACGGCCTGCCGCGGCGGGTCACCACCGACGCCGGCGGCACCGTCACCAGCTCCATCGACTTCACCAGCTTCAACGAGCCGGTGGACGTCGAGTGGCCCAGCGAGGACCAGATCGGGGACTTCGACTCGATGATGGACGACATGATGGGCGACCTGCCCGAGACCGGCGACGTCCCCTCCTACTAACCCCTCCGCACCCCGGCGCCCTCGGGCCGCCGGGCCGCGGCCTTCCGGGCGGTGCGCCACCGGCGCACCGCCCTTCGGCGTCTCCGGGGCGCTCCCGACGGCGCCCCACCCGTCGCGTCCTCCCCCGGGGGCGCAGGAATGACGCCGAATCCGGATGAATCGGTTGTCGGAGCCTGTGCGGGCGTGCTGGGGTGGAAGAGCGCAGGGCATGCGTACCGGAGGGGGTGAGGGCGACGGCGGAGGAGACGACGCGCCGGATCGGGCCCTACGGCATCGAGCGCTACCTCGGGCGGGACGGATTCGCCGGACGCCACCTCGGACGCGACCGCGACGGCGTCCCGGCGGTGGTGACGGTGCCGCGCGTCTCCGGCGGCGGAGGGCGGCGCGTGCGGCGGGAGCTGGCGCGCGACGTCGAGGCGGCGCGCATCGCGACGCGCTACGGACCCGCGCGGGTGCTGGCCGCCGACCTCGACGCGGACATCCCGTGGGTCGCCACCGAGTACATCGAGGGGCCCACACTCCTGGAGGCGGTGCGAAGACACGGCCCCCTCGGCGGGGAGGAGCTGCACAAGCTCGCGCTGGGCACGTCGTCGGCGCTCAGCGTCCTGCACTGGTTCGGCCTGGTGCACGGGGACCTGACGCCGTCCAACGTCGTGTTGGCCCCCGACGCCGCCAGGGTGACCGGCGCCGGGTTCGCGCGGGCGTTCGCGGCGGTCCGGCCCGACCTGGCGGCGCGCGCGGCCACCCCCGCCTACACGGCGCCCGAGCACCTGCCCGGGGCCGAGCCCCGCCCGCAGGAGGACGTGTACGCCTGGGCGGCGGTCATGGCCTTCGCCGCCACCGGCAGGGAACCGCACGGCCGCCCGGACATCCCCGCGGACCCGTCGGCCCGGCCGCCTGCGGGGGCGGTCATGGAGAAGCTGCGCGAAGTGGTGCCCCGCTGCATGTCCGGCGACCCGGAGCGCCGCCTGACCTCGGAGCGGCTGATGGTGTCGGTCGTGGCCGCGTGCACCCGGGGGCGTGTCCGGCGTCCCGAAGCCCGCCTGTCCTCGGCCCCGCCGACGGTCCCCGGGCCGCGCACCGAGCCGCGCCGCCCCCTCACCCCGTTCCGGTTCGACGGCTGCCCGCACGGGTCGCCGTACGCGCTGGCCGGGGCCATGCACGTCGCCCCGAAGCGCGCGGCGGACCTCTTCGCCGACGTGCAGGAGCGCGGCCGACTGCTGTCGTGGCTCTCGCTGGAGGTGCGGGACACCTCGCTCGACCGGAGGGCCCTGGCGGCCCGCTTCCACCGTCCGGCCGACGCCGCGGCGATGTTCGTCGCGCACTTCCGACCGGACCTGGCGGCCGGGCTCTCCTGACGCCGCGCAGGCCCGGCGGCGCTCCCCGGCGCGGCTACCAGTGCCCGGGGCGGTCCAGGATCCCGGGCAGGACGGTCGCCGCGTCGCCCTTGGCGGCGTTCACCTGGGGCTGGGTCAGGAACAGCGCACCGGACAGGTCGGCGCCGCGCAGGTCGGTGTCGCGCATGTCGGCGCCGAGGAGGTCGGCGGTGCGCAGGTCCGCGCCGCGCAGGTCGGCGGCGATCAGGTAGGCGCCGCGCAGGCAGGCGGCGCGCAGGTCCGCCTTGCGCAGGCGGGCGCCCATGAGGTCGGCGCCCGCGCGGTCCTTCCCGGGGCCGGGTGCGCCCGTGCGGACGAGTTCGCTCGTGCGCCGGAGCAGGCCCGCGGCCTCGCCGCGCACCGCGTCGGTGTCGACGGCCTTCAGCTCCTCAGGGGTGCCGAGGGACAGGCGCTCGGTCCTGTCGTGGGCGGCGCGCAGGTCCGCGTGCAGGGGTTCGGCCTCGGGGAGCTGCAATGCCTCGGTGAGGTACCACAGCAGCTCGTGCAGGCGCCGCATCACGCCGAACGAGGCGAACATGTCCTGGGCGGAGCCGGGGGCGCCGCGCCAGTCGGCCCCTGAGAACGTCCGCTGCGAGACCTTCTGCCCGGCGCCGAAGCATTCGAAGACCGTGCAGCCGGTGTACCCGCGCTCGCGCAGGTCGGCGTGGACCCCGCAGCGGAAGTCGCCGGAGAGGTTGCGGCAGGGGCTCGCCTCCGGCTTGTCGTAGGGGAACCCGGCCGCCGCCGAGAAGGGCAGGGCCACGCAGCAGAGGCCGAAGCAGTTCGCGCAGTCCGAGGCCAGCTCGGAGCGGCGCGCGTCGCGAGTGTGCACCGGAAGGCGATCTCCTGAAAACGGTGGGCGCGGCCGGACGCCGCGCCGTGACCGGCCCATTCTGCCAGCCGCCGGGGCCGCCCGTCCCATCGGCGACGGGGGCTGCGCGGGGGAGCGGGGGCCGGGGGCCGTCAGTGGCGCTCGAACCGCACCAGTTCGCCGTTGCGCAGGAGCGCGACGAGCTGCGCACCGGCGAGCCGGTCGCGGGGCAGGCCGGTGTCGGCGCTGATCCGGGAGACGGGCACGCGCTCGGTCTCACCGGGCCCCATGTAGGGGGTCGACAGGTGCGCCTCTTCCCCGAAGAGGAGAAGGATGCGCACGGGCATGCGTTCGGTGTCCACCGGGCTCCCTCCGGATGAATCAGGACCTCGCACAGGCGCCGCAGACGGCCCACGGGGTCACTGTAATCCCCGGACCTGGGGGACGGAGCGCGGATCGTGGGATCCGGCGGCCGAGGGCGGACACGAAGGGGCGGAGGGGACGGGTGGCGGAGGGCCCGTGGGGACACGGAAAGGCCCGGGCGGGTGTGCACCCGCCCGGGCCTTCCGAGTGTGCAGGCCTGGTACGGCGGTCGCCTCACGGCGCGGGGCACAACGCGGCTCCGAAGACCGCCGGGGCACCCTGGGGCGCCCGACGCGGTATTCCGCGAAGGCTTGTGAATGGAGCCCGGGGGACACTTGCTACCGCACCGGCCTGCGCGGGGTACAACGGGCGCACCCCGGGAGTTGTTCCAGGGACATCCGGCTCTTCCGGGAGATCCGGGTCACACCTGTCGCCGACGGGGGACATCTCGTCTCGTCGGCGGCAGGAACCCCTTCCGGTGGGAGGGCGTCGAACAGGGCGCCCGCACACTCGGGAGGGGCCGTGGACTCATTCGCATTCCTCACCGGGTCGCCGCCACCGACGACGGCTTCGCGTGCGGTCCCAACGGAGGGCATGCGCCCATGGCCGGTCAGGCACCGGGGCGGGGAACGCCGCCCGTTCCGTTTCACCGGTGGCCACGTGATCTGCTGGGAGGACACGGCGGTGGGGCCCAAGCCCGACCTTGTTCCTGCGGACTTCCTCGCCGACCTCCTCGGGCGGCGCCCGTCCGACACCTGGGAGCGGGCCCGGCGAGCGTGAGGGCGGGGCGCCGGAACCACCGTCCCGCGCCCCCGCCCTGCCCCCGTCGGGCTCCGATGAGCCCCGCTCGGTTCCGTGCGGTCCCGCCTCAGTCCCGCACGGACGCTTCGACGATCAGGGTGGTCTGCTCGGTGATGGAGTCCCGCATCTCCTCGAAGGACGGGTCGGTGACCGCGTCGCTGCCCTCGCCGAAGTGCAGGACCGGTGTGTGGATGTGCCCGGCCGGGATGTCGCGGCCGGTGGCGTCGCGCAACAGGGTGTTGCGGTAGGCGATCTCGTTGGACAGGTAGCTGCCCCCGCCGCCCGCGCGCGCCCGCGAGCCCTCGGTCGGGCCGCCGGGGCGCACCACCGGCTCCGTCCCGCCGGCCGGGATCTCGGTGACCTGCGTGTTGTCGACGACCGGGAAGGGCGAACCCGAGGTGGCCTCGACGATCGCGGGCCGGTCCAGGGTCGAGTCCGACCACTGGGGCTGCGGGGAGACGGTCGGCACGCCCTCGGGGATGGGGACCATCCCCGCCTCGCCCACGCGCTCGTTGTCGTCCGAACCGCCGCGCCAGGCGCCGTTGTGCGCCTCCAGGTCGAAGCGGCCCTCGCGGCCCTGGCTGACGGTGAAGACCGCGTCGGCCGGGCGGTCGCCGGTGTAGTGGGGGACCAGCGCCGACTCCACCATGCCGTCGGTGAAGTCGCGCCAGCGCACCGGGAACACGGCTGTCTGCACGAGGGTGGGCCCGGCCTCGGTCTCGATCACCGTGCCGTCCAGGGCCAGCGCGGCCGCGCCCGAGGGGTTGGAGCGGCGCATGTCGCCGTCGAGCCGGAAGGGGTCGAAGCCGGTGACGACGACGCGCTTCATGTTCGGGTTCCCCGAGAAGGCCATGTCGTCCTGCCCGCGCGAGGCGCGCTCCAGGACCTCGATGAGCCGGGCGCGGTCGGCGTCGGCCAGTTCGTAGGAGGGCTCCCAGCGGCGCAGGGCCGAGGTCATGCCCAGGCGGGCCCAGTAGAGCGGGCGGTCGTCGCCGGCGCTGAGGCCGTCCTCGGAGGTGTCCCGGGAGGCGCCCCGGTAGGGGCCGGTGCCCTGGACGCGCGCGACGGCGGCGCTCCAGAGGCGGTCGCCGTGCCGCCGGACGGCGTTCTCGGCGGCCTTGAGGTTCGGTGCCGAGCACAGGGCGCGGGTGAAGTCCGCGGCCGTGCCGTCGAAGCCGGAGCGGCGCAGGATCTCCTGCGGGACGTCGTCGGAGAGCCGCTGCTCCTCGACCGTGGCGCCGTCGGCGGCGAGGCAGTCGGCGGGGGGCTGCGCGTCGGCCTGTGCGGCGGCGGGCGCGGCGATGAGCGGGGCGGTGAGCAGGGCGGCGGCCGCGGTCCGCAGCGCGGCCGGGCCGGGGAAGGCGGTGGACGGGGAGGGGGTACGCACGGGGGATCGCTCCATACAAGTGATTTGTTCAACAATCCTCATGGAATCTAACACCCTGGTGCGGGGTCCGACCAGATGTCCGGAACGGGAATCTCCGGGCCGCGGCGGCACCTGGTGCGCCCGGTGCCCGGGATGCGATCATGCGCCCGCGGGACCCGTGTGACCGAGCGGAGGGCAGACCCATGGGCCGACCGGAAGCCGCCTACCGGGCATCGGCGGGAGGCGCCCTCGACGTCGACCGCGCCTTCTACGACCGGGTCGCGGCCGCCGGGCGGGAGGAGGTCGGCGCCTTCGATATCCCCATCCGCTCCGGCCGGGCCTGGGAGGTGCCGCGCGGACACCTGTGCCGCCTCGTCACCGTGGAGGGGCCGCAGGTCGGGGACTTGAACCTGTGGAACCGGCACGACCCCCGGGAGCGGCTGTGGGCCTCCCGCACCCGCCAGCTCCAGCGCGCGCACGTGAGCACCTACGACCGCCTGTGGTCGACGCTGCCGTTCCTGCGCCCGATGGTCACCGTCACCTCGGACACGCTGGCCGGCTACGGCACGGACGCCGAAGGGGGCAGGGTGCACGACCTCCTCGGGACCCGGTGCGACCCCTACGTGAACCGGATGCTGACCGGCGAGGACTTCGACCACCACTGCCACTCCAACCTCGTCCGCGCGGTGCAGCCCTACGGGCTGACCGAGTTCGACGTGCACGACGTGCTGAACGTCTTCCAGTGCACGGGGCTCAACGACGAGGACCGGTACTTCATGAAGGCCAGCCCGGCGCGGCCGGGGGACCACTTCGAGTTCTTCGCCGAGATCGACCTGCTGTGCGCGCTGTCCACCTGCCCGGGCGGCGACCTGTCCGTGCCCCTGTGGGGGCCGGACGCGCGCGACCCGGTGGACGTGTGCCGCCCCATCCGGGTCGAGGTGTACCGCCCGGACGAGGCCGCCCTGCAGGGATGGAGCCCGCCGCCCCGGGCGCAGTACGCCGGAGCCCACGGCCTGAGGCCGCAGACCTGGGCGGAGACGGCGGAGCGGGCCGAGGCCTAGCGTTCCCCGTCCTCGGACCCCTTGCCGTCCTCCGCCGCCAGCGTCCTGCGCTTGCGGGCGACGACGAGGGCGACGGCGGGAGGCACGGCGGCGATGGCGGCGGCGCGCATCCACGGCCGGTCGAGGACGTGCCCGGTGGCGTGGTCGACGGACACGCGCCCCGGGCCGCCCGCGATGAGCGAGACGGCGGCCAGCCCCAGCAGGCCGGGGTACTCCAAGCCGCCCTCGGTGTTGAAGAAGCCGTTGGGGGCGTGCATCTCGGCGGCGACGCCCATGGTCCCGGCGACCGCGGCGCCCCCGGCGGGCGTGGCGAGCCCGAGGACCAGAGCGGCGCCGCCGACGGTCTCGGAGAGCCCGGCCACCAGCGCGGTGGCACCGCCGGGCCGGTAGCCCATGGCGTGGAAGCCCTCGGCGGTGCCCTTGAGCCCACCGCCGCCGAACCACCCGAACAGCTTCTGGGCCCCGTGCGCGAACAAGGTGGCCCCGAGCCCGGCCCGGAGCGCGCAGACGGCGACGTCGCCCATATCGACACGTCCCACCGTGGATCCCCCCGATCTCACCATCCCGCCCCGTCCCCCACGGCGCGGTTCCCCCACAGTCCTGTACCCGACCGGGCACCGCCCGAAAATCACCGAAGTCGGAGGGGGAGGCCCACACCGGACCGAAGCGGATGCCCCTCGGTAGGCGGCCCCGCTCGCACGCCTACGGCCGCGGCCGCTCCACGGGCGGTATCCCCGCCCGATTCCTCGTCACGGGGCCACACCCGGGTCTCGTCCACGGCCGGTTCACTCTCCGCCGGAGGCCTCAAGCGTGTAGTCGAGGCCGGGGCGGATCTCGAAGCCGGCCAGGCGGGCGGCCTCGTGAAGGGGCTCGCCCTCCAGGTCGTAGACGAACAGCAGGTCCCCATCGCCTTCGGTGTCGAGGAACCGGGCCAGCGCGCGTGCCGATTCCTCGTCGATGGGCGTGCTCCACACCTGCCATTCCGTCTCGCGGTCGTAGCCGCAGATCTCACGTACCAGGTGCATTCCGGATCCTTCGCAGCATGCCGCACAGCACGGTCACGGTTCGACCTTGCGTTGCGGGTCGGCGGGCTTCGTCTCCTCACCGGTGGTGGCGTCGTACTCGCCCTGGTGTTTCCCGCGCTTGTTGTACTTCTCCACGGTGCCGTGCTGATAGTCCCATTCGTAGATGTTCCCCTCGTCGTCCTTCCAGCGGGCCCGCTTCTTGCCGCCGCCCTGCACCGAGGTCTTCGGCTTGACCTTCTTCGCTTTGGGGAACGCGGACAGGGAGGAGGGGGCCGGGTGGTAGCTGCACGCCGCCGGCTTCTTGTCCTTCTTCTTGCCCGCGGGAACGAAGAAGCCCGCCTCGGCGACGGTACCGGGACCCGACCGGGGAAGGGGGGCCGTGGAGGGGCCGATCGGAGCGAGGCCGGTCGCGGGGAGGCCGTCGACGGGCTCAGCCGCAACGGGATCGAGCACCAGGGTCCCGCCGACCACCGTGGCGCTGACCGGATGGAGGCGGCCGCCGGTCGCGCCGTCCACGGCCGCGTCGGCCAGCTCCTCGCAGGCGCTGAACGCGTCGTCGTACTTGCGCTGTGCCTCGGCGACCTTGGCCTTGCGCGTGTTCCTGAGCTTTTTGGCCTTACGCCAGCGGTTCCAGAGCTTGGTGATCTTGGGGATGTTCTTGACCAGCTTGGCGCCCTTGCCCCAAGGGGAGAACCCGACGACCGTCCACAGGCATGCGACCAGGTCGCCCTCGGTCAGGCAGGCCTTGGCGTCGTTGTAGCCGATGATGTCGGCGACGACGTCGAGGAGTTCGTCCCAGGGGTCGTCGACATCCTCCAGCGCCTGTTCGGCGTCGTCCAGCTCCTGTTCGGCGTCGTACAGCGCCTCCGCCAGAGCGGGGTCCCAGCCGTCATCCTCGTCCTCGGACGGGTCCTCTTCGCCTCCGGACTCCTCCTCTTCGGAGCCCGCCTCTTCGGAACCCTCCTCTTCCGACCCGTCGCCCTCCCCGGAGCCCTCTCCGTCACCACCGTCGTCCTGGGAGCCGTCACCGCTCCCGTCGGCCGACCCCCCGCCCCCGGAATCCGGTCCGCCGCCGAACTGTTCGCAGTCCTGACGTTCGGGGTCGACGCGGCACAGAGCGGCGATGTAGAGCTCCTGGGTGCGCGTGGGAAGCCCGAACGCGAACACGGCCACGACGATCGTGGCGACGAGCAGGATCAGGGCCCCGTACTCGACCTTGAATCCGCCGTGCTCGGCTTTCCAGACCCAACGCATGTCCTGTGATCCCCCGTGGTCACCGTCTACAGGTCCGCCCATATGGACAGGGCGTCGGAGCGACACAACAAACTATGAGGGGGCCGAGCGGGGGAACAGTGTCTGCGGGCCCAAATTGAGGGGGTATGGGCCCAAATCGACGCCCGTGTACGCGGGAGGGCGGGTTCGTCTGGCCGCGGGTGCCGGGCCCACCCGTGCCCCGACGTGGCCGTGGATGCGGAGGACGGGGAGACGAAGACCTCGGCGGACGGGGGACCGGCCTGCCGGTTCACGATCGACAGGTCCGGTCCCCGTGGAGCCGCCGGTCGCGGACCGGCAAGGAGGATCCCGGGGCCCCTCCCGGGCGGAGGTCAGCCCACGTAGGTGAACCGGCAGATGTCCAGGGAGTCCGCCGGTTCGGCCAGATGTTCCAGGGCGAGGCGGATCCGCGCCGGGGCGGCCTCCTTCGGCAGGTCCCAGACGGCGTAGGGCGGGTCGTCGGCGGCGAGGAGGTCGATGGGGCGGACTCCGGCGTCGTACAGGTCGGAGATGAGCCGCACGGTGATGTCGATGAAGCGGTTCTCCTGTCCGGGGCGCAGGGTTCCCCCGGCCCCGCCCTGGACGGGGTGGAAGGGGACCCAGTCCTCCTTCGCGTAGGAGATGGGATAGTCCAGCTCTTCGCGGTACTCGGCGGTGTCGACGCGCATGTCGGTGTCGGTCACGGCCCGAACCTCGGGGCGGGGCGACCGGCGGGGGAAGGAGATCATGAGCTGGACGGGCGTGTGGGCGGTCGGGGCCGTCCCGTTGACGAGGGCCGCTGAAGGCGACGGGGAGGCCCCACCGGGTCCCGGTGCGCCCGGCGACCGCGCCGAGGCGCTGCTGGACCTCATGGGATCGGACGCGGCTGCGACGGCCCCGTTCGTGGCCACGGCGCGCAAAGCGGACCCGGCGGCGGCGCTGGCCTCCGCGCTCGGTGGCGTCCTCCCGGGATCGGGGGGCGACTTCGTCGCCTCCCCAGCGGAGGTTCCCGGGATCATGGCCGCCCTGACGGCGGTCGCCTCCCCGGGAACCGAGGAGCGGGACCGCCTGTGCGAGGAGGCGGGGGCCTGGATGAAGGCCCACGGCGACGAACCGGACCTCCGTCCCGAAGAAGCCGTTGACGGTCTGTTCACGGTCATGGAGGCGGCGATGCGGCACGGACAGGCCGTGGCGGGGGTGAGCCTGCGCTACTGAGGTGCGGCGGCCTCACAGGTACAGCACGATCACCACGCCCACGGCGATGAACACGATGCCGATGAGGAGGCCGAACAGCGGGGCCTTTGCCGAACCGGCGTTCTTCCCTACGGCGATCTCAGCCGGGTCCGACGGGTCATAGGCGATGTCGATCTGCTGACCGGGCGCGTAGCGGGTCGTGCTCGTCGCCATGGGCGCCTTGCGATGGACCTGGCGGCCGTCCGGGAGCTGGAACAGCACCGTGTACGGATACACCGTGACCATTCGGTGGTTCGTGCTGCTCCCCGGATTCTGGCGGACCCACTCCTCCCAGGAGTGCGTCACCGCGGCCACGGCGTGCTCCGGGTTCCGGCGCAGTCCGCTCTGGTCCCTCCACGTCCACGCCGACGAGAGGCATGCCAGCAGCCCCGCCACCGCGAACATGCCGCCGAACACCGGGTTCTCCGCTTCGCCTAGCCGGTCGCGGAACAGGAACAGGACGATCATCGCGACGACGATCACCGTGAACAGCGCCTTCTGCACGACGCTCCGCAGCGGGCTCTCCTCTCTCGGAGCAGGCGCCCCCGCGATCGGGTGCAGGTACGGGTTGTCCACGATCTCCGCGTTCTCCGGGTCGTCAGGGTCGAACAGGACCGTCACCCGCCACCCCGGCACCGGGACGATCCCACCGAACCCGCGGGCGAACTCCCGGACGTGCTCCTGCCCCGACGGTGTCGCGAACCGCAGCTGTACCGCGTGCTCGGTCCGCTGGGGCGGCGAGAGCGGTGCCACCCCGACGACCTCCGCCTCCGCACGCACGCCCTTGAGGTTCCTCGTGCGCCGCCGCATTGCCGAGCGCGCGGACATGAACAGCCGGTACAGGACGTAGGCCCCGACGGCGACGGCGACGAGAAGGGTGGGAAGCGGAATATCGGGCACAGGCCGGTCCTCGGAAAAACGCGGGGGAGACGGGGCCGTCGGTCGAGCGGCTGCCAGGGCGACGAAGCGGGCTGATCCTAACAACCGGTCCCTAAGAGGCGGTATGGGGCGACCTCTGGCCGCGTGCGGCCAAACCCCGCCTCCGGGTCGTGCACCTGTCCATCCGGGATCAATGGGGGAGCGGACGCGAGGGGCGGTGTCCGTCCAATGCGAACAGGTGTGCCTCCACCGCTGCCTGCACCTCCCTGAAGGTCTCGGTCGCCGCGACCCTGTCCAGGTACAGGCAGTGCTCGGCCACGGTCGGCAGCTCGAATGCGAAATAGATCCCCATCAGCGGGTTGATGAACAGCTCTCCGCCCGCGGTCCTGCGCGTGAACCGCACGTCCCCGAACTCGCCGCGCACCGCCGCCGCGATCGACCCGTTCACGATGCTCGCCCTTCGCGGCGTCATTTCCTGGGCGTGTTCCACCGCCTCCAGGAAGGCGGCCCCTTCCTCGCTGCTCTTCGGAACCGAGAATGCCCCCAGGTACCCGCCCGCCCTTTCCAAGGCCGCGACATTCTCCAGGAACAATGCGTGTGAGACTCCGTGGTAGGCGTCCACGCCGAATCCGATGCAGCAGACCAGCCGGACCGGCACCTCGTCCAGTCCCGCCAGCGCGGCCAGGCTGGAGATGTCCTCCTCAGGCGTCCCGAGTCCGGCCTCGTCGCCCCGCATGAGGATGTCGGTCCCGCCGTCGACCAGCACCACGGCGTCCACCTCCAGGCCGCGTACCAGTGCCCGGTAGGACTCCCGGAGGGGGCGTGCCCCCGTGCGACGGAGAGCGTGCACGGTGGAGGGCAGTCCCCGTGAAGCCAGCCACCGGGCCAGCGTCCGTTCGGGGAAGTAGTCCGGGGCCCGGGCGAGTCCGGGGCGACTTCGGCGGCGTCGGGAGCGACCCAGGCCAGCTCGGGATCGAGTCGGCTGAAGCTCAGGTTCGCCAGGTGGACCTGTCGCCCGCCAGCCCGCAGCGCGAGGGCCAGGGGCAGCCCTGCATAGATGTCGAAGCCGCCGCCCGCCCCGGCGATGAGCACCGACCGTGCCCCGGCCAACCGGGCGAACAAGGGGTTCTCGCGCAGAGAAGTCATGGCCCCGGATCCTAGGCGTGGCGAATCGGCCCGTGCGGGGGCTGCGCGCCCTCCGCTGCCGTTGTCAGGGCATCGTGGTCACATGACCGACGAGCCCGGGGGCGACGACGGCTCCACGCTCGCCTTCGGCCGCAGGCCGGGCGGGAACGGGCCTCGGCTGCGTGAGTGGCGTGCTCGGGGAGGCACCATGCGACAAGAGGAATACTCGCCTGTCGGACGCGGCCCGCAGCAGGTCCTCGACGATCTCGGGACACGGTCCCTGAGCAACGGTGAGCTGCTGTCCGTGAACACTTATGCCAAGACCCGCCTCGACTTCGGGGCGGGCGAGGAGCGACGCGCAGCCTGGGCGGAAGTGGCGCTGGCCGCCAGTGATCGACTCCTGTTCCACCCTGATCCGTACTGCGACCGCCTTAAGCGGGCGGCCGAGCAGTGCCGTATCCATCTCGCTGTGCGGCGCAAATGCCCCGAGGACCGTGAAGGGGGTCTCGGGCTCTCCTCCACCATGGCCGACATCGCCCTGCGCGAGCTTCCCGACGACCTCTCCGGGGTGGAACAGGACTGCGCTCGCTGGTGGCAGGATCCACGGGCCACGGTCGACGAGCGTGGGATCGAGAGGATCGCCCTCTTGAGGAACTACAAGAATCTCCTTTCGATGGTCCTGGAAGTCCCCTTGGAGGACTATCCCGACTGGGCTCGGGGCCGGATCGCGCGCTGGGCGGCGCTCCACCGCCGACTGCCGTGACCGCGGAGGACGGTTCCGCACAGGAAGCAGGGGAGAAAGGGCATGTTCGAGTTCCACGGCTGGCTGGCGATCAAGGGGCCGGACACGCCTGACGACGAGCCTGATCCGGAGGTCCTTCACCGCCTGGTGGAGTCCGCGTCCGGGGGATCGTCCCTGATCGACCTCCGATGGATCAACGGGGAGCTGTTCCTCCATGTGGGCGGCCTGCTCAACCGGCGTTCCTCCGAGGCGGACGAGGTGTTCGACCTCGTCGAACATATCGGATCCATCGCCCCCGGTTCCTACGGGCTGCTCTATTACCACGACGATGAGATGGCCAGGGACGACGGGAACGCCTTCCATGTCCTCGCCGTGAGACGCGGGCAGGTCACCGAGGAGAGCGACGGCCACCTGTCCCCGGTCATCCCACGCTTGGAGGGCCCCTCCTCCCCGACAGGCGGCTGACGGAGACGAGGCCCCTGCGCTCCGGCCGCGGAGGAGGGGTATGGGGCCGCCCGCGGGGATCTCCCGGTCGGGGACGGGGACCGGGAGCCCCTCATCCCCGCGGGCGGCCGGGGAGGCACCGGCCCCCGCGGGGAGGCGAAGGGGCCCGTGCACTGTGGCCGACGGGTCCAAGCCTCACCGATCCCGGTGGAGAAGTGGGGGAGGGTTTCGGGCCTGTGGACGAAGAGCTCCACACGGAACAGGGCCGCCCTCCGCTTGCGGAGAACGGCCCCGGGCCCTTTCGGAGACTCTGACGCTGTCGTCAGGCGGTGTCGAGGCTCTCCTGGATCGTGCCCGTGTTGTCCTCGGGCGGTGTGGACACCTCGAGCTCCTCGCCCCATGCGCTGTAGTGGACGGTGCTCACGGCCTCCTCGCCGTCGGGTGTGGCCATCTGGACGGTGAACTCCTCGGGCAGCCCCTTGGGCGTGACGCTGAGTTCCCAGGCCACCTCGTCGAGGCCCGCGTCGGCGGCGTTCTTGAAGTCGTCGTTGCCCTTGTCCGCCAGGTCGCGGGTCTTCGTCGTCCCGGTGAAGCGCGTCACCGGGCCGTTCTCGCCCTCATCGGACTCCGGGCCGCCGTCCAGCTCGCCCAGGGCGACGACGTCCATGCTGGAGCTCCCGGCGGCCTGCTCCAAGGAGGCGTTGACCTCCTTGTGCATGATCCGGAAGATCTCCGCGAAGGGGCCGAGGTCCTCTTCGGCGCCGTCGATCTCCTCGGCCGTGAGCCGCATCCAGTCCTTCTCCCCGACGAGCGGTTCGCCCTCCAGCATCATGTAGACCACGCCGTCGGACACCACGGTGTGCGCCGTCTCGGGTTCGTCACCGCTGTTGTCCACGGTGGTCATCTGCGCCGCCGGAGGGTCGGTCAGCAGCAGCGACATGGTGACGTCCTCGATGGAGGCGCCCTCCTCCTCCGCCTCCTCGGGCTCCACCGTCATGGTGACCTCGACGGAGAGGGCCTCCTGCATGCGGTCCTGGACGAGCGTCGCGAGCTCGTCGGGGGCGTCCGGCAGTTCGACGTCGTCCATCTCCGCGGGCGCGACGGGGGAGGGCTCCGGCTCGGCGGGCTCCTCTTCTCCGCCGCCCTGGCAGGCGGTGGCGAGCAGGGCGGTGGCGAGGAGTGCGGCTGACCGGGGGACGCGAGTTCTCATAGTGCCTGGAGCCTAACCGAGGGCCGTGAACGGGCGGCACCAGGGCGGTGGCCCATCCCGGTCAACGGCCCGCTCGGCCCCCTCGGTCGCCGCACTGGTGTCCGGGCCGGTCGGCGGGGCTGCGCTAGACTCCAGTGCCCCCGCTTCCGAAGCACCGTGAAGGTCGGAGTCCCCCCGATGAACGGATCCCTCCCCAAGGCCCTCCTTCTCCTGCCGGTCCTCCTGCTCGCAGGGTGCGTCAGCCCGCCGGACGGCGACGAGGAGCAGGCCGCGCCGCCCGCGTACGGCGGCGAGGAGGGCCCCGGCCGGTTCGACGGCGTCGCGGCGGACCGGGGAGAGCGCGGTGGGCCCGTCGGGGGCGACCTCCAGGTCGCCGTCGTCCGGACCGAGGCCACCGCCAACGACACCGTCGAGCTGATGACGGGCGAAGAGCTCTCCGAGCCCGCCGGGGACAACGGGGCGGTCGCCATGGACTGGACCTCGCGCCTGAGCATCACCTTCGCATCGGCGGAGCGGTCCGGCGGGGACGTCGTCTTCAACGGGACCGCCTCCTACCTCCACGACGAGGGGTCCTACATCATCCACAGCCAGGACTTCACCGTCCTGGTCCCCGAGGAGGGGGACGCCGAGGGGGAGGAGGGCGGCGACGGGTTCGCCCCGTACACGGCCGGGGAGGACGAGGTCCTCGCCGAGCTGACGCCGGACGAGCCCACCGCGGACTTCTCTGTGGCGATCGCGGACGTCCCCGACGAGAGCGGCGCCGAGCGCTATGAGGGCGGCCTCACCGGCCGCTACATCCGCTACGAGACGCCCGTCGAGGTCTGGGGCCACACGGTCGAGCCGCCGATGGACATCATCCCCGGCCGGCTCTGCTACGCCGAAGGGCCGGACTGGCACGACGTGGAGCTGTTCGAGCAGCCCTCCATGCCCTGCGGGTGAGCGCACCCCGGGGCACCCCGGGCCCACGCGGGTGAACCCCGTATGACGCCGGGGCGGCCGACGGGCGAAGGCGAGTGGGCCGTTTCTGGGCCCAGAGTTGGGTTCTGGGGCTCTACTCGCCCGGGGAGCCCGAACCGTACCTTCGGCCAATGTCTCTCCTCACGAACCACCGACACGGCAGTGCAGGGGCGTCCCGCCAGGGAGCCGTGCGATGAGCGCGGCGCGCGGAGCCCCCGCGGCGCGCCGCAGGCGCCGTACGGTCCGGAACGACCGGGGAGCCGCGTTCACCGAGTACGGCGCGCTCATCCTGTGCGTGGCGGCCATCGCCGGCAGCGTCGTCCTGGTGGCGCCCTCCAGAACGGCCGACCTGTTCAGCACCGCCGTGTGCAAGATCCAGGAAGTGACCGGACTGGGCGGGGAGTGCGAGGAGGCCGAGGACGACCACATCCAGGCCGACCCCGACTACGACTACACCCCGGCCTACTGCGTCAAGGACGGGGAGAAGCAGACCTACGACGGGGCGGTCGACTTCGGCTTCTTCACGATCGGCCAGGACTACACCTATGCCCGGGAGGACCTGTCCAACGGCAAGGTCATCGTCACCTTCATGCCGACCACGCACGGCGGGATCAAGGCCGGGGCCGGCCTCGAGTTCGGCGCGAGCGAGGCCGCCCACGGCGGGGCGGACATCGAGGGCAGCGTCGAGGCCAAGCTCGGCTCGGGCATGACCTACATCTTCGACAGCGAAGAGGAGTTCGAGCGGTTCGAGGACGAGGTCAACGAGGCCATCGCGATGGAGACCAGCAGGCATTTCAACCCCACCGGCGACAGCATGATGCGGTTCGGCGACTGGCTCGGCATCGTCGACTACCCGGAGATCGAGCGCCAGCCGGACGTGCGCACCACGACGGTCGGCATCGACTCCGAGATCAACGGGAACATCGGCTTCTGGTCCGGGCCGCACGGCTCGGACAAGAAGGAGAAGGACGGCGAGTCCTGGACCATGAACCTGGGCGTCGAGGGGTCCGTCAGCTCGTCCGCGTCGCGCGACGTGTCCACCTGGTACTCGAACCCGGACAACATCCAGACCTCGGAGACCTATTCGTGGTCGGCCGAGGGCACCCTCGGCGCCACCGCGTTCAGCCCCCACATCGACGGAACGCTGAGCTGGAACGGCGGCACGCGGATCATGCGCAACGAGGACGGGTCCATCGCCAACATCCGCTACATCGCGGGCGCCGAGGGCAAGTTCAACTACGGGATCGACAAGACCGTCGGCACCAGGACCAATCAGGGCAACGGCTCGTTCGGCCAGGGGCAGACCCAGAGCGTCACGCAGATGGTCCAGGTGGACTTCGAGAACACCCCTGAGGAGCAGGCCGCGGCCGAGCAGCTGCTGGACGAGTACGGCCTGTTCCCGCCGCCGTACATGACCAACGCGATGGCCGAGCAGCTCGACGAGGAGGACTACGGCGGCGAGATCGTCGAAGAGCCGGGGCCGGACGCCGACCCGTGGGACGAGATCTTCTACCGCCGCGGCACCGCGTGGCAGTACGCCTCGGACAAGGAGATCGACAGCGGCTCCTTCGGCGCCTCGGTCAAGATGGGCCTGCAGTTCGGCGCCTCGGTGGAGTGGGAGCTGGAGGAGGGCCACACCAACCACGCGCTGATGCTGGACGCCCCGAACGACGAGGGCAGCCGCAGGTTCATCGACTACGCTGACTGCCTGTCCGACGAGTACACCCAGGAGGAGGGCGAATGAGGGCCGCAGCCGCGATCGGAGCAGCCGCGGGGGCCTGGCTGGTCCTCAACATCGCCATCGCGTTCGTCCCCCTCCTCGTGCCGCTGGAGATGCTCCAGGACGACATCGGCGAGTACGTGTGGTTCGCCCTTCCGCAGGCGCTCATCACCGCGGCGATGGTGCTCGTGGCGGGCCTGGTCTACGGCCGCGACGAGCTCCGGTCGGCCGCCGGCGCGGCGGTCGTGCTCGTCCCCCCGGCGGTCCACCTGGTGGCGGGGGCGGTGCTCGGCGTCACGGCCGGAACCGAGACGGCGATGAACACCGCCCAGGCGGTCTGCTCGGCCGCCGGTGCCCTGCTGGTCTACCTGCTCCTGCGCCCCGCCGAGGCGCCCATGCGGCTGTCCTCCCGCTGACCTGAGCGCCTCCGGGGCGTCCTCCCCTCGGGGGAGGGCGCCCCTTCGCGCGTTCCCCGCCCCGTGCCGATGGGCCGGGATTGGCAGGTTGAGGCCACCGTTCGGGGGTGGTGGGCCCTTCCTGTGACGAATAGGGTCCAAAGGCCCAAGGAGGGCCTAAAAGACACCCGAGTCGGCCATGGGCGGCGGATGGGTGGGTGCGGGCGCAGGGACCCCCGCGTCGGGGGAGCCGGAACCGCGCCGTCTGCGTCGAATCCGGTAAGGACGGCACGAAAGGGAGTGGGTTGTGGGTAGGGGACGACGTCGGACCATAGGCGGGGTCGTTCTGGGCCTGGCCATCGGAGTGGCCCTGGGAGTCTCCCTGGACAGCGTGGCCTTGGGGGCCGGACTGGCGGTGGCCTTCGCGGTCGCCTTCGGGGCCGGGTTCGGAGGCCGTACACGGGGGTGACCGCACGCCCCGGGTGCGGCCGTCCGGTCCCCGTCGGAAGGCGAATTCATGATGAATGGACGGGGAAGGCCTACGGGGGCGGGGGTTGCCCCGCCATTGAATTCCGGACGCGGGGCCTAGTGGGCCCCTGGTCCCGCGTCTCCTTCCAGAGTCCCACTCTTCGCCTGTGACCAGCGGTGATATCGGCAAACGGGGACGTGCTCCACCTGCCCGCGCGTTTCCCGGTCCTACGCGGGCCCACGCCGGTGGTGCATTCCTTGGGACTGATGTCCTCGCCAATCGGAGCCTAATGTCTCTCCCGCTCGGTGATTTTCCGGGAAACGGGGCGGGAGGGTTCCTGTGGGCAGGGGAGTACGGGGTCCGTGCGGGGATGCCGGGGCGTCGGCCACCGAATACGCGGCCGTGGTCCTCTTGGTGGCGTCCCTGGCCGGTGCGGTCGCCCTGGTCGGGGTGCCCGGGCGCGTCGGCGGGCTCGTCGAATACGGGGTATGCCTGATCACCGGGGGCGAGGACTGCTCCATCGGCGGTGAGGAGGCCGACCCGCCGAACGACGAGGCGTACGTGCCCCCGCGCTGCGAGGTGCTCCAGACGCAGGACAAGGCCGGGTACTCGCTCTACGTCGGCATCTTCAAGTTCGGCGAGGAGTACGCCTTCATGGAGCAGCAGATGGCCGACGGCACCTACCGCATGACGATCATGCCGCACAACGCCGAGATCGGCGTCGAGGGCAAGGCGTTCGAGTTCAAGACCGAGGGCGGGAAGAACGTGCAGCTCGGGGCGGAGGCGAAGATCGGCGCCTACCTCAAGGCCGGGGTGGGCGACACGTGGGTCTTCACGGACAAGGCCGAGGCCGACTCCTTCAAGGACGACATCATCGAGAACCAGATGGCCATGGACACCATGGCGCGCAACCCCGGGGCGGGCCTCTACTACGCCCTCAACCCGCCCCCGGAGATCCCCGACCCCGGCATCACCACGGCCACCCTGCGCCTGGAGGCCGGCGCCAACGCAGAGGCCGGAGCGCGGGTCAAGACCTCCACCGCCGAGCAGTACTGGGACACCGGCACCGGACTGAACGGCAAGGTCCGCGTCGGCGGGCAGGTGGCGGTGCGGACCGACGACCGGGACCCGGACAACCCGCTCACCGGGACCACCTACCAGGTCGACGGCCAGGTGGGGGTGGGCTCCGAACTCGGCGGGGCGGGCGCGGAGAACCTGCACGACTGGTCCGGGGCGGTACGGGTGATGCGCAACGAGGCCGGAGAGCCCGTGGAGATCGTGTACACCACCACCGTCGACTCCTCCATCGTCAGCAAGGACCGGCTCGGCAACAAGCGCAAGCAGGGCAAGGGCGGGCTGAAGGACAAGGAGGCCGACGCGCTCCTGCAGGAGACCCGGACCACCTTGAGGCTCGACACCCCGCAGGAGCGGGCCCTCGCCGATCGGTACCTCCAGGAACAGGGCCTGACCGCGATGCCGACCATGGCCTTCAGCCAGCTCTTCGACGACGGGAGCGACCTGCTGAACGAGCCCCCGGAGGGCAGCGGCGAGTTCGAGCGGCTGCTGTACGACAAGGCGACCGTCTCCAACACCGTGCAGGAGAAGACGACCGATGCGGCCGCCTTCGGCGGCAAGATCGCCCTCGGGATGGGGCTGGGACTGAAACTGTCCACCGAGTCCTCCGAGTCGCACACGGTCGAAGCGGAGTACCTGGGGGCGCCGCGTCCCGACGGGAGCCGCCCCTTCCTCGAATTCCCGGACTGCCTGTCGGAGGAGTCCGAATGAGCCGCCGGACACACGCCTTCCTGCGCGCCGCGTCACGCGCCCGCGTCCTCACCGCGGCGGGGCTCGGGGTGCTCGCCGCCGCGGCCTGCGCACCGGGGACGGACCCGCGGCCGGTCGCCGACGGGGTCCCGGTCGCCTTCACCCCGCCGCAGGGCTGGGACGAGGGCAGGCCGCCGGAGGGGGAGGCCGGGGAGGCCGATCCGGTGGTCTACACGGCGTCCCCCGGAGGCGGCGGGGACGGCGGGCTCTACGTCCAGTCCTTCGAAGGGCGGGTGAGCACCGTCGAAGCAGGCGTCGGCATCGCCCGTGCCGCGCAGGAGGCCCGGTGGAGGGACTATGCCGACCAGGCCCCGGCCGAGATCGAGGTGGACGGCGCCGACGCCGCGCGGCGGATCGACTACACCTATACCTGCGGCGGCGAGGAGGACGGGGGCGGGGAGTGCGCGGGCGCGGCCTTCGTTCTGCACCGCGACCGCGACATGTACCTGGTGCGCCTGAGCTGGCGGGAGGGCGACGAACCCGAAGGCGGGGCCGACGGGTTCCAGGAGTCCCTGGCACTGCTGTGAGGGGCGGGCCCAGGGCCCGACAGCTGTGGGCGGGAAGGAGATGCCTGTGCGGGCGTTCGGATGGTGCTCCGCGGTCATCGCGGGAGGCTTTGTGGTGACGCTGGTCGGCTACACCCTGATCGGCGCGGCGGCGGCGATCTCGGCGGTCCCCCAGGACGCCGCCTCGTCGGGGGCGGCACCGGGCGGGGCGACCGGCGGGGCCGCGGCCGTCTCCACCGTGCTCAGCGCCGTGGCGCTGGCGGTGCTGACCGGCGTGGCGGCGGTCCTCTGCGCCGCGCTGGCCCGGCGGAAGGCGGGCACGGGCGCGGTGGCCGCGGCGGCGGTGGGGGCCCTCGGGCCCCTGGCGGCGGTGGCCGCGACGCTCGCGCTGTTCCTCGACGGGGACGGGATGGCGTCGGCGGCGCTGCTGCACGCGGCGGCGGCCCTCGTCGGCTGCGGTGTCGGCGCGGTGGCCGGGGTACGGAGCGGGCCGCGCTGACACCGCGCGGGGGCACCGCGCGGGGGCACGTGCGGTGACGGTTGCGGCCCGTCGCCGCACCTGCGGGGAACGTCAGTCCGTGAACTTCAGGAAGACCGACTCCTTGCGCACCTCCACGGCCAACACGGTGCGACCGGCCACGTCGACCTCGTCTCCGGTCTCGACTTCGATCTCCTCGTCCTCATGCCCTTCGGCGGAGACCAGGATGCGTGCGACGCCGTCCAGGGAGGAACCGAGCGCGAAGGTGACGCCCTCCCTGGTGGTCCTGCGCCCCGGAAGGGCCGCGAACACCGCCGGGTCGTCGAAGGGGCTCCCGGAGGCGGACGCGTCCTCCGAGGGCTCGGGGGAGGGCGATGCGGCCCCGGAGGCGTCCGCCCCCTGGTCCCCGTCCCCGCCCTCGCCGTCGTCGACGGAGAGGGCCACGCCCTCCTCCTCCCGCTCGCCCTCGTCGACGCGGTGCACGGTGATACTGCGGTGCCCGGCCTCCACCGTGTCGCCCGCTCCGGCCCGGACCACCTCGATGCCGTCGATGTCGTCGGCCCCGAGGTGCAGGGCCGCGGTGCCGTCCGAGATGCTGCCGACGCCGATGGACAGGTCGCCCTCGGTGTACTGGGCGCCCTGGGAGATGTAGAGGTAGCCCTCGGGCAGGCCGCCGTCGGAGTCCTCGGGCTCCTCCGTGCAGCCGGCCGCCAGCGCGGCCGCGGCGGCCGCCGCCAGGAGCGCCGAGACGGCGCGACCGAGTGGGGACAGGGCCATGGCGCCACGCCTCCTATCCGGGGTCATCCGAGCTCCGCCGCGTGCAGAGCCTGGAAGTTCTCGTTGACCTCGTCGATGTCCAGCACGATCTCGGGGTGCTCCGTACCCCACGGATTGCGGATGGTGACGGTCCCGGCCTCCCGGTCCACGTCCTCCACGAAGTAGACGTGGGCCGAGACGAGCGTATCCGGTACCTCCTCCCCGTCCTCCCCGGTCCCACCGTTGTCGACGAGCTCGTAGCCGTCACCGTTGAGCGGGGTGGACAGGGTGATCGACTCACCGGACTCGAACTTGTCCGCCAGGCCGTCCATGGTGACGTCCTCCCACGGCGGGACCCAGTCGTCGGGTGCGTAGTCGGCCGTGTCGCCGCCGAAGGTGAGCATCGCCGATCCGGCGTGCCAGTCCTCCAGCCGGGAGTAGTCCCCGCCCTTCATCTGCGCGTACGCCTTCTCCAGGATGGCGGGCCAGATGACGGGCGGGTCCTCGTTGGAGGAGGCGAAGCCCGGGTCGCCCCGGGCGTCCACGGGCAGGTCGGGCGTGACGGTGATCGGGTCCGGATGGCCCGGGAACGTCACGGTATAGGTGCCGTTGACGTTCTCCTCGATCATGTCCTCGATCGCACCGGGGTTCTGGACCGCCATCGCCCCCATGGTCGCCATCACCCAGCAGTCGCCCAAGTCGCCCTGCCTGATGTGCTCCCACTGCACGGGGTCCTCGTCGCCGGAGCCGAACAGCGTGTAGTCGTCCAGCTCCTCGTACTCCAGGGAGGAGGGGGAGTTCCCGGCCGCCGCATCCCCGTTCACCTCGGAGAAATCGGGTTCGGTGAAGAAGTAGGCGTCGGACTCGTTGAGCTTGCGGAGGGTGTCGAGCTGGGCGGTCTGCCGCACGCTCTCCAGCCAGTCGAAGTACTCCTGCTCCATCGGCATCGGGCCGCTCTCGAAGAGCCGGTACAGGTCCTCCTCGGACATGTCCCTGACGACGGCGCCGAACTCCTCGTGGCTCAGGTCCTGGAAGACCTCCCACGCGCAGCCCGACACGAACCACGGGACCTCGTCGTCGGCGCTCCAGGTGGACAGGCACTCGTCCAGCTCCTCGACGGCGGCCTCGACCGCGTCGGGGTCGGCGTTGTCCGGATCGGCCCCCCGGGATTCGGGAGCGGGCGAACCGGCGGGGTGCCCGGGCGGCGGCGCGGGGTCGTAGTCGGAGTCGGAATCCGAGTCGGAGCCGCCGCCGTTCTGGTCGGGGGCGGCCTGGCCCCAGTACTCCGGTTCGTCTCCGCCCTCGTCGGGCGCCGCCGTGCCGTCGGAACCGGGGGCGCCGATGCGTTCCAGCCCGGTCTCGAAGAGGGCGGCCACCCGGGCGGGGATGCCCAGGCCGAAGACTCCGACAACGATGGCCGAGACGAGCAGGATGACCGCGCCGTACTCCAGGAAGGACGCACCGCGGTCGCCGTGTCTCCGTGGGGGGATCAAACGGAACCACCTGTGGGCTCGAAACCGCCGCCCCGCGGCGGTGGTGGAGGATGGTGTGAGTGAACGCTAAAACGTCGGCGAGCGGCGCTCCTAGGGCCCCGGGGCCCAAGTGCGTTCCGTGACGGGACGACTGCGGCCGAACGAGGAGGAAGGCGTGCGGCCGCCGGCCGGTCGTCCGGCTCGGGAAGGCGTCCGTGACCGCGTCGGGGGTGATCCTGCAGAAGGGGCTTCTCCCCGATGAGGCCGCCGGGGGGCGGCGGCCGGCCCTGCCGCGGACCGGCTCAGGCCCGGGTCTCCTGCCATCGCGCTCGGAGGTCGGTGCAGGCGATGGTCACGCGTCCCCATCGGAAGGCGATCTCGTGGGTGCAGCCCCCATCGGCGGGGAGGATCTCGTCGAGCACCACGTCGCCCAGCCCGACCAGGCCGTCCCCGTCGTCACTGTCGACGGTGAAGGCGTCGGCCCCCGTGTAGGTGAGCGTGAGGCCGGTGTCGTGCTTGAAGGGGTTGGGGGCGAAGCGGACGTGCAGCGGCCCGTCACCGTCGAGGGGCAGGTCCACCCGGGCGAGCTTCAGGTCCTTGACGCACCGGCGCGAGTAGTAGTCGTAGTGGTCGGGGTCGGAGGCGAAGGCCCGCGCGCCCTCGGGAAGGCCCGGCAGCAGCTCGGGGAGCCGTTCCAGATACCCCTGGGGATTGCTCCAGAACGAGCCCCCGCCCATCCTGTGCGCCTCCACGTACTTCACTAGCAGCCTCCCCCGAGGCGGTTGCGCTTCCAGTCGTCGCCCTTGATGCTGTCGCCCTCCTTGAGGCGGCCGGTCTTGCGCATGGTATCGACGGCGATGCCCTTGAGGCGGTTCTCCACCGCCTTGGGCACATCGGCGTCGCCCTTCTTGCCGTGCTTGTTGAACCAGCCGTTGCTGCCGTAGATCCCGACCTCTTGCCCCTTGTAGTAGACGTGGATCTCGAAGTCGACGTTCTTCCCCATGGGGAAGACGTCCTGGCGGGCCGTCCAGTCCCCGTCCAGGAGGTTGATGTTGTCGTCGAGGTTCTTCTTCTTGACCGGGACGACGGCGTCGGGCCCACCGGTGAAGAATCCGTCGTCGACGCCGGCGGAGGCGCCGGGGCCCGCGCCCGGGAGGGCGCCTCCGCCCCCGAGGGGGGTGAGGACCGGGCCGCCGTCCTCGACCGCGCCCGAGGCCGGGGTCCACACGAACCCCCGGGCGGGGACCGGGCAGGTGCGCGACACCTTGTTCTTGTCCGCGCGGCCCTTGATGTCGTCGACGGCCTGACGGGCGTTGGACAGGCGGGTCTTGGCCGCGGCCTTGGCCTTCTTGGCCTTGCGGTAGCGGTTCCAGAGTTTGATGATCCTGCCGGTGTTCTTGCCCAGCTTGTAGATCTTTCCGACGGCGGTGAAGCTCAGGGCGGTGCTCAGGCAGGCGATGATGTCGCCCTCGGTGAGGCAGGCCTTGGCGTCGGTATAACCGACGATGTCCTTGAGGATGTCCATCAGGAGGTCGTAGGTGTCGTCGGAATCGGCCGCGTCCATCTCGGCCTCGGCCGCGCTCAGCTCCTCGTACGCCTCGAGGAGGGCCTCTCCGTCCTCTTGCGAGTAGACCTCGACGGTCTTCTCGTCCTTCTCGTCCTCCTCGTCCTCCTCGGAGTCGTCGGAGTCCCCGCCTTCGGTGTCCTCCCCCTCCTCATCGCCGTCCGCGCCGTCCCCGGTCTCCTCCCCGTCCTCGGTGCCGTCCGCGTCCTGGCCGTCGTCGGAGCCGTCGCCCTGCTCCCCGTCGGGCGGGGGCGCCGCCGACGTCCCGCAGTCGTCCCTATCGGGGTCGATGGCGCACAGGGCGTTGATGTAGAGCTCCTGGGTCCGGGTGGGCAGGCCGAACGCCATCACCGCGGTCACGAGCGTGGCGACCAGGAGGATCACGGCACCGTACTCGGCCTTGAAGCCGCCCTGTTCGCTCCTTTGGACCCAGCGCATGAAAAGCCCCCTTCCCGATCGCCCCCGACGGCCGCGGTCGTCGTGACGACCGCGGCCTGAGAACGATAGGAAGGGGAGTCGACGGGCGATAAGAGCCCAGGGACCCCAATCAGGGCCTAATATCGCACAATGTGAATAATGTCCGTTCTCGTCGGCGGACGGGCAGGCTCACTCCTGCTCCATGCCGCCGATCGCGGACCGCACCCTGTCCCACATGCCCGTCACGACGGGGAACCTCTCCGCGGCCTCGGCCGCCTGCGGGTCGAAGCACGGCGAACTCGCGCTGATGGAAAGCCCGTCCTCGTCGGAGGAGCCCCTGAGGGTCATCCGGAATCCGTCGTCGTTGCGGAACAGGACGTACATCTCGTCGGGGCGCATGTCCTTCTGGAGCGTGTACCCCCGCCTGCCCCAATGGTCGACCAGGGCCTCGGCCGCCTCGGCCTCGTCCTCGGACCCGACCGCGACCCGGTAGCTCTTGGAGACCTTCTCCTCGTCGGTCTTGCAGGGGGCGCTCACGGCCGGCAGCAGCGCGTCCTCGTCCATGGCCGATTCCCCAGGCAGGGCCCGGACGGCGGAGGCGATGTACTGCGATGTGCGCTCCTCGGCGCGTTTCTCGGTCAGTACGCCTTCAGGGGCGGGTGCCGCGAAGTAATAGATGCCGGACGCCACCCCCACGGTCACCAAGACGGCAATGCAACCGACGCCCGACGATCGTCCCATCTGCGGGGCCCTCCGAATCCGCTCCTGCCGGGCGCCCTGCCCGCGTGCGCACACCGCACCGCCTCGACCGCAGGGCGCGATGGACCCCTACCCCGAAACGGGGCGGGTCCACGGCACGCGGCCGAAGGGGGCGGCGCGGTCACGCCGACGGATCGCCGACGAAGGAGCGGGGAAGGCGCCGATCCCGGTGGCAGGGGGGCACGATGGAACGCGGCCCTCTGTCCTCCGGCTTTTCAGTACTCGCACCTTCAAGGCTAGGCAGCCGCGCACGACGCCAAGTAGACCCAAGCGGTCCCAAATCGGCGCGCCCGGATTTGGGCCCCATTGGGACCTCGAAGGTGGTTTGACGTGCGAGTTCCCACCTCAGGACGGGTGCTGCAAAGGGGAAGGCCCGGCGCTGGACCGCCTGGTCACAGGGTGATCGCCGCCAAGTCCGCCATGGCGGATGCGCACTGGACTTCGAGCCGGTCCCCGTCCACGACCACGATCGACAGCGTGACCCGACGGGTCGGCACAGCGCCCCCGAGGGACTCCACCTGCCCCGCCCAGACGCCTCCCAGTACCTCGGTCGCCTCCACCGTGTCCCCGCTCCCCACCGGTTCACTTCTTGTACTTGTCCACGATCTTCTCGATTTCGGACAGGGCGTTGCCGTCCATGTCGATCTGGCTCGCCTCGCGGTCGCTCGTGGGGTCGCCGTTCCTGTCGACGGCGCCCTTGTCGCCGACACTGACCCGATAGCAGGTCTCGCCCTCGCGGGCGTTGCCCTTGCTCCCCTGCATCACACGGATCGTGATGTCCTTGCTCTTGCCCATGGGCACCTTGATGACCCAGCCGGTCTCGGCGGGCTTCACCGTGGCATCAAGCGCCGGTGGGCGGGCCCAACCTGGGGAGGGCCGGAGTACGGACGGAAACACGGCTCGGGGTGTGAACGGCGCTGCCCCAAACGCGCGGGGAGACCGTGAGTTCCACGGCCCCCGGGCCTTCCGCGCCCTCCTGGCTCTCAGGCCGCAGGAGACGAAAACAGCTGTGATTTGACGCACTACCGCCCTTATGCGGTTCCCGTTTGGGTCCGAGAAACACGAGATTTGGGCCCCCGGGCCCACGCGGAGCGATGATCATTCCCCATAGTCTCGCAATCCCCCATCCCCCTTGATAAATGGAGATAACTGTGCTCGGCCGCAACCGCGCCGCCGATGAGGGAGCGGGCATCGTCGAATACGGCGGCGTCATCCTCCTGGTCAGCGCGATCGTAGGAGCCGTCATGCTGGTGGGCGTCCCCGAACGGGTCGCCGATCTCTACAGGACGGGCGTGTGCCGGATCACCGACCCCCAGGAGTGTGAGGAGCCCGGCGGGCCGCAGAGCGTGAGCGGCGTGCCGGACGACCAGGACCCGACCGTCGTCCCGTTGGGCGACTACACGCCGCCCTCCCCTGAGGACCGGGTCCCCGAGGACGACACGGCCTGGCCCTACCAGGTGGTGCCCGCGTCGGACCCGGGCCGGGGCGACGACGAGGCCGCCGACCCCGAAGACGAGGACGAAGGTGAGGAGGACCTGGCCACCAGCGGGAACGTGCCCGCGGACGAGAGCCCCGCGTACAACCCGTCCGAGGAGTACGTCCAGATGGAGGACGTGCGGGAGTCCGAGGCCGACTTTCAGAGTGTCGGCGACGGAAAGCCGCTCTGGTGCGGGCTCGGCCCCGACAACTCCATGGAGCACGAGTACACCGGCGAGAGCGTGTGCGAGACCCTGATCGGCGTCAAGAACGCGATCGACGGTGCGCGTATCGCCTGCGCCAACCCGAGGTACTGGTTCTCCGACGAGCAGTGGGCCTACTGCCGTCCCAACGCGGCGGACTACTTCGAGCACTACCTCGGAGCGACGGGCGAGGACATGATCGTCGACATGGACGAGTTCCTGTCCGACGTGCCCGAGTTCGAGGAGGAGATCGAGCGGAAGCAGAACGAGGTCATCGAGGACGTCCTCGCCGATGCGCAGGAGCGGGGGATCGACGGCCCGCTGACCTACCCGATCCACACCCAGCAGGTCGGGTGGGGGTACCCGCCGGACGCGATCAACGGCGGGGACTTCGTCTACGAGAACCCCGACTGGGCCAATGCGATCGGCAGCTTCCACTACTGGCTCGAAGGCGAGATCACCGTCTACCCTCCCGAAGAGCCCGGTGGGGAACCGACCTACTCCATGGACACCAGCATCAACATGGAGAAGTGGTACAGCTGGGAGCGCGGAGACGAGTCGACCCTCGAGGACGACAACCCCGCCAATGACGACAAGGCCTTCGACCCGCTTTTCGAGGCGGACGAGGACAGCGGCATCATCGACCAGCTCAAGGCCGACAGCATGGGCTTCTCCCATAGCGACCTGGCCCTGCTGCACCAGCATGGCGCCGCGCAGGAGTTCTGGGTCCGCGGCGACAAGGACCTGCCCACCGTGGAGGGGTGAGGCGTCCGTCACCGCGGAAGGCGGTGAACAGGCGTACCGGCGGCGCAGTGCCGGGACGGGTGCCGGAGCGCCCGCGCGCCTCGGTCCGTCGGCCGCCATGCCCCCTCGGGCGCTCGACCGCTGCCGCATCCCGTGCAACCAGCCGACCGATACTGGAGATCGCTTCTCATGTACGCCCCATCGGCCCAGGCCTCGGCACCGGCCACCGTGCGATGGATCAGGATCCTTCTCGCCGCCCTGTTCATCGCGGGCGCCTACCGCTCGGTGGGCTGGTACCTGGCTCTTCCGGCCGAACTCGACTTCACACTGATCGCCGCGGTGTTCGCGCTCCCCGGATTCTTCGCCCTCCTGCTGTCCGCGGTGGCGGGCAGGAGGAGCAAGGGCGTCTACACCGCCGTCCTGCTGACGGCCGGAGGCTTCCTCGCGTGGAGCGTTCTGAGGTTCGACGGCTACAGCCTCAGCGGATACCCGGAAGCCGCGCTCCTTCAGATCGTCGCGTCCATCGGGATCATCGTGCTGCTCACCGCCCGGCCGTCCCGCGAACACTACCTGGGCGGGTGAGCCCGCCCGTGTACCCTTACCTGTCGCCGGAGGCCCTTCTCGGCCGAGGGCCGCACGACCGCCGCACCGGACACGGCGCCACGGCCGCTCTCCGGGGACCAGCCTTCCGGAGTTGGAGGAGAACGACATTGAACCGCCTCGCCATCGGCATCGTCGCGGGATTCACAGCACTGGTCCTGAGCGGCTGCGGTGAGTCGCCCGAGGGGGAACCCGGCGGTGGAGACCGTCCGGCCCCCTCGCCTTCGCCGATCGACGCCGATACGGACGAGCTCCAGACGGCCTTCGAGGAACAGAGCGGTCTCGTCATCCCGGACAACGCCTCGGACCTGGAGATCGAGGCACAGATGCTGGAAGGGACCCGTCCCGAGTACACGCTCCGGTTCGTCACCACACGGGGTGGGGCCGAGGTCGTCTGCGACGCGGACAACCTCGGCGTCTATGCCTCCCAGGAGGTCCCGGGGGACGAGGAGCGCCAGGTGTTCGACTACCAGGAGAGCGACGAGGAGATCGGCGACAGCGTCAGGTGCGACGGCAGCAACCCGAGGCAGCCCCGCGTGCAGCGCCTGGTCTCCGTGGTCTTCCCGGCGGACGGGTTCCAGGAGGGGCCGGACGCGCCGGACGGTGAGGACGTCGCCGTCGTCTATGCGCACAGCATCCTGTGGCCGCGGCGGTGACCCCCTCCTCCGAGGAACCCGGGCCGCCCGGGGTCCTCGGAGGGACGGTCACGACGGCGGGACGACGTCCAGCACGTCGATGACGTAGACGAGGGACCGGTCGGGGGCGACGTCCACGGCCGTGTTCCCCTCCGGCCCGTAGGCCAGGTCCGGAGGGACCGTCAGCATGACGCGGCTGCCCGCTCTGACACCCTCCAGCCCTTGGCGCCACCCCTCGATCACCGAGGCCCGGTCCAGCCTGAAGTGTGCGGGGGTCGCCCCGTACTCCCACGTCGAGTCGAACTCCCTGCCCTCCTCCCAGGTGACGCCGCGGTACTGGGTGACGACGGAGCCGCCCGCCTCGGCGGGTTCGCCCTCGCCCTCGATCAGCACGGTCGACGTCGGCCCGTCCGGGGCGGAGGTCCTGGGGACGGTGATCTGCGGCCGACGGCCCTGTGCGACGAACACGTCGGGCAGCTCCCCGCCCCCGTCGAACCGCATCTCCTCGTCCGGCTGGTCCACGACCGTCCCCGCCGGGTAGCGGTCGAGGACGTCGTAGACGACGAGGGTGGTGGCGTCGTCGCCGTCGTCCCGCTCGACCTCCCGGGCCGGGGCGTCCGGCGGGTGGGAGGGGGGATAGGCCAGGGCCAGGCGCGTGCCCACGGACGCCGCGTCGAGCACCTCCACCACCTCCGGAACCGTGTCGGCCAGCGAAGGCAGCGGCAGGAACAGGGGATCACCGCCGTAGCTGGAGTAGGCCTCCCGGGCGGAGCCGTCCGGCCGCCACTCGTAGACCGCCTGGTGCGAGACGACCAGGTCGTTGCCGGTCACCTCGTCGCCGGTGCCGTCGGTGACGACGAGGCTCTCGACCCCGTCGAAGCCGGGACCCTCGGCGAAGCCGACGGACGGGGCCTCGCCGACCTCCCCCGAGATCACGGGGAACTCCGCTGCGCCGGTCGAGCAGGCGGCCGAGGCCGCCAGGACGGCGGAGACGGCGGCCAGCCGGCGCACCGCCGCCTCCCGCGGAGACATGTCCGCCACCTCTACCGCCCGAACTCTTCGGCCACGGCCCAGACACGGACCCTTCCGTCCTCGGGGAAGCTGAACACGACACTGCGGTCGACGTTCTCGCCGGACCTCATGGACGAACACCCCCGGGGGTCGACCAGTTCGGCGTCGCCGATGAGCAGGCGCTCGCGCTCCTCTTCCGCAACGTCGTCGGGGAAGGGGAGGTAGTTGCCGATGTCCCCGCTCGCGCAGAAGGCCGCGGCCTCCTCCTCGGAAGGCAGGGTGAACGTGGCGGCATAGGACTGCAGGCCGCTTTCACCGACGGCGGAGACGACCTCGACGGACTCCGCCGACTCCGGGATCCGAGCCCCGGAGAGGTCCTCGAAGTCGCCCGGCTCGGCGGCGGTGGGGCCCGGCGGGGCGGAAGGGTCCTCGGTGGGGGCGCCGCCGGTGCCGCAGCCGGCGAGGACGACGGCCGTGAGCCCGAACAGGGCAGGGGACAGGTTGCGCAGCATCAGGGTCACCGATCCGTTCCGGGGCCGCTCGCGAAGTCGCCGGTGAGCCCGTCCTCTTCGGTGTAGGTCCCGCCGCGCGCGACCGGTTCTGAGGTTCCGTACATGAGGAACTCCTGCGCCAGTCCGGCCTCGGCGAGCCGGGCGAGCTCCGCGTCCGGAACGATCCCCAGGAGGGGGACCGCCACGCCCAGCCCTTCGTGCCAGTCGTACTGGTCTCTCATGTGAATCTCTGTCTCGATCTGGTAGGACCAGGTCCCGTCCTCATCCTGGGCCACGGTGACCTGGCCGGTCTGACTGTATTCCCAGGAGCCGGAGGCCAGGTACCAGTCGTAGCCGTCCGCTTCCTGGTTCCCCCGGTGCCCTGACCAGTCGGTGGTGACGGGGAAAGTGTAGGGCCCCGTTCCCCCTTCTTCCCGGGCCCGGTCGATGGCCTCCCGCACGAGCATGTTCTGCTGCCCCTCGACGGCCCTGGAGAACCGGTCGACCGTGTCCAGCATGTCGTCGACGTCCTGCTCCAAGGGCTCCCCGGTGTTCCCGAGGTAGTGCTCCATGTTCGCGGCCGCGTTGCCGATACCCATCCGGGCGAGGAAGGCGCGCCGCTCCCAGGCGGCGTGCAGGTCCTCGTCGTCCTCCGTGGCCTCGTCCGAGTCGTACTCGGTCTCCGGTTCCGGCGCCGTCCACTCGGGCGGATGCAGCTCCCCGTCGACGGAGGCGCCCTCGGAGAGCGGCCCCAGCCCGGTGTCGGTGAGGTCGTCCGGGTCGGTACCGGCGGTGCCGTCCTCCGTGGTCTCGGTCTCGTAGGGGGTGAAGCCGTCGCCGCGCCCGCCGTCGCCGTCGTCGGCGACGGTCTGGACGGATGCGTTGTTCGAGGCGGCGTAGGACGCGTAGGTCGGGGTGACGCCGTTTCCGGCCTCGGGCTGGTAGACGAGCGGCTGGGCCTGGGTGCCCTCAGGGGTGTCGGACGCGGTGGGGGTCTCGGGCCGGCCCACGCCTCCGACTGGTGAGGAGGGCTCGTCGGAGCCGGCCCGGGGATCGGATCCGCTCTGCGAGGAGGACGGGTCGCCCTCCGTATCGTCCAGGCAGTCCCCGCCGGTGACCGCGCAGATGCCGCTGTCGATGAGCCCGGCGGTCCGGTCCGGCATGCCCACCAGGAACACCGCACCGGCGACGGCTGCCACCAGCAGGATGACGGCGCCGTACTCGGCGGCGGATGCGCCCGCGTCCGGGCGGTGGAGAAGACGGCCCTCGGCAGAGTCCGCCCCAGGAATGTCGGACGCGCGGGCCCGCGCGTGTGGTCGGCACATGTCAAGGCGCATGACGACTCTTCGGTTCGATGATGGGGGAGACGCTGCCCCCTCTGCCCGGGAAGGGAACGCCGACATCGGGACGGCAGCAATTCAGAACGGGACTATACAGGGCCCAGGGGCCCAACTTGAGGCCGACAGGGCCCATTCCAGGCCCGGTCCGCGCAGATATGGCCGATCGAAAGCGTTCCCGACCAGGGAAGCTTAGAGCGGGCTGAGAAATGCGTATCCCTGCTCTGAAGGGGGTGTCCTTCGCGGTGGACCGTTCGAGTTCGGCGGCGCCCTCAGCCCTCCTGGGCAGGCCGGATCCGGCTCTGGGCCCCGGCGGGCCGGAAAGGCGAGTCTCAGGGCGACGCGTTCACGATTGGGTCCGTAGGCCCTAGTGGTCGAAATCCCCCGCCCATTACCCTTCGGAGGGTCGAGGCCACTCCGCCGTCCCGGCGGAAGAAGGTGTGGTGCGCCTCATGCCATCGACCGGCCCCCGCTCCGGTATTCGTGTCGGGAGCCGCCCCCAATTCCCCGTGCTCGCCAACCGGAAGAGGAATGCATGCTTCGACTCGTGCCGAGAGGAGAGCGGGGCGCATCTTTCATCGAATACGGCGCCACGGTCCTTCTCGTGGCCGGAATCGTCGGCGCGGTCTTTCTCGCGGACGTCCCCGCCCGGGTGGAGGGCCTGATCTCCCACGGTGTGGAGTGCGTCGCCGACCCCCGCACCGAGGCATGCGAAGGCGGCGGGGGCGGCTCCGACGCACAGCCGGACCAGGAGGACGGCCCCCTCGACCGGCGTGCGGCTCCGCAGGCCCCCCAGCGCGGCTCCGATCCCGGCGAGGACACCGGTCGGCCCCAGAACGCCGACCTGCCGACCGAGGAGAACGCCCCCCAGGACGCCGACGCACCGTCCGCCCCCGAAGAGCAGACGCCGACCCGGGTGCAGCCGGTGGGCTGGTTCGGAGGCGACGAGGGGCCGGAGCTCGCGCCTGACCCCGAGACCAAGCCCGACCAGGTGAACGACTGGTGGGAGGGCCTGAGCCAAGCGGAGCGCGAAGAGGTGATGGAGGAGGAGCCCGAGCACATCCGCAACCTGGACGGCATCCCGGCCGAAGTCCGCGACGAGCTCAACCGCGAATTCCTCGACGCCGAGGTCGAGCGGATGCTGGAGGAAGAGGGGCTCAGCGCCGACGAGGTCCTCGACTACGACCTCGACCAGGTCCGGGACAACCCCGTCCCCGGGGCACCGAGTCTGGAGCTGTGGGAGATGACCAAGCTGCAGCGGACCGTCGGCCAGGACGGCTCCGACCACTACATCATGGGCCTGGACCCCGAGGAGGGGCGCGCGATCGTGTCCGCCGGCAACCCCGACACCGCGGACAACGTCGCCACCCTGGTGCCGGGGACCGGGATCGAGTGGACGGCCATCAACGGCCAACTGGGCCGGGCGGAGAATGTCCGGGGCGCGGCCGAGCGGTTCGACGAGGAGGCCGACCACGCGGTGATCTCCTGGATCGGCTACGACAGCCCGAACCGGCTCCAGGCGCCATGGGGCGGTAAGGCCGACGACGGCAAGGACGATCTCCAGGACTTCCAGTACGGTCTCCGGGTCACCCACGAGGGCGGGCCGTCGAACAACACGCTCATCGGACACAGCTACGGTTCCGTGGTCGTCGGGCACGCCGCGCAGAACGACTCGGGGGCCTACGTCGACAACATCATCCTCGTGGGCAGTCCCGGCGTGGGCGGTCCCGTGGAGGAGCTGAACTTCGACGGCGACATCGAGGACATCCATATCGCGATGTCGGACGAGGACTGGATCAACAACAGTCCGCTGAAGGGGTTCCACGACTACGACGGCCTGGACCACCCTGACGTGTCGCGGATCAGGACCGGAGACGATACTGAACATGACGCGTACTTCAACCAGGAGAAGAAGGACGAGGACACCATTGAGTTGCGCCAGTTCGGAGAGATCGTCGCGGGCGGGTGAGACGGGCGCGGGATCCGTGCCCCCCGGTGGCCGCCGGTCGGCGGCGGTCTGCCTCGTCGCCGCGGCATTCCTGGCCACCGCCTGCGGCGGCGGCCAGGACGCCGAACCGGCCAGCCCGCTGGACGAGGCGGAGGCCGGTGAGCGCGTGGCCGCGCACATCGAGGACGCGGTCGCGGCGCTGCCCGGCGACGTGGAGCTGGAGGAGGTGGGCAACGGCCGCGTCAGCGCGGCGTGCGACACCGATCCCCTCATCACGGTGAGCGAGGCGTACTTCCTGCGCGGGCTGCCCGAGGAGGACAACGAGGAGAACGTGGACCTGCTGGTCGAGCACTGGGAGGACAGCGGGTTCACGGTGACGGACGACCTGCGCCCGGACGACGTCTTCGTGACGGCCGCCAACGACGAGGACGGGTTCACGATGTCGGTCGCGATGAGCAAGCAGGGAAGCCTGTCGATCGACGCCACGTCCCCCTGCATCCACCCGTCCGGAACGGACTGACCGGACCCCGGGCTCCGGCCGGGGTCCGTCCTCGGGATTGGAGAAGTACGTGTCCTTCTTCTGGTCGAAGCCGCGGCCCGTGAGCTGGAAGCGCACGTTCGCCGACCCGGGCTTGTCCGGGTAGGGGTTCTCCACGTCGACGCGGAACTGCCCGCCCTGGGACTCGCCGTTCTTCACGGTCTCGCTGCCGAACCGGGGCGCGTTCTCGCCCGAGGGCCCAGTTTCGGGCCCAACCTGCGGGGATATCGGCGCAGCGTGGCTGAGAAGCGCGAAGCACGGTGACCGCTGGGGTCTCGGTCGTGCCCTGCCGACGGTGCGCGATTCCGTCGGCCGCACGCCTTCCGATAGCGTTGTCCGGCTTCCCAGGGGTTGATCGGTTTTTGGCTTCCGGTCGCAGCCTCTGGAGGATCGTGGTCGTTGCGCGTTGAGGAGGACCTGAGCAGTGCGGTGGGTGTGGAGGGCCGAGGCCGGCGGCTTCAAGGTCGAATACGGCGCATTGGTCCTGCTGGTGGCGACGATCGTCGCGGCGGTCTTCGCGTTCGGCCTGCCCACCGACATCCAGCGCTTCTATGCCTCTGCCCTCTGCCAGGTCTCCGGTGACGAGGACTGCGAAGAGCTCGAAGGCGGCGACGCGTCGCCGGAGGCGTCTGCGAGCCCGGACACCGAAGGCGCGGACGGGAGCGACGGCGCGGACGGCGGCGGGCCGTCGGCCGACCCGAGCGCGGACCCCGGGGCCTCCCCGGGAGCCGATGGCGAGGACTGGGTGAACCCGGCCGACGCGCTCCTGGCCCAGTACGATCCCACAGCGGCCCAGGACTACGCCGATGCCCAGGCGGACCTCGAGGAGGCGCAGAGCGACCTGGACGAGGCGGGGTTCGACGATGTCCGCGATGAGCTGTTGAACCTGGTCGGCGACATCATCGGCTACAACGACGCGCGGGACTGCGTCACCAAGGGCGACATCATGGCCTGCCTTTGGACCGTGGTCGGTTTCACCCCCTGGGGCAAGGGCGCCAAGCTCCTGAAGAACTCCGCCAAGATCGTCAAGCTGTGGAACCGCTTCCGCAAGGCGAAGAAGGCCAAGGAGGCGGCGGAGCGGGCCGTGTCCACGGCGCAGTCCAAGCTCGACGACCTGGTCTCGAAGGTCACCTCCTCGTGCAAGCTCAGCAGCTTCCTGCCGTGCACCGAGGTCCTGATGGCCGACGGCAGCACCAAGGCGATCTCGCTCGTCGAGGTCGGGGACCTGGTGATGGCCTCGGACCCCGTGACAGGGGAGCGGTCACCCCAGCCGGTGACCGCGGTCATCGGCTCCTACGGCGACAAGGAACTGGTCTCGCTCAGCTTCCGCGCCGGGGGCGGAATCACCGGCGCCGGCGGGCTCACCGCGACCGGCGGCCACCCCTTCTGGGTCGAGGACGAGCAGACCTGGAAGGAGGCCCGCGAACTCGCCCCGGGGGACGAGGTCATCGGCCCCGACGGGCGGGTCTCACGGGTGACCGCCGCCAGCACCGAGCGGCGGGCGCAGCAGGTCAACAACCTGAGCGTGGCGAACTTCCACACCTACTACGTGTGGACCGGAAGCGGTGCCGCGCTGGTCCACAACTGCAAGCTCAAGCAGCTCAACGGTCCGGGGCGCCCGTTCCAGACCCCGAAGGGGCTGATCTTCCGGGACCGGACCTACAAGGAGGGCGACCAGCATGCGCTCCAGCACGTCCTGGAGCACAGCGCCGACAGCTCGCCCAAGGCGATCGAGCGGATGAAGAACGGGCAGCCGCACACCAAGTTCAAGCAGGACGGGAACGCGGTACAGACCCTCAACGACGCCTGGGGCAAGCGGAAGAAGAAGGACGTGCGCAAGTCCAAGAACAACGGCAGGACGACCTTCTGGATCCCGATGGAGAACACCATCGGTGACGACGGTGAGAAGATCGTGAAGATCGTCGTCGAGAAGGGGAACGAGGTCGTCACCGCCTACCCGGTGAAGAACATGGGCGACTGAGCCGTTCGACGGTACCGGGTGGAAGGGGGGCGGCAGGGGNGATGCAGCGGTGCAACGAGTGCGGGTCGATCGACCTGGGCAAGGAGTGCGCGGAGCGCACAGGCGAGTGCCTCTGGGTGTGCGGTGAGTGCGGTTCCATCTGGCGCGACGGTGAGGACCTGGCCGGGTCGGCCTCGGCGGAGACCAACTCCTACGCGCCGCCGCCGGGTGGGGCGGGGCTGGCCGAGTTCACCCCGGTCCCGGTGCCGCCGCACGGGCGTTCGGCCTACCCCAAGGCGGTCCGGGCGATCGCGGAACTGGTCTCCACGGGTTTCTACGACCCCTTCATGCTGGGCATGCCCGCGGCCGAGGCGGCGGCACTGACCGGCCATGAGGCCGAGGAGGGCTGGACCTCGGAGGAAGGCCCCGTCCGCGTCAGGGCCGCGGCAGGACAGGTAGCCGAGATCGCGATCGAACCGCCTGGCGGGCCGGTGCCCATGCCCGGTGACCTTCCTCCGGGAGCCGACCTGTCCCTGGTCAACGTCCCCCTCGCAGAGGAGGCGGTCGGCAAGGCCGGAGGCTCATGCGAGAAGACCGGAGAGTTCATGGGCAAGGTCCGCCTGGACTTCCGGACGCCTGACACGGCGGGGGAGCTGCACTTCGTGCGCTACCGCCTCATCCGTGCCCACGTCCGACCGGCGGGTTAGCGACACCGGAGCCGAGACCGGTCGACTCCGATCAGAGACGGAGGGGGATGACGCCGATGGACGGTACTCGGCTCGCCGTGTTCGCCCTGAGCGCCTGCGGGGTGCTGCTGCCGCTCGCCGCCGGATGCTCCGACGGAGGGGGAGGGGAGGAGCCGCCAGCTCTGTCGACGGTGGACTCCTCCACTGAGGAGCCCTACGACCCCAATCAGCCGCCGCCGTCCCCGAGCCCGGGCGCTGAGGAGACGCTGACCATCGCGCAGGGAACTCAGGGGTCCGCGGTGGGGCAGCGCATCGGTGTGCTGTCCATCGACGACGGGACGACCCGGCTGTCCTTCGCCCCTGAGGCCGACGCCGGAAACTCCGACGCCGAGGAGTACGTCGAGGGCGAGGCGGGTGACACCTTCACCCTGGAGACCGGCCACACCGGCACCATCGAAGAAGTGACCGTCTCCGCCCCGGAGTCACCAGAGGAAGAGGGCGCCGCGACGGGCGCCGTGCGGGTCAGCGTGACCGCTCCGGAGTAGGGGCGAGGAGGTCTTTCTTCGCCGCCCCAATGTCCGAGAACCCCTCGGCGGAAGCGCTTCTTGGTGCCCCGGAATAAATACGGTGTAGTGGAGGAGTTGCTCGACTCGTCATGTCGAAACAGGGAATGAGAGAGCGAGACGTGATGGGGCGTGTCGCCTTTGACGGGTTTATCGGCACCAAGCCGTCTCACTTCTTAGCCCAGTAGACCATTCGACCACAGGGTTTTACCTTATCAGAAGTTTGGTAGCCGGAATTAATTGTTATTTTGATGTATGGAGACTCCCCGCCATAAAGGGCGTCTAGGTCAAATATTATTTCTTCGATATCATCTTCTAGTTCATCGGTTTTCTCGTGCACCCAGAATATTAGTTCAAGTGAATCCTCTTCTTTTTTGGCCCGGAGTGCTACTGCCACAATGTTCTTCGAGATCAATCCTAGTTGTGCTTGTACAAGGTTGAGTGTTGCCTCGTTCTCGAATTCCAGTTCGTCACTATTCATGAAGCTACCTATGGGGCCGTGGGGACGATACTGGGGCTTTTGGTCCCTTTGATGAGGAAGGTATGAGTGGGAACATCTTTTCGCCCCATGCGCGGGTTGTTATCGTAACCGGTGACCGACTTAACTTCGATCTTGATGTGTCCGGCCTTTGTGGTGCCGATTACCCTGGCATTTCCGCTGTGGTAGGCATCAAGTACCGCCTGGGCGTCGGCGTGGGAGTTCAAGTAGCCGCCATTGCTGTGTCCTTTTCCTCCCAGGATGTGTCGATTTTGCTTTTGGGTGCTAATCTTGGTATTTACTTGGGGGAGCTTGACCGTGTTGCCTTGAGGGTCGGTAGTGTGGGTCGGCGGGCACCCCGAGTTGTGTGTGAGCACTGATGCTGAACCGAACACAGTGTAATAGGTGCTCAGGCCGTCTACTGTGAGGTTGTATACGCGCTGCCCTTCAAAGACTTGTTCCCGAGTTCTACTTACCTGTGTCCAGGCGCCCGCTGAGGTGCGAAGCCGGTCGCCGGACTGCAGCTCGGTGGCATTGACCCACTCGGCTCGGGCGGGGGCCCAGAAGGGGTGTCCCGCGGTCGCGGTCACCGTTGCGGCTGTTCCGTCCTCGTTCTTGACGGTGATGTCGACGAGTGTCTTCTCGCCCTGGCCCTCAATGGTGGCCGTGACGGGGCGTGGACCCTCCTCCGCTGTCAGAGGATCGAAGGCCCAGACCTCGTCGCCGACCTCGATGCTCTCGATCGGGGCCGTGGAGCCGTCGGCCATGAGGACACCGGTGCCCGGGGCGAAGCTGTTGGACTCGCAGGGGGAGTCCTTCTCCTCCTTCGACTCCTCGTCCTTGCTGCCTTCGTCCTTCTCTCCACCGCCTTGGTCGGAGCTGTTTCCCTTGTCTGGTGAGGAATCGGGGGTTCCAGGAAGTTTGCCGCCGTCTGGGACTTTGCTCAGTACTCGGAGCATCTTGAGCGCGATCCCGGCGCCCACAGCGAGCAGGGTACCGAACTCCCACAGCCCATAGCCGAGTACAAGGGCCCAATCGCCTTCAGAGAACGCCTCCCGAAGCTCCTGGCTGACCAGAAGCCCCCAAGGGTCCTCCTGGATCGACTGGATGAGGGTGGCAACCGCCTGCGGAGCGTCTGTTACGAGGGCCCACAGGCCTTCGATGGCCCCAGCCATGTCACCGACGACGGCGGTAATCATGGCGTCCAGGAAGCGCTCTAGAAATGGGTCATCGGGATTGATCTCGCCCAGCGGTTCAAGCGGTTCAGGGGAAAGTTCATCGCCCGGCGCCAGATAGAGTCCGTCGTCCGGTGGTGCGTCACTCAGGACGTACTCGTAGACCGGGGACTTCCCATCCCACAACGCGTTGTCGGAGTCGGCGCCGTCCGTTGGATGTGCGGAGGAGCCGTCGGTTTCATGGGGGGCGGTGCTCGTCGGGACATTCATGTCGTTGGAGTCCTCGCCTGCGAGCGACGGCGTGGCGTCATCACCACCTCCGTCGGCCTGGGCGTCGGAGACGCTGTCCACAGAGTTCTGCAGGAGCGACGCGATTCGGTCGGCCGTGCGCAGATCCATCAGCACACTGAGGATGGCGGCGATGAGCAGGATGACAGCGGCGTATTCGACCGCGTTCGCGCCGCGTTCGGGGTTGTGGATTCTACGTAGCACCAGAGCACCTGAGGGGATGGGAACCGGGGCAGCAGGGGATCAGGAAGACAGGTGGTTCCGCGAGGACCTGCGGAGCATGAGGACCAACACCGCGGTGGGGAATACGAGGTTGATCAGGCCCTGGGGGTCGCCGAAACCGATCCGGCCCAGCGCCCCCAGGATGAGGAGGGACATGAAGACCACAGAGATGATCAGTAGTAGGCGGCCGCCCTGCGGGATGCGCAGGGCCAGGGTGAGGGCGATGATCCCGGGTATCGCGACCCAAGTGAGCACGGCGAGGATCTCAGGGCTCAAATGGCTGATGATCAGCCCGCCGACAACCTGCAGCGCGACGACGGCGGCGTAGAAGAACAGCAGGATGCGAGCCGCCTTCAGGGCACGGGGGAGAGGGCGCACGGCTGAGAGGTCTCCTGGTGATCGGCGTTGGTGCAACAATGCAGGACCTGGCAAGGAATCGTCGCCAAGCGTCCTGGAGACGCTACGGAAGGTTGACGGCGCAGGCTTGGGCCCTGGGGCCCAATCTGGGCCCAGGGGGCAATTGGTGGCCGTTCGACCAGTGGGGACGCAGTTGGCCGTTTCCGGTCGTGTGTGCACAGATGCCGTCGGTGACCGGATCAAGATGGTGGAATCCAGGAAGCCTGGTGAGCTTCGCGTTCGCCCCGGCGAGCGCGAGAAACCGACTCGCTGAGCTCAGTGCGCGTGGGTAGGAGGGATCCACTCCACTTGGCGGTGCAGGCTCTCGGGGTCCTCATGCAGGTATTCGGTCCAGCGGTCGAAGGCGCCGTGGGTGCCGATGCTGAGGCCGTCCCACTCTGAGGCCACGAACAGACAGCAGCAGTCGTCGAAGATAAGCTCCAGGCAGTCGACCACGCCCTGTTGAGGGCTGGAAGCCGGTCCCGCCGCGTACCTGGCCCGGGTCAGGGTGTTGAAGTCGCGCCCGTCGGCGAGGAGCTGCCACTCCAGGGATACAGGCATGAACTCCTCCCCGTACTCCCTGTTCAGTACGCGTTCGTCGAGGTCCTGTTCGGCGTCGTTGAGGTCGTCGGTCCTGGACACGTGAAGTCGGCCGTGCGCCCGCCGGTCTTCGATGCGCAGCATCCCATCGTCGGTGACCACGTACAGGCTGGTGTTCCACACGTTGAGGAATGGCTTCTCTTCGTGGAGCGTCCGGTCTATGTAGCCGGGGATGACGATGTCCTCGACCTTCCTCGTGGAAAGCCAAGAGAAGAGCTCCTCGGCGGATGATGTGCCCATCCTCAGCACCGTACTTGTTCGGGGGAGCTAACTGAGGTCGCATACCTGCTGGGCTCGAGTGCGTTGAACGGACAGCCTGGGGCCCGGCCGGTAGGCCGGGCCCCAGGGGGTGAGTGGTCTAGTGGTCGAGGTCCAGGGTTCTTAGGAACGCCGTCCATTCGGCGCTCGGGAACTCCAGGTGGCCCTGCTGCCGGTTCATTGTGTCGCGTACGGCGCACGCCCCAGGGGTGTCGGCGATCTCGACACATGCGCTCTCATTGACGCTGTAGCTCGACTTTCGGAAGTGAAGCATCGGATCCGTCCTCCTCGCCTATTCGATGAAGCTTCGCAGGTACGCCGCGGAGTCGGCCTTGGAGAGGGCGTCCATACAGACGTGCTCGAAGGCCGTCCGATACCCCGCCACCTGCGCTGGCTCCTCCAGATACAGCCCTTCCGTACGGGTCTCCAGGTACACGATCGACGGGTCGAGGTCCTCGGCGTAGTCGAGGATGACCATGGATCCGTGCGTCGAGGCGTGGAGTCCCGCGGAGATCGGCAGCACTTGGACCGTGACAGTGTTGACTGCTTCGGCCTGCTCGATGAGGTGGCGGAACTGCCCCCGAGCGACCTTGGGCATCGCCGCCAGCCTCAGCAGGGCGCTCTCATCGATGACGGCTCTGAAGTCGGGGGCGTCGCCACGCTGCAGGATCTTCTGGCGCTCCAGCCGGGCGCTGACCGCCCGGTCGATCTCGGCCTCGGTCCTGGCAGGGACGACCCGGGCGGTCGCCGCGGCGTAGTCGGCCGTCTGCAGAAGCCCGGGGACGACGATCGGCTGATACGAGGAGATCACCGACGCCTCGGCCTCGAAGGCCACGTAGAGATCATTGAAGACGTCCCCGTACTCGTGCCACCAACCGCGCTCCTTGGACTGACGCCCCAGGGCGAGGATGGCCTCGCGGCGCTGATCGTCGTCCACCCTGTAGAGGTTCATGAGGTCCCGGAGCGCCGAGGCGTCCGGGCGTGAGAGCCTGCCGCCCTCCATGTGGTTGAGGCGCCCCGACGACCAGCCGAGCTCCTTGCGCGCCTGCTCTACGGTGTAGCCTGCCGCCTCCCTCATACGGCGAAGCTCCAGCGCCAGACGGCGCCTGCGGATCGTTGGGCTGTGCCGGTTGGTCATATCCGCCTCAGGCTCCTGCTCGTCGCTGCCACGCCGATCATAGGGCGCGGCCTCGCAGATCGGGATAATTTTGTCAGATTGACGAAACCAGGTTGACGAGTCAATCTGACAGAGTCAAACTCGGAGGCGTCTCACATCACCGCCGTCACACGGCGGCCCGACCTCCCTTGGGGGAGCCATGTCCACTCCGGCTACGACCGCCGCCCGCCCCATGGGGGCACTCCGATGAGCGTCACCTACGCGGTCCCTCGCCTCGACGGCGACTCCTACTCCCGCTTCGTGGAACTCGCCCTGCGTTACACCCGCTGGGGCCTGGGCTATACCTCAGACGGCACCGCGCTGCTGTTCACCGCCGCGCACTCCTGTCACGACGTCGGATTCTCCTGCCGCGACCTCGACGACTTCGCCGCCCTGCTCGCCGCCACCGACCAGTACCTCGCACGCCTCTCCCGATCCCGCGCCCGGCCATTCCTCGCCGCACACGAGCGTGCGGCGGCCCGCCGCGAGGCGCGCGACGTCCACGCTTTGATGGCCCTGTCCAAGTGCCTGGGGCGCGGTGAGGTTCAGGAGGAGCTGGTCCGGCACGCCGTGTACCGCTGCGGGTGGTCCCGGTGAACGGACCCGTGCGGATCACCGACCCGACGCCGGGCATGGCACGCCTCGACCACACCGACGACGGTGAGCTGCTCCTGACTCTGGCCCCGGGCGTTCACGTCGTCCTTCGGCTCGGCCGTCACGAGAGTGCCGACCTGCAGTACGCCTACCTCCAGCGCCTCATGCGCCAGATCGGCGCCGCCCGCCGTCTCGTCCACAGGCCCGACAGCCTCGTTCGGCCCGACTCTCGAGCGACGCACAGCTGAGAACGTGAGCGCGCCGACGGATCCACGGGCAAGGAAGGGCGAGGTCCGATGCCCCGACACAGATGAGGCCGGGGAGAAGTCCCCGGCCTCACCGGCATGATTCTGGATGGCGCCGTCAGTACCAGTTCGCGCTGGCCCCCGAAGGGCTGTTCGTGGGGTTCTGCCAGAAAGCCCAGGCTTCGCAGGGAGTGTTGTAGCGGCCCTCGATGTAGTCGAGGCCCCACTCGATCTGGATCTCCGGGCTGTCCATGAAGCCCGCAGGAACATTGTGCACGCTGGGCAGAAGCTGCGGAATGCCCGCGGCGCCACTACTCGGGTTCACGGCCTTGTGGTTCCAGCCGCTCTCGTGGCTCCACAGCGTCTCGAGGCACTCCCACTGGCGACCGGTGAAGCCGCGCTCGGCGGCCAACTCCTGGCCGATCTTCTTGTTGGCCTTGTTGTCGCCGGGCCGTCCCCCCGTCGGGGTGCCGAAGGAGTACTCCTCCGGCTTCTTCGGCCGGTCAACCTCGGTCCAGGTCTTGCCGTCGCACTCGGGGCCCTCGACGAGACACACCATTTCGCGGACCAAGTTGTTGAACCGGCCGCTGGGGTCCGTCTGGACGACGGCGGTGATGATGGTCGCTGCGAGCAGGCCGAGCACACCGACTTCCAAGAACTGGACAGCGCCGTGGTCATTCTTGGTTCTTCGTTGGAGAAGACGAACGACGTCCCGCGTCATGATGCTTTACCGATCTCGGAGGGGGCTACTCGATGGGGATGTCCTTGGCAGGGGCGAAGCCGGGAACACTCAGTGACACCTTCTCCGTCTCCTGGGGGATCATGTAGGAGTTCCAGAAAGTCGCAGGCTGCCCCTCCTCAACGTCTTCGATGGAGTTGGACGGGTAGAAGTTTCCAGTGCACAGGCAGAAGCCGTCGGTGTCCTGCAGCGGGTGGTACCGGACCTCTGAAGCCTCGTCCGTGACCGTCACGGAGGAAACGCTCCGGTCGTTGTATCTGTAGAGGTTGTTCGAGTTGTGCTTGGCTTCGAACACGGCGTCGCCGGTGATCGTCATCGTCCACGTGATGGTGACATAGTCGGAGTCACCGGAACGCTGGGCCTGGTTGACCTCGATCTTCGAGCCCTCATAGTCGCTGGTGTCGGAGGCCTCGGATGTGGCGACGACCGGGAGCCCGTCCTCTTCGGCTTCATCGGCGTAGGAGGACGTCGGTAGCAGTGTGCACGTCGTCAACACCGTTGCGGCCGCGACCGAAGTCTTCTTCCAGTGCTTCTTCATGGTCGGTACCTACTTCTCGAAGGTGATGGTGACGCGGCGGTTCTTCTGGCGGCCTTCCTCGGTGTCGTTGTTCGCGACCGGGTCGCTCGAACCGTGTCCGGCCGTCTCGAAGGTCAGACCGCTGCTCTCCGTGTACTCCTCAAGGCGTTCGCGTACCTCCTCCGCGCGGTCTTCGGACAAGGGCTCGTTGATGGAGTCATCGCCGGTGTCGTCCGTGTACCCGTCGATCCTGACCGACTCGGTACCGCTGGCGTCGATCTCCTCGGCGACCTCCTCCAGAGCCGAATCGGCGTCGGATGTCAGCTCCGATTCGTTCACTTCGAAGAGAACGTCGGACGAGAGCATGATGGAGGTCTCGTCGCCGGTCTCCTCCCGCGAGGAGTCGCCGCCGAGATCGTCCTGCAGTGATCTCAGGCCGAGAATGAGCGGGTCGTCGACGGGAGTGTCGACGATCTCCTGGTCGACCTCCGCGGCCTCGCTGATGGGCACGGCCGGCATGTCGGGCGTCACCGTTGTGTTGACCGTCATCTCAGTGACGTCCTCAGGCGGGGCAGGAAAGGCGACCCAGAAGTCCAGGCTGTCGCCGGCCTCGATTCGGCGAACATCCCCCTGCCAACTCTCGCACAGGCAGTCCGTCTCTCCTGCGCGCATGAGCGGCCGGTAGCGCTGGTAGTTCTTCGTGTCGATAAGGGACACTCCGCTCGCCGAATACGGTGCACCGTCCGCGCGTGAGGGATAACGGAGGATATCGATACCCTTGACGTCTTCTTCGCCGTTATTGGTGAGCGTCATTCTGAGGAGCGCGACTTCGCCTCCATGGCGCTCAAGGGAATTCACGTCGAGTTGTAGGTCACTTCCGAGGGTCGTCGAAGAGGCGATCGACGACGCGAGTGGTCCGCCATCGGCGTTCGGCGACGATCCACCGCCGTCCTTTCCGCCTCCGCCTCCGCCGTCGCCGGATCCGTCCTCGCCCCCACCGGCGACGCATGATGTCGTGATCAGCGCAGCCGCAGCTAAGGGGAGGACGCGGTGAAGCCTGTACGAGCGATGACCGCTGGTGCTGCTCAGGCGCATGGTGTAGCCCTTCTTGCGCAAAGCTGTGAGACCAGCTAGAGGCTAGCGGATGGGGTCCGACGGGGATAGAGGGAGGTGGAGTGGGCGGGCAGGGCTAACTTGCGACCGACACGTGGATGTGGTCAATGTGGTTCACGGTGTTTCCGCCCCGTTCAGGGACCCAACGCTTGACCTGGTCCCAGTCACCGACCGGGTCGCGGCTGGGGTTCCAGATGTGGTGGTCCCACATGATGTAGAGGATGTCGAGCTCCTCGTGGTTATCGATCATCCACTGGGCCGCGGCGTCCGAACCCCGCTTGAGGTCGTCGCTGGGAACATTCCCGTTGGCGGAGACCATGTAGTCGCAGGCCCTTCCGCGCGGATGCTCGCCTCCGTCTTCCTGCGAGCGGTAGCAGCCGACGCCGTAGCGTTCGAAGACCGCACCCCACTCGCCCATGATCGCTTCGTGGGTCGCGCACATCTGGCGGGTGATGTTCTGTCCGCCTACGGCGTCGCAGGGGTAGCGGCCGCTGCCGGGACCACCGGTCAGTTCCGAGTAGATCCACTGCCCCTCACGGTCCACAAGGTCAATGTCCGTGAGGGCCTTGGCCTGTCCATAGGTCCAGATACGCTTGTAAGGGCCACCGCTGTCGGCGGCCCTGCAGGCGATGTAGCTTCCGATCTGAACCCCCAGGAAATCGAATATGGGGACGAGCTGGCAGTCGGGTATCTTGACGCGCGCGATCGCGGCGGCGTTACCGGTTGTAACGGGGATCGTCTCACCCCGCTCCTCGGCCTCTTCGATCTCCTCCTTGTCGGGGCACTCACGGAAGTTCCAATGGACGCTGCCGTCGTCCTGCAACTCGCGCTGACAGGCGTTTCCTCTGACCTCGACGCGGACGAAGTTGCCCAGCCGCCCCTGATCGTTGTCGCTGGCGCGGATGTCGGTGAGGTCGGCGTTGTTCTTGTCCGCGTACTTCTCCGCCTCACTTTTTCCGCTGCTGGCCTGCCAGCCCACGCCCCAGGGCAGGTTTCCGCCCGCGATGGTCTCGGCGACCCGGTGTTGGATGTCGCCGGCCGCGGCCAGGGCTGCCGCGTCCGCGGCGGACTGGGCCGAGGACCGCATATTGTTCGCCTCACCGAGACGGATGAACAGGACGGCAAGGGCGGTAAGGGAAAGCGCTAAGCCGACGAGGAGGTACAGGCTGGCCTGTCCTCGCTCGTCGGCGAAACGCGACGTCTGAATGAGTCTCATCGCGAAGCATTCATATGTCGGGGGAGCGGGGGTGGGGCGTCGGCCCCACCCCCGTTTGACGTTCCTTGTCGTCGATCCGATGCCCCGGAAGGCGGGAGAGCGATCCCGAGGGCTTAGTTCTCGGTCGGGTTCTCCGGGTTCTCAGGGTTCTCGGGGTTCTCCGGGTTCTCGGGGTTCTCCGGGCCGCCGCCACCGGGCGTGTTGCCGGCCTCTTCCTCGACGCTGCCGACGGCGTCGTCGATCATCGTGGCGATGGTGTCCGGGACGTCCAGGGTCCAGATCGCGGCGACGATGCCGGCGACCAGAAGGATGATGGCCCCGTACTCGACGAAACCGGCACCCTTGTCGTCCTTCTTCTCCTCGCGCTTGGCGCGGATCTCGTCGAGCTTGGTGCGGAGGCTCATTCTGATTCCCCTTCTTGTTCCGCCGTTTTCTCCGGCGGGGCTTTTGCCCTTGCGACGCTCATAAAGTTACGGGGTGGGGCCGTCGGGAGCCTAGGGCCTGCGGGCCCAACTTCTCGGCGGCGCGGGCCCAGTCCCGGCGGGGGTCCGTGGGCCCAACTCCAGGGGGCTCATCGAGGGGCCCCCGTGTTCGGTCCGACACCGTTCCACCTGGCGATCGCCTCCGCACGGGTAGTGACGCCGAGTTTTCGGAAGATGCGGTTGATGTGGTTCTTCACGGTCTTCTCCGTCAGGAACAGCTCCTGCGAGATGACCCTGTTGTTCAGCCCGCGCGAGATGGCTTCGAGTACTTCGGCCTCGCGTTCCGTCAATCCGAGATCCGAATGCGATACCTGCGCCGGAGAATCCTCTTGAGCGGACCTGACTGCCTGCAGGGCCGCCGTCGCCGCCACGGGCGACAGGGGGGTACCCGTCCCATGCGCGACCTCGGTGAGTGCGCGCTCAAGCTCTTCTGCGCTGAAGTGCCCATGGACGAGGTAGCCGGCGGCCCCCTTGCGGAGGGCGGTCCGGATGATGTCCGCATCCTCGGTGTGGGTCAGCATGATGACCTTGGCGATCTCGGCGAGCTCATCGATCGTGCTCACGCCGTCCCGCACCGGCATCCGGACGTCCAGGAGCACGATGTCGGGGTTGTGTTCTCGAGCGCGCTCCAGGGCCTCTGCACCGTTGGAGGCTTCCGCGACGACGGTGATGCCGTTGGCGGCCTCCAGAAGCGAGACCAAGCCCGTCCGCACGATGACGTTGTCATCGACGGCGAGGACGGAGATGGCCCCGGAGGAGGAGACCGGGGTGTTGGGGGAAGTGGAGGTCACGGGGACTCCTGCTGGTGATGTCAGGTTACGCCGATTGAGATGCGGGAGGGGGATCGCCGGTTCCGGTGGGGGCCGAGACGAGGCGGCGGTCACATGGTCGCCTGTGGTGCGGGGGAGGGGTCATGGCCGACCGAGGCGGGGACGGCCAGGGTCACCGTGGCCCCGCCGCCGTCCTCCGGGGAGGCGAAGACGAGTGAACCGCCGACGCGCTCAGCGCGCTCGACCATTCCGAGCAGGCCGTAGTGGCCGTTGCCGGTGCGTTCGGCGCGGATCAGGTCCTCGGGGGGTGTCCGGAACCCCACGCCGTCGTCGGTGATGGCGATGCTGTACGTCGATCGCTCACCGCCATCGGGAGCGGTCCCGATGGTCACTTCGACGGTGTCGGCGCCAGAGTGGCGCTCCACGTTGGTCAGGGCCTCCTTGACGATGGCGAGCGCCTCCAGACGTGCTTCCCCCGAAGGTTCCACCGCCGGGGCGGGGTCACCGGAGACATGTGCCCGGATCCCGCACGCCCTCGACCACTCACCGACCACCCCTCCGACCGCCTGGGCGAAGGGGATGCCGGTGTCGTCGTCCTCATGGTCCCGGAGGTCGCTGATCAGCTCCCGTGCCTGCGCCGCCGCGGCGTCGGAGGCGGCGACGATCTGCTTGGCCACGACCTCGGCGCGTTCCGGGTCCTTCTTCAGCCACAGGGGCAGGGCCTGAGCCGCCATGGCCGCGCCACGGAGGGTCTTGGCGACCGAGTCGTGCATGTCCCTGGCGAGCCGTTCCCGCTCCTCCGCGGCGGCCGCTGCGCGTTCGGCGCTGTGCCGGGCGACCTGTTCGCTCGCGAGCTCGGTGAGGATCCGCCGGATGAATATGCCCATGTAGGCAGTGATGGCGTAGAGGGCAGGATGGACGATCAGCGCCTGGTAGGTGAGGACTTCGACATGGGCGTCCATGCCCGAGACCGCGGCGTAGCCCAGCAGCGCGCATGCGTAGCTGAAGATCTGGAAGGCGACCACGAGGGCCGCATGCCGCCACTCGAAGAGGATCCCGGCGACCGCGGACGAGATGAGTGTGGTGAGGAAGGCCGGTCCCGAGGGGCCGTCCAGGACGAGGATCGCCGCTGTGCCGAGGATGTCCAGGACGGATAGGAGAGGGTGCGAGCGCAGGTAGGGGACGAATCGCTCCCAGTTGCGGGCGGCCAGCCCGGACAACAGGGCGACCGCGACCACGAGCACCAGCGTGCCGTTGGTGACGCGTTCGGCGGGAATCAGCAACAGCGCCATGGCGCACAGCAGCATGCGCAGCTGGAGCAGGAATCTGACCAGTGCCGCGAGACGGGGGAGTGTGGCGGGTACGACTCCGATCACGGGCCTCACCCGCCTCCGAACATGCTGAAGTCGGCATCCAGCCCCAGGAACATTCCGCCGCCGATCACCAGGATCAGACCGGGAAGCATGGTCGCGGCGGTGACACCGGTGACGCGGGGAGCGACCTTCTGGGCTTTGCGCCGGAGGAACTGGGCATCGTCACGGCGGATGTCGTTGCTGATCGTCATCAGCGCGTCGGTGAGCGGGGCACCCAGTTCCTCCGCCTGCTGGAGGGCGGTGACGAAGCGGCCGAGGGATTCGTTGTTGTTCCGCTTGCGCAGCTCCTTGAAAGCGTCCCGGCGGCTCGTACCCAGGTCCATCTGGCGCAGGGCGTTCTGGAACTCGTTGGCGAGGAGGCCGGGCATCGACTCGCACACGCGCGCGAGGGCCTGCCGGAACGACAGGCCGGAGCCCACCGTGACGGCGAGCACGTCGAGGAAGTCGGGGAGCTGCTTTTGGATCTGCTCCTGGCGCTGGGCCCGGTCGGCGATGATGCGCATCTCCGTCATGAAGGTGAAGGCCAGGACCAGGAGGGCGAACAACGTGGAGCCGCGGATGAGCAGTGCGATGGCCACACCGCCGTACAGGATCACCTCTCCGGCCTTGCGGGAGAGGTAGCGGTCGACGTTGAGCCCCTCGGGGCGTCCGGCGCTCTCGATCCGCTGGTGCAGCTTCTCCAGCTGAGTGTCGCTCAGCCGGGACTTGATGGCCGGCAGCAGCGGCGCCCCGATGCGCTGGGTGATCTTGTGGAGGATGAAGACGTCATCGTCCATGGGCTTCTTCGGGGCGCCGGTCGTCAGATCGGCCGCTACCTGCGCCTTCGCGGTGAGGAGGTGCACACCCCAGACGAACACGCACACGCACAGCGCCGAGGCGAGTCCGATCAGCAGGATGAGGGGGAGGGAGAGCGACATCGGGGACTCCGTGGGCAGGGGCTAGAAGTCGAGCTTGGTCATGCGCAGGACGGCGATGAATCCGATCGTGAACAGCGCCATCGTGACCAGGATGATGACGAGGCCGGCCGTGCTCTGGGCCATGGTCGAGATCGCGCCGGGCATCAGGGTGTTGATGAGGAAGTACGACCCCACGCCCATGCCGAGCATGGCGTACGCGGTCGACGTCGACTCGCCCAGGATCGTCTTGATCTCCCGCCGGGTCTCCTTCCGGCTCTCCAGCGTGTTCGAGATGTTGCGCAGGGAGCTCACCAGGGCACCGCCGGACCGGGAAGAGACGAGGAGCGTACTGATCAGCACGCCGATCTCCCGGGACGGCATGCGTTCGCGCAGGTCCGTGATCGCCTCTTCGAAGGGCTGGCCGAGCTGGATCGAGCGCGCGGTGTAGCGGAGTTCCGCCCCTGCCGGGTCGTCGAGCTCCTCCGCGGCCATGTCGATGGCCGTGGGCAGGGCGAGCCCCGCCTGTGTGGCGTTGGACAGCACGCGGGCGAGCTCGGGCAGCTGGGCGGTGAACGCCTCCTTGCGCCGCTCCTCCTGCCGCTTCAGGTAGCCGAAGATCCCGGCGACCACGGCGAAGATGGCCACGATGCCGAAGACGGGGGCGAGGGCCCTCCACAGGAACACGACGGACACGACCGAGGCGATGCCGACGAAGAGGACGAAGGTCGACACCTTCATCTCCAGGCCGGCGGTGCGCAGGCGCCGTTCCAGCTTCACGCCGAACTCCGCCGTACGGAGCATGGCGTCGAGGCGGGCCATCGGGGAGCGGCGGCGCCGCTCCAGCTCCTCCTCCAGGGTGCCGCGGGAGGCCAGCTCCCTGCGCTCGAGGGTGCCGACCCCCCATTCACGGAAACCCCAGACGCCGATGGCCAGGGTCAGTGCGGCCAACAGGAGGGCCAGAACGTCGAGACTCACTTCACTGCTCCATGGGCGACGGTGTGTGCGGGCTCGGTGAACACGGAGGGGACCACCTCGCCGGCGTTGACGATGCGCTCGATGACGGGGCCGGGCAGGGGGAAACGGTGGAAGTAGCCGTTGACCTTGCCCTGGGCGTCCATCGGCTGCGGGTCGAAACGCAGGACCGGGGTCAGCCGGAACTGCTCCCGGCGGCTGGAGGTGACCACGCCGATCTCGCCGACCCTGCGCGACCCGTCCGCGTACCGGGCGAGGTGCACGATGACGTCCACCGCCGCGTTGATCTGGTCCTGGATCGCCTCGAAGGGGATCTTGACCTCGCTCATCGAGGCGAGCGTGAGCAGGCGGTAGACGGCGTCGTCCGCCGAGTTGGCGTGCACGGTGGCCAGCGAGCCGTCGTGGCCGGTGTTCATGGCCTGCAGCATGTCCAGGGTCTCGGCGCCGCGGACCTCACCGATGATGATCCGGTCGGGACGCATGCGCAGGGAGTTGCGGACGAGGTCGCGGATGGTGACCTGGCCCGCGCCCTCCATGTTGGGGGGCCGGGACTCCAGGCGGATCACGTGCTCCTGCTGGAGCTGGAGCTCGGCGGAGTCCTCGATGGTGATGATGCGTTCGCTGTTCGGCGCGAATGCGGACAGGGCGTTGAGGAATGTGGTCTTCCCACTGCCGGTGCCGCCCGCGATGATGACGTTGAAGTGCGCGCGGACCAGCGCCGCCAGCAGGGCGCCGGTGTGCTCGTCCAGGCTCCCCTTGGCGGCGAGCTGCCGGATGGTGAACGGCTTGGGGAAGCGGCGGATGGTGATCGTGGCGCCGGTCAGCGACAGCGGCGGAATGATCACGTTGACGCGCTCCCCGGAGGGCAGGCGCGCGTCGACCATGGGGCTGGACTCGTCGACGCGGCGGTTCACCTGGGAGACGATGCGGTCGATCGTCTGCATCAGCTGGGCCTCGCTGGCGAAGGTGGTGCCGATCCGTTCGACCCTGCCGGCGCGCTCCACGTAGATGGTGTCCGGCCCGTTGACCATGATCTCGGTGACGCTGTCGTCGGCGAGGAGCGGTTCGAGCACGCCGAGCCCGAGCGCTTCGTCGACAACACGGCGGATCAGCGCACTCCGCTCCCGGTCGGACAGGACCGGCCCCTCCCGGGAGAGGAGGTGGCCCACGACCTTCTCCAGGCGGATCCGCCGCTGCTGCATGCTGAGCTTGGCGAGATCCTCCAGGTTGACCTCGGTCAGCAGACGCTGGCGCCAGTGCGTGACGCTGTTGCGGTCGTCTCTGACATCGGTGGGGCGGGAGTTCTCATCAAGGCGGTTGCGCAGTGCCATGCGGTGGCTGCTCCGTGGTGCTGGTGCGGGTCGGGCGGATCAGAGTGTGGGCATGTCGACGCGGCGCGTGATCACGAATCCGAGGTCGGCGGCGGGGAACATGAACGGCGGGGCGGCCGTGGCCTGGACGTACCGGGATCCGTCCTGCGAGCCCGAGGTGATCTCCGCCTGGTCGAGCCATGGGGGCAGGGATTCCCGCGCGGCGTCCGTGCCGGCTTGCACCCCCTGATCGGCCGCGACCCGTGCCCCGGTGCGCGCGGCGTTGTTCAGGCGCTCCATGGCCAGGAACGAGGCGAAGAGTTCCATCGCGATGACCACGATGATCAGCAGGAGCGGGAAGATGCCCGCGAACTCGAGGAACTGCGAACCGCGGTCGTCCCTTCTGCGGCGGGGGCCGCGGAGGAGCGGGGGGCTCGACCGGAAGAGCTCCATGACCATGCCTTTCTTGGGTCCGTCACCGTCGGTGCCGGGACAGTGCGCCCCGGCGTCGGTCACCGTTCGTAGATGATTCGGGACTCCCCGGACACTTCCCAGGAAGAGGTCGTGTTGGGGAGCACGACCGGCATGGCCAGCACCGCCTTGGCGTACGATCCGTTCTCCCGGTGATCGATCTCGACATGGAAGGTGTCGGAGTTGTCCCAGGGGGCCCGGACCCGCTTGGATGCCTCCCCGGTGATCTTGCCCAGGTCGTTCGGGGTGACGGCGGCCTGCCGGGCGGCCTCGTTGGCCGCGTGGCCCGCGTACATGCTGGTGATGCCGTACAGCACCACCTGCCACACGAGAAGGGCGGACATGAGGAGCAGCGGGGTCAGCGCGGCGAATTCGACGAACTGCGCGCCCTTGTCCCCCGTCTTCTGCTTCTTCTTCCGCTCCTTCTTCTCCTTCTTGGGCTTGGCCGCCTTGTCCGCCTTGCCCTTTCCGAAGAGGCCCTTCTTCCGGGGGACCTCGGGCATCTGGTCGGCCTCGGGGGCGCCCTGCGGCGCGACCAGGTCCGGCTCGGGGGCGGCCTCCAGGACGCCCAGCTCGGCGGCGATCCTGCTATAGGCCTTGAGGAGGTTCTGGTCGGTGATCCGGCGCGGGTCGCCGGTGTTCGACGCCTCCTCGAGGCTGCGGAAGATCGACGGCACGGGCGTCGGCACGAGGTCGACGCCGATGAGCTTGCGCGCGAAGTCCGGCTGGATCTCGTTCTGCCGGCTGTGCCGCAGCAGCAGCGCCTTGACGTTCTTCTTCTCCCGCACCTGCAGCCGCTCCCACATGGAGATCAGCCGCTGGCCCGCGCGCAGCGCGGGCAGGTCCGGAGTGGCCGTCACCAGGCACGTGTGCGCCAGTTCGCAGGCCATCGCCGTGGCGTCGGTCATGTACGAGCCGCAGTCCGCGATCACCAGCTCGTAGCGCGAGTTCAGGCTGGCGAGGATCTGCCGGGCGACGGTCTCGGTGACCTCCTCGCCGCGTTCTCCGTCCCGGGGCGCCAACAGGATGTGCATGCCCTCGGGGTGGACGTAGAGGGTCTCGCCGAGCATCGACCCGCTGATACTGTCGGCCGCCTGGACCAGGTCGACGATGCTCCGCCGGTGGTTCAGGTCCAGGTAGCCCGGGATGTCGCCCTTCTGCAGGTCCAGGTCGACCAGGCAGACGGACCGCCCGGCCTGGGCGGCCGCACGGGCGAGCTGGATCGTCAGGGTGGTGGTGCCGATTCCGCCCTTGGCCCCGGTGAGGGTGATGATGGTGCCGCGCCGACCGGAGGCCGGGACGTCGGCGTTGGCCTCCTCGAAGTGCCGGCGCAGCGTCTGCGACCACTCCGCGGCGTGGCCGACGCGCGCGTCGAGCTCGCCGATGGTGCAGTCCTGCAGCATCACGCCGCGGGCGCCCGCCTCCATGACCCGGGTGAACTCCTCCGGGTCGGACTCCTCCACCATCAGCAGGATGGCCAGCTGGGGGTGGTTGCGCGCGACGTCGCGGATCAGCTCCACCGCCGGCAGCGGCCCCAGGTCCTCGTGCACGATGAGCACGTCGAGGTCGGGCATGGACCGGAGTGTCTCGCTGAGCTCGGCATAGGACCGGTGGATGCTGACGATCTCGCAGTCGCCGAGCTCGTCGAAGCGAACCGTCAGCGACGTCTCCAGCTCCTGGCTGGGGACGCCGATCATGACCTTGTGGCTCATGGCTAGTTCGTGTCTCCCTGCGCGCCCTGCTGCTGTTCCTCGTCGGAGTCGTCGGCCTGGGCCTCCTCTTCGAGGTTCTGCTGGTCGCTGCTGCAGAACTGGATGTTGCCCGGGTCGCCGGCGCCCTCAGGGCTGAGGAGCGCGAGCCGGAGCGAAGCGGAGAAGGCCTCGGCGTAGGTGAGCTGGAGGCTGTCGTCGGGGTTGAGCCGGAAGGTGACCGGGACGGTCGCCGAGGTCATACCGGATTCGTCGGTGCTCTGGCCGACCTGGCCGACCTCCAGGACCTCGACGTCGGTGAGCACGCGGGTGGCACAGCTGTCGCCCTCCCCGTCGGAGGGGAAGGTGGCGTAGATGTCCACCCGGGACTGGCGGCTGACCTTGCCGGCGACGCCGGTCTCGGCGTTCACCATGATGGCGATCTCCCGCTCGCCCGCCTCCAGCTCGGGGGCGGGGATCACCATGCTGGTCTGGAGAAGCGACCCCTCCGCGATGTAGGTGGAGGAGACCGGGGTGCGGCCGGGCTGGTCCAGCACCTGGTCCAGGTTGGAGATGAAGGTCTCCTCGTCGAAGAAGCGTGCGGGGACCTGGTGCTCCTCGACCATGTCCTCGGTGATCGGCTGGTACGGCGACACGTCCTGGGTCAGCCGCAGGGTCGAGCGGTAGGTGCCCAGTTCCCGGTTGATGCCGTTCACGTAGGAGACCACGGTCAGGAAGACCGCGACGGCGCCGATACCGGCGACGATCATCAGCAGGAGGCCGCGTCGCTGGCGGGGGTTCATACGCTTTTCGTTCCTAAGGGAGAGGGGGCAGGGACTCGGATTCGTGCGGGCGGGTCGTGCCGCGCTCAGGTGCTCGGCGGTCCGGTCGGTGACGAATGCGGAGGGGCCGCGGTGTTCGGCGGCCGTCCCGGCGGGGAGACCGGGGCCTGCGGGCCGCTGGGGTGGCCCGCTCCGGGGGGTGCGGGCCGACCGGCGTGAGGCGGCTGCGGTGCGGCTCCGCGCCGGGGCTGCTGCGGTCCGGTCGGGCCGCCCTGGCGCTGGGCGCCGACCCAGGCGGGGCGGATGTGCTCGCCGGTGCTCTCGGTGGGCGGGGCGGGGACGTCGGCGCCACGTGTGGGCGGGCGGCCGACCGAGGGCTGGTTGACGCTCCCGCAGTACGGGCACAGAAGGCCTGCCACGAGCTCGCGGCACCACGTGCAGGTGGAGGGGCGGATCGCCCGGGGGGTGCTGGTCAGCGCCTGGGGGTGGGCGCTGAAGACGATGAACTCGATGTACTTGCGCACCCCCCAGTACTTGGAGCCGAGCGGCTGCTCGGGAAGGGCGTTCAGGGACACGGCCTTGAGCGCGGGCGTGAGCTGCTCGTTGAATTCGTCCAGGCTGTAGCCGTCGGGGCGGCAGACCAGGACCTGGACGGGGTCCAGCGGCCGGCTCGGCAGGTTGGGGCGGGGGTCGCGCTTCCTGACCCGCCCGACGCGCTTCACCGGGGCGTTGAACGCCAGGAACGTGGTGCGCGGGATGAAGGAGCCGAGGTGCTGCTTGAACGTGATCGGAATGGTCGCCAGGTTGTTCACCCGCTTGAGCCACGCGCCCGCGAGCACGTGCCCGCACAGCTCGTCGGCCAGGGCCGCCGTCACCCCCGCCGGAAGGTAGGGGGCCATGTACGAGAGCTGGTCGGCCACCAGGGAGAGGGCCAGCGGGGAGATGTCGAGGGGGATCTGCCCGATGTCGTCGGTGAGCAGCGCGCCGCGGGCGAAGGCGATCACGCGTTCGGCGGTTTCGGCGTTCCATTTGGCGTACAGCGCCGTGACCTTGCGCCCCTGCTCCAGATTGGCCCGAGCGAAGTCGATGAACGCATCGGCCTGCTCACCCTTGTCCTGGCCGGCCATGGGGAAGCGCTCAGCCTGGTGCGCCCCGAGCAGGCCAGTGCTGGGGTAGTCGCCGAGGAGGGCGACAGCGCTGACACTCCTGGAGGAACGGGTGGTCACTTCAGCGAACTCCCATGAATCGAGGGGGATGGGGACGTACGGCGAGTCGGGATGGTCGCGCTGTTTGGGAGGAATCCGTGGTGGAATAGCCTACTGCGCTCGTCTGGGCCCGTGTGTTCACCGCGGTGCGCTGTGTACGGACGGTCCTGACGGTGGTCCCTTCTGTCGAGCGGCCGGCTGCTCCGGGGGCGACCGGTGCTCCGGTCGCGGCCGGGCGGGTGAGGTGAGCCTGAACTGCGGCGGGCCGTTCCCCCGGTACCGGGGTAGACGCCGGCGGCGGGGGAGCGGTTCCGTCCTGTCGCGGAACCGCAGGTGAACCCTCTGCGTACCGTCGCCGTGCGGGGAAGGGGTGCTCCTGGCCGATTCCGGCCATGAGGGGGCGGTTCCGGACAGGGTTGAAGGGGGCGGGTCCCGGGCAGGCACCGTCGTCCGCAGAGGCGCGTGGAACCGCTGCAGGGGGCCGGTGAAGCGGGTCAGCCGTCCAGGTCCGAGAAGGGGACGCTCACCGTGAAGGGGAACTCCAGCCCGAGGGCCCCGTGTGGGTGTCCGCCGGGCGGTAGGTCGGGTCCGCGGGGACCGCCGTCAGTCGGACTTCGGGTCGGAGGCGGTGGCCTCCTCCGTAGGGTCCGGAGGGGGACTCGTCGCTCGGCCCGCCCTTTTGGCGCCCAGGTAGGCCATCACGAAGATGATGCCCAGGCTGATCCACAGCGCGTAGCTGTCGATCGCCGTGATCAGCTCCACCCCGGCCTCGCCCGCCGTGTAGCCCGCGGCCACCACGACGGCCGACATGGACATCGAGCCGAGGACGTTGAACACCAGGAACGTCCCCAGGCGCATTCCCGTCCAGCCTGCCAGGGCGTAGACCAGGGCGGTCGGCACGCCGGGCAGGACCGCCAACAGGACCGCGCCCTTGAGGATCCACGGGTTGAACTCGTGCGCCTTGGCGGCGAAGGCCTTGGCCCGGTCCCCCTGGGCGAACATGTTCACGATGCCCTGGCCCCACTGGCGGCCGGTCCACCAGAACAGCCAGTCGAACTTGGCCATGCCGACCGTTCCCGCCACCAGGGCCAGCCACAGCGGGTACTCGCCCACGGACGCGAAGGCGGCCACCGCGCCCGTCGCCGCCTTGCTCCCCGTGACGAACGCCAGCGCCACCGGGGCCTGCGCGATCAGGAACGGGCGCGCCGGCCATAGGGCGAGCATGAGCAGCATGATGCCGAGGATCGTTCCCGCCAGCGCCTTGTCCGTGCGCGTCGCCTTGCCGCGCCAGGGGAGGTAGGGGCGGTCGTCGGGGGCCGTTGAGGGGCGTGGGGCGGGAGCGGGCTCCCGGGGGCCGGCTTCTTCCTGGCCGTCGGCGGCCGGGGTGTTCGTCATACCGGAATCGTCTCGTGAACGGCGCACTCCCGTGTAGGCATTCCGGTCATGGACGGCCGGTGACAGGTGGCAGCGCTCTCGTCTGACATCTGTCATGGGGCGCTCCGGCGCCCCGCCGGAGCGCGGCCGGTCGTCGGGGGAGCGGGCGTCGACGACCGGCCGCGGTCCGTCAGACCATCACGTCGCGCATGATCGGCGCCCGGTGGTCGGCCAGGTGCGCCGGGGTCGCCTCGGCCTTGAGCTTGTGCACGAACGCCCTGCGGGCCCCGCGGAACCCGCTCCGGTCGTCGAAGATGTCCCGGCTCATCTCGGCCAGCTCGGCCACCCGGTAGGTCTCCAACGGGCGGCGGCGCTCGTCGGCCTCGCGCAGGTCGTTCTTGGCCTGCAGCACACGCTCGTAGTTGCCGCGGTCGGCCAGGCGGCGGGCGTAGGCCAGCGCCGCCTCCTCGAACTCGCCCCGGGACCCGCCCAAGGCCGTGTCGGCCAGCCCCAGCTCCACCGCCTGCTCGGCGCCGATGGGATGGCACTCGCCGGTCAGCGCGGCCGCGGCGGGGTCCCCCACGCGGCGCGGCAGCACGTAGGTCCAGTACTCCGAGCCGAACAGCCCCATGGTGGCGTAGTGCGGGTTGAGCACCGCCCCCTGCCGCACCAGCACCCGGTCGGCGCCCAGAGCCATCATCACCCCGCCGGCCCCGGCGTTCCCGCCCACCGAGGCGACAGTGAGCTGCGAGGAGCAGGTGATGATCTCGTAGCACACGTCGTCGATGGCCTGGATGTTGCGCCACGCCTCGCCCTCGGGGTCCTCGGCCGCCTCGATGACGTTGAGGTGGATCCCGTTGGAGAACACCTCGCCGCCGCGCAGCAGCAGCACACGAGTGTCCTGGCGGGCCGCGTGCCGCAGCCCCGCGGCCAGCCGCATGCACTGCTCGGTGGCCATGGCGCCGTTGTAGAAGTCGAAGGACAGCACGCCCACCGCGCCGCTGCGCCGGTAGACGATCTCGCCGTCGCCGTAGCCGCGGTCGGAGGGCTGCACGCTCGGGTCGGCGTTGGGCACCCGGTCGATGAGCGCGCCGAGCGCCGTTGCCGCCGGAAGCTTGATCGCGCCGGGTTCGCCCGGCGCCCCGACCTTCAGGTGGCCGATCCACAGGCTGCCGTCGCCGGTGGCCACGAGCACCCGGCCGTCGCTGCGCGCGGCCACGGTGCCGGGCTCGGCGGAGATCCGCGGCCCCTCGTCGGCGTCGAACACCCGCACCTCGACCCCGCACAGCTCCGTGCGCACGCCCGGCGCCCCGTCGGCGGCGCGGACCTTGCGCAGGATGCGCGCGGTGGGGTCGCTCCACGCGAAGGCGCGGTCCTCCTGGCGCATGGTGGGGCGCAGCCGCCCCGTGACCTCGGGCCGTTCGTAGTCCAGGGGCTCCGGCAGGAACCACGGGTCGGCCGCTTTGGCGACGACCTCGTGCACCAGGGCGATGGCCGCCTCGGTGACCGGCCCGTTGTACACCGAGCTCTTCTTCGGCGGCTCCGCGGGCAGCGGAAAGGTGCGCGACCCCCAGATGGGCCCTGCGTCCATCTCCTCGACGGCCTGGAGGGCGGTCACCCCCCACTCGGGTGCGCCCTCGTCGACGGCCCAGTCGAGGGAGGAGGGGCCGCGGTCGCCCGGCGGACCGGGGTGCACGATGACCGTTCTGTGGTTCTTCCATATGCGTTCGGGCACGCGTTCCTTGAGGAACGGGCAGATGATCAGCTCGGGCCGGGCCAGCTCCACGGCCTCGACCATGGTCTCCTCGTCGATGGCGAGCTCGACGGACACGTCGTGTCCTGCGCGTCGGAGCTCGATCCAGGTGCGCTGGCTGAGGCCGTTGAAGGCCGAGCACAGCAGGAGGATTCGCACGGAGGGCTCCCTTCGGGGGCGGGGAAAAGGGGAGGCGGACGGCGGCCCGCAAGGGGCGAAGGTCACAGAATGTGCCGTCTGAGGCCACTGTTCCGGACCGCGACCATTGTGGCGGAAGTTCCGCCGTGGCCATGCCATCACAGTCTGTGGGGATCCGGCGACGGGGGAGCCCGGTCGGCACCGCCGTTCCTGAGCGCGCAGCGCGTTTGCGCCGCGCGTCCGCGGGGGCAAGGGTGGGGGCATGATCGACGACGAGCCGCCGCTGCGCTGCCCCCTCTGCTCGTTCGGCTTCGTGGAGGACTACCTGGTGCCGATGCCGCTGGACGGCTCCCGATTCCGCATGTGCGAGGAGTGCGAGGCCGTCTGGGAGGACGGCGAGGACGTGGAGGCGGCCTCCGCGCAGAACCTCCTCTGGTACCTCCAGGACCGCGGCCTCCAACCGTGGCTGGAGGACGTGCAGCGCGCCTAAGGCGTCATTCTCGGCCCCCGGCCCTACGGTGCGACGCCCCCACGGCCCTCGCCGCGTGCTCATCGGTCGTCAGCGTGTCGACCGGCGGGCCTGGCCGAGAAGCGCGCCCCAACGGCTCTGAGGGGACGCACGGAGCGCGCGCTCCACGGGAGTGCAGTCGTCCGCCGTGAGAACGCCCGGCCCGGTCACGGTGAACGCCGGTACGGCCGCGATCGCGTGCATGGCCGCCTCCCTGCGCTCCGCACCGGACGCGGTGCGGTCCGGTACGACTCCGTGGCGGAACGCGTCGGCGGCCGTGAACGCCGACTCCAGGAACGAGGCGGCACGTTCGGCGTCATGTTCTGTCGGCGCGAGCACGGTCCGCTCGCCGGGGCCGATGTCGGGGTAGACGACCGCCCGGACCGGGGCCCGTGTCCCCACGGGCGGGGGCGGGAAGCGCCGCCGGAACCCCTCGGGCGGGACCGCGTACTTGCCCAGAGGGGAGAAGGCGTGCGCCGGGTCGGGCCTGTGGCCCGGGTCCAGCCCTGCGGCCCGCATGAGATCCGGATACTTCGCCAGGGTGCCGAACCCCAGGTGCGGGTAGTCCGGCCACCCGGAGCACAGTGTGGGCCCGCCGTCCGCCCCCGGGTGCGCGACCGTCTTGTCCCCGCTGAGCACGCGGGCTCCGAGGGCGTCCGCGAGCTCCAGGGCGACCGTGCTCTTGCCCGCCCCCTTGGCCCCGGCGACCAGCACGGCGCCGCCGTGGGTGTGCACTGCGGTCGCGTGGAGCACGGCCGCGCCCTGGTTCTCCTGGTGCTTCTGTACGGCGTCGCGCACCAGCTCGATCAGCTCCAGCCCCGGCTTCCGGCCGAGCACGACGTCGATGCGCGCGCGTGCGGCGTCGAGGGCGATGAGCGTGCCGGAGCGTGTGCAGGTGAGCATGTCGACGGGCCCTGAGGGGCCGCGGCCGGTGCGGTGGAGCGCGCTGATGGTGAAGAACTCGGCGGTGCTCTTGCGGAGGAACACCTCGCGGGCGGGCGAGTCCGGAACGGTGGTGCCGAGGTCCTCGGCGCGGGCCGCGACCCGCAGTTCGGCGAAGGGGGCCGCCGCCTCCGGATCACCGTCGGGCTCGATGCCGAAGTGTGAGGACAGGAAGCTCAACAGGGGATCGGCGTCGACGCCGTCGTAGAGGCGCAGCGCGAGGCGGCTGTCGAGGTAGCGCAGAACGAAGGCGGCAGTGGGCCGCGGGGCCATGCGTGCTCCAGGTGCTCGTTCGGGGTGCCGCGCGGGCGGGCGGCGGAGGCCGTCAGCCGGTGCGGTCGGAGTGGCCGAGCGCGCGGCCGGGCGCGACACGGTCCCGGACGAGCTTCTTCAGGTCGGCGGCGTCGGTGAAGGCCGCGTCGCTGGTGCGCGACCAGATCACCTCGCCGTCCAGGCGCACGTCGAACACGCCGCCGCTGCCGGGGACGAGCGCCACCTCGCCCAGATCGGCCTCGAAGGTCGTCAGCAGCTCCTGCGCCATCCACGAGGCGCGGGGCAGCCAGCGGCACCGGGTGCAGTACTCGATCTCCAGCCGGGGGCGCGCGACGGGCGCGTCCTGCCCGGTGTTCTCTCGTTCGGACCCCCCGCCAGTATGGCGGGGCGGCCCGGGGGCGGTCACTCCCGGGGGTCCTCCGAACCCGTGAAGGGGCTGGGCAGGGGCGTCCCGTTGGGGGCGAGGGGCAGCCCCTCGGGAGGACGGGGCCAGGCGGCCGGTCGGCGCGGGGCCGGAACGGCCGGTACCCGGGACGGGGAGGCGGCGGGCGGCGCCGCGGCACGGCGGTCCGGCGCGCGCGGGGCGGGAGCGCGGTGGCGGGCGGCCTGTGCGGAGGACGCGGCGGAGGGGAGCGTGTGGGCCCGCGAGCGGCAGAACGGGCAGACCTCACGGTCCACCGGCTGGCCGCACCAGCGGCAGCGCACCGTGCGCAGGGCGCCCAGCGCGCGGGCCAGGGCACGCGGTCCGCTCTCGAAGGCGGCGAACTCGGTGTAGCGGCTCGTCCCCCAGAACAGCGCCCCCAGCGGCTGGGAGGGCACCACGTGCGCCGTCGCGGTGCGCAGCGCGGGCATCAGGTCGTCGTCGAAGGCGGGGGAGCCCGCGGTGCCGGAGCAGGCCGACACCTGGAGCGGGGTGTCCGGAGGCGAGGGGAGCGCGGGAAGCGACTCGCCCAGCTCCCCGTGGGGAATCCTCAGGACCTCGCCCCCGGGGCAGCTCAGGGCCAGGAACGCGCTCCGGGGGAGGTAGGAGGCCGCGCGGAGCGCGGTGGACGTCGGCAGCGCGCTCAACCCCGCGACACTGTGCAGGCACGCCCCGGCGAGCATGTGCCGGGGAAGCTCTCCGGCCGCTGCGGCGACGGTGCCCGGCGGATGGAACGGGGCGAGCCCGGCCAGGCGGTCGGCCAGCACGGAGAGCGCGAGCGGGGAGAGGGGCAGCGGGATCCCCGCGATCTCGTCGCTCAGTGTCCGGGAACGCGCGTGGACGAGCGCGTACCGGGCCGCGTGGGGCCGCCAGGCGGGGTAGAGGGCGACGATCGCCCGTCCCGCCCGTGCCTCTTCGACGGCGAACTCGATGAACCGCCCGGACCGCTCGGAGTGGGAGCGCCCCCGAAGGGCGAAGCGCCGGGCCCGTCCGCCGTCGGTGCGGCCGGTGGCGGGCGCGTCCGCGAGTAGCGCGACGGTGCAGGCCCGCGCGGCGGGCGCGGCCGGGTGAGGGGCCGGACGGGGCAGCGTCACCGGCGGACTCCCAGAGGTCGTGTCGACGTTCGCGGGGAGCGGGCCCACGTGCCCGAATGGTAACCGAGCCGGGCCCGGCGCACCCGGTCCGCTTCCGGCCCGGGGAAGGAGGGGAGGGATCGCCCGGAGCGGGGTACGCACACCCGGGCCCGTCGGCGTCCGTCCGGCCCCCGCGGCACAGCGAAGGGCCCCGGCCATCGTCTCCGATGACCGGGGCCCTTTCACCTGGGGTGAGTGAGGGGACTTGAACCCCCGACTTCTTGGACCACAACCAAGTGCTCTGCCAACTGAGCTACACCCACCATGGGTGCGGGTTCCGCCGGTTCGACCGGCTCTCCGCCCGCACAGGTAGAGTCTAGCGGACTCCGGCGGGTGCTTCGGTCATTTGTCCCGGCCGCCCTCGGAGTCCGACTCCTGCCGCAGTCCCGTCCCGCCGCCGGCGATCTCGGCGGACAGCGACCGGACCGTGGCGGTGTCCGGTCCCGGCGGGGCGACGAACGCGGCCGCGCGGTAGTAGCGCAGCTCCTGGATGCTCTCGGTGATGTCGGCGAGCGCCCGGTGGCCGCCGTGCTTCTCCGGGCTGTTGAAGTACACCCGCGGGTACCAGCGCCGCAGCAGCTCCTTGATGCTCGACACGTCCACCATGCGGTAGTGCAGGAAGCCGTCGATGCGGGGCATGTCCCGGGAGATGAACAGCCGGTCGGTGGCGATCGAGTTGCCGCACAGCGGCGCCTTCTTCGGCTCGGGCACGAACCGCTTGATGTACTCCAGGACCCGGTCCTCGGCCTCCTGGAGCGTCACACCGTTGTCGAGCTCGTCGATGAGCCCGGAGTCGGTGTGCATCTTGGTGACGAAGTCCCCCATGTGCTCGAGTGCCGACTGCGGAGGCTTGACGACGATATCGATGCCCTCGTCGAGCACGTTGAGCTGCCCGTCCGTCACGATGCACGCGACTTCGATCAGCGCGTCGTGCTCAAGGTCGAGTCCTGTCATCTCGCAGTCGATCCACACCAGGGAGTCATTCATACCGGACAGCTTAGGCCCATACGCGACGTGCGGTTTTACAGCGGCGTCTCGTGCGTGCCCGCGGTCGGGCGGCGAAAAAGGGAGGGCCGGTCCCTTCCAGGACCGGCCCTCCCCTCGGGCGGTACCGCCTCCCCGGCACGTCCCGCGCCCCTTCGGGCACCGGACGTCAGGCGGGGATCAGACGCCGAACAGCAGCCACACCACGTCGACCGTCCCCGACAGCTGCAGGGCGACGCCCGCGACGACGAGGATCAGCAGCAGCACGACGAGGACCGTGCCGCAGCCGAAGCAGCCGCAGCCGCCCTTCTTCTTCTCCTTCTTGCGCCTGCCGCCCCGGCCCTGGGGGGCCTGGGGCGCGCCGCCGCCCGCGGGCCCCGGCGGGTGCCCATAGGGTGCCGGGGGGCCGCCGTAGGGGTTCGCCGGGTCCGGCGGCATCGGGCCGGGGCCGGGTCCGGGGCCCTGCGCGTGCGGGGGCGCCATCGGGCCGCCGGGACCCGCGTGCGGCGGGGGCGCGTCGGGACCGGGACCCCACCCCGGCGGCGGGCCGGGCGGGCCCGGATGGGGCGGATGGGGCCCGGAGGCGCCGGGGTAGGGGTGCTGTGGTCCGGAGGGCGGGCGTCCCTGGTCGGGGCCGGGGCCCATCGGGGCGCCCGGGTACGGCGGTGGCCCCTGGCCCGGTCCGCCGGGCATGCCGGGACCGCCGGGGCCACCGGGGGCGCCCATCGGCCCACCGGGTCCGGGGTACGGCGGCGGGGGCTGGTCGGGCCCGCCGGGTGCGCCCATGGGGGCGCCGGGGTAGGGGTGCTGCGGTCCGGAGGGCGGGCGTCCCTGGTCGGGGCCGGGGCCCATCGGGGCGCCCAGGTACGGCGGCGGCTGGTGTCCGGCGCCGGGCTGGGGCCCCGACGGGGGCATGCCCGGGTCGGGGGTGCCGGGGCCGCCCATCGGTCCGCCGGGGCCGGGGTAGGGCTGCTGAGGGCCGGACGGCGGACGGCCCGGTTCGGCCGCGGCCGCCGCGCCGGGGTAGGCTCCGCTCGGCCCGCCGTAGGGCTCCCCGTAGTGCTCGCCGGGGGCGCCGGGAGCCCCGGGCGTCCCGTCCGGGGCCGGGTTCCGGGCGGCCTCCTGCGCCTGCTCGGCGAGGCGTTTCCGCTCCTCCTCCTGGCGCTTGGCCTCCGCCTCCTGCCTCTTGCGGTTCTCCTCCTCGGCCTTCTGCCGGGCCTCCTCGCGCTGCTGCCTGCGCTCCTCGGCGATCTCGGAGAGGCCCTCCTTGAGGTCGCCGAAGAAGCGGTTGAAACCGCCGCGCTTCTCATCGCCCTCGTCGACCCCGCCGGACTCGGCCAGCGCCGGATCGTCGGGGTTGAAGACCGCCGTGCGGGGCGCTTCGGCCTCGCCGGGCTGGAACACCGCCGTCCGCGGCCCCGAGACCTGGTCCGACAGGTCGTCGGTGCGGTCGGGGAGGTCGCCGGTGAGGTCGCTCGTGCGCTCGGTGTCCCCCGCGGACGGGTCGACCCGCATGGTGGAGTCGATCGGCTGGTCCTGCCCCGGGGAGGAATGCGAGGCGGTGTAGGAGGCGGCTTGGGCGGGGTCGATGCGCATGGTGGACCCGCCCAGGTCTGCCGTGGGTTCCTCGTTGTCCTGGGGCGGGGGTGGGGGTGTGTTGTGTGAGGCGGTGTAGGAGGCGGCTTGGGCGGGGTCGATGCGCATGGTGGACCCGCCCAGGTCCGCTGTGGGTTCCTCGTCGTTCTGGGGCGGGGGTGGGGGCGTGTTGTGCGAGGCGGTGTAGGACGCCGCTGCCGCCGGATCGATGCGCATCGTCGACGGCTCGTCCCCGATGGCGCCGCCCGTGTCGAAGCCGCCCCCGGTCGGGATGGTCGACTCGCCCGGCGCAGGGGTGAACGAGGAGCTCTGGGAGGTCGGGATCGTCGCCTCGTCCGGCGCCGGGCCCCGGCCCCCGCCCAGGTCGGCGGTCGGTTCCTCGTCTTCGTTCGCGGAGCCCGCGGCCGCACCCCCCGACGCGTCCGGCCGCAGATCCGCCAGGTTGCGGACGTGCTGCGTCCACTCCTGACCGTTCCACCACCGGAGCCGGCCGTCACCGCCGTGCGGGTCCTGGTACCAGCCTGGCTCGATCGATCCACCCATGGCCGACAGACTAAGGGGTACGGCGACCTTGCAGGTCCCCGCCGGTGGCCTCCCGGGGACTCAGCGGCCGAGCGCGTACGACTCGGAGAGCGCCCCCTGGGCGGCCTCCGGGTGCGCCGTCCCTTCCTGTCCCTCCTGCAGCGGCGCCGGGCGCCCGCGCGGGCCGGACAGGCGCGCCCTGGGGCGCTCCCGGGCGGCGTCCAGGAGGCGGTGGACGTCGATCGCGCCGGGGCCGTGCTCGGCCGACCCCGGCACCTGCGATGCGCCGAAGTGGCCCGAGCGCCCCCAGGCCCGCTCCGCGGCCGGGTCGCGCACCGGCGTCGCGAACGGCGGCGGGGGACCGGGCGGCCACGCGCGCGCGACCTCCCAGACCGCCAGCCACCTGAGGATCGCCTCGACCCCGGTCAGCGGCCCGTCGGTGAACGGCTCCTGCGCGCGGCCCACCACGGCGACGATGACGCACGTGCGCCCTTCGTGCGCGTGGTCGGTCCCGTCCCCGGGCAGTTCGCCGCTGGCCGGGGCGGTGGCCGGGAGGAGCTGAACGGTCTCGCCGGTGAGGGGGTTCCACACCAGGTGCGCGGTGCGTCCCTCGGAGTCAAGGCGCTCGGCGGTCGCGCGCGCGGTGAGCGCCGCCGGATCCGACTCCGTGGTCCGCCATACCGCCCGGGGCGCGCCCCCGTGGAAAGGCCCCTCCGGGGTGAAGGAGCACTCCACCCTCCCTGCGCCCGGCATCCATGCGTCGGCCACGGCCGCCACCCTCCGTCGCACAGCACAACCACTCTTCTGAGTACGCGAGGCGGGGCGATTAGTCCATAGGTCCCGGTGGGTGGGGAACAGGGATGTATCGGTCACGGGCACCGGGTTTCGGTCCGAATATCCGGACCGCCCATGGCCGAATCCGGCCACGGGCGGTCACGGGTGCCGGGGACCGGCGTCGCGGTCCGGGATCAGGTGCCCTCCTGCCCCTGCTGGTTCTCCAGGCGCTGGGAGAAGGCCTGCAGGAAGATGTCGCCGATCTCGGCGGGGTTCTCCGTCTTGTAGGCCTCGCCGCCGGTCAGCTCGGCCACCTTCCGCATCGGCTCCAGGTCGATGCCGGGGCCGAAGGCGATGGTGAACACCGGGATCGGGTGGTGGGGGTTGGACTCCTCCTCGATGGTGGAGGCCAGCTCCTTGAGCGAGACCCCGTCCGGGTCGTCGTTGTTGCCGTCGGTCAGCATCAGGATCGCGTTGACCTTGTCGGACTTGTAGGAGGCGGCCATCTCCCGGTAGGCGGCCAGGTAGGTGTCGTACAGCCCGGTGTTCCCGTCGGGCACCGGCTCCAGCCCCGCCAGCTCGGCGGCGACGTCCTGGCGGTGGGTGGCGGTCTCGGTGCCCTCGCCCGCCAGCTCTTCGACCGGCAGCAGCTCGCGGTGGTCCTGGTCGCCGTCGAGGGTGGTGGAGAACTCCCACAGCCCCAGCTCGGTGCGGTCGTTGAACAGCGACAGCCCCTGGTCGGCGGCGGCCGTGGTGACCTGCATCCGGCTCATCCCGGTGCCGGGGACCTCCTCCAGCATCGACCCGGACACGTCCACGATGGTCAGCAGCCGCGTCCCGAGCTTGAACTGGTTCCAGGCCTGGGTCAGCCGCTCCACCGTCTCGTTGTTGGGTGTGGGCAGGTTCTCGGGGATGTCGGCCTGGAACCCCTGTTCGTCGGGGAGCGCCTCGGAGTCGGCCTTCCCGTCCGCCGTGCGGAAGCCCTCCCGCTGGAAGCGCTTCTGGGCCGCGTCCTCCTCCAGGGCGCCGCGGAACACCTGGGCGGCGCGCGTGGTCAGCGGGTCGTCGGTGCGGGTGACGTACGGGTAGTCGAGGCTGTAGGAGCCGCTGTCGGGGTAGCGCACGCGCGCGGGGGCGTCGGAGTGGTCCTGGTTGTAGCGGGCGGCGGCCTGTTCGGACAGGACCAGGACGGGGGAGGCGCCGTCGCCCGCGCTCTGCTCGGCGAACGCTTCGAAGGCGGCCTCTTCGCTCGGGGTGGCGCCCTCCTGCAGGGCCTGGATGGCCGCCACCAGCTGGGCCTGTCCCTCCTCGTCCCCGCCGCCGACGGCGTCGGAGACCAGGGCGAGCGTGGCCAGCCCCGAGGAGCTGCGGACCGGGTCCACCAGCCGCACGTCGGTGGCGTCCTCACCTTCGCCGGGGGCGGCGGTGGGCACCAGCGCCTTCCAGGAGGCGTCCCCGTCGTCCTCCTCGGCGACCTTCTGGGGCTGCGCCAGGACCAGCGGAGACGTGGCCACGGAGGTGCCGGTGTCGTTGACGACGCCGTCCCCGGAGTTCTCCGTGACGAAGTTGACCCACAGCGAGGAGTCGGGGATCCACACCTGGGATTCGGTGTCGCCCATGGTGGGGCCGCCGCCGGTGATGCCGTAGGCGACGTCGGCGGAGGCGACCCCGCGCGCGCTGACGCGCACGCACTGGCCGTCCACCGCGTAGTCCTGCTCGTTGAACTCCTGGGCCACCCCTTGCACGGCGGTGGTGAGCTCGGGGCTCACGGCGACGTCGAGGGTGATGTCCTGCCCGCTGCAGCCGCTCTGGTTGAGGAAGATGTAGGTGCCGGTGAGGCCGACGGCCAGGATGATGGCCGCGGCGGAGGAGAGCGCGGCGACGGCCCCGCCGCGGCGCCGGCGCCGCCGGCTGCGGCCCTCGGCACCGCGCGGGTCGGCGTCTCCGTCGTCTGCGTGATTACCGCGGTGGCGTCCCAAGGTGGTCCTCGATGTGGTGTCGGGGGTGGGGTATGGGGGGTTTGTGACGTGTGCCTCGTAAGGTTAGCGAAGTCCGATTACCGGGTGATGGCTGGTCATGGCCGGAGGGCGAGTTCCGGTCCATCTCGGTGACCCGGTTTCGGTTGTCGGTTCCCGGGAGGCTCAGGTGCCGCAGTCGGGCACGCACAGCCGCCGCGAGATGGAGCTGAGGAAGATGTCGCCGATCTCCCCGGGGTCGTCGGTGACCGACAGGGTGCCGCTGGTCGCGTCGGCGATCCCGGCCAGCTCCTCGCGGTCGGACTGGGCGCCGAAGGCGATGATGAACAGGGTCACCGGCCGTTCGGGGTCGAAGCGGTCCTGCAGCTCGGCGACGAGCTCGTCGTGGGAGATGTCGCTGGAGCCGCCGTCGGACCCGGCGGTGAGCACGATGACCGAGTTGATCCGGTCCTCGTCGTACCCGGCCTCCACCTCCCGGTAGGCGTCCAGGATGTTGTCGTAGAGCCGGGAGCCGCCCCCGGCGACCTCGATGTCGCGGGCCACCTCCTGAAGCTCCTCGCGGCGGGTGGCGCCCTGGGCGCCCACCGCCTCCTCCAGCGGGCCCGGCGGGGCGGTGACCTCGCGCCCGTCCGCGCCGAACTCCTCCGACATCAGCCACAGGCCCATGTCGGTCTGGTCGGGGAACAGGGCCAGCCCGGTCTCGGCGGCGCCGCGGGTCACCTCCAGGCGGCTGGGCCCGCCGTTGAGGTCGTCGGCCATCGCCTCGGACACGTCGGCCAGCACGATGGTGCGCGAGTGCATGGACAGCCGGTTCCAGTCGTCCAGCGAGGTGAGCAGGGCGTCCCCGGTCAGGTCGTCGTGGGTCTCGGGGACCTCGGCCTCGATCCCGGCGGCGCCGGCCAGCGGCCGGGCCGCCGTCCCGTCGGGGTCGCGGAAGCCCATCTCGCGCATGCGCTCCCGGTAGGCGGGCCGCTGCAGGATCTCGTAGAGGTCGTCGGCGGCCCGCCGCATGCGCGGGTCGTCGCCGGTGGCCACGAACGGGTAGTCGAGCATGACGGTGCCCTCGGGCGGATACAGCGCGTTCAGCGGCGTGTCCGGGGACCCGGCGTTGTAGGCCGCCACGGCCTGCTCGGGCAGGACCGCCAGCGGCGCGGCCTCCGGGTCCGCGGAGGCGGGGAAGAGCCCGGCCGGGTCGATCTCGCCGAACGCGGTGTCGAGCTGGACGTCGCGCACGAAGTCGGTCATGGCGGTGTCGGCGTCGTCCCCGGTGCCCAGCTCCCGGCGGACCGCGTGCATGGCGGCCATGCCGTCGACCCCCCGGTTGGGGTCCACCATCACCAGCGGCCGGTCGGGGTCGCGCCCGTCGGGCAGCAGCAGGTCCCAGGCGGTGCCACCGGACCCCTGCACGCCCTCCGCGCCCTCGGGGGCGGCCAGTACCACCGGGGAGGCGGCCAGGGAGCGCGGCTCGGTCTCCACGGTCTGCGCGCCGCTCTCGGAGACCCGGGCCAGCTCCACCCAGGCCGAGGACTCGGGCACCCACACGTCCGGGCGGACCGTGGAGCCGCCCGGCCCGCCGGACAGCTCGGTCATGATGCGGTGCGGGGCGGTCTCGTCGGCCTGGGCCAGCACGCAGACGCCGTCGTAGGAGTTCCGGCGCCCGTTGAACTCGTCGGCGGCCTGCCGCATCAGCGGCGCCATGCTCAGCGTGCTGGAGATGCGCAGGTAGCGCGTCTGTCCGCAGTCGGCCAGGCGCAGCGCCGCGGGCACGGCGAGGCTGGCGGCGGCGATCACCGCCACGGCGATGGCGGTGAGGCCCAGGGGTGAGGTCAGCGCTTTGCGGGTGCGGGACCCGCCGCGCCGTTCGATGCGGTGTCGGCCGCTGGACACGGGGCTTCTCCGGGGGTGGGGCGTGCTTGGCGCGACCTTACTGTCTAGTAGGGGGCGAGGAGAAGGGGCGGCCGTGCGCGGGCCGGGTGGCACCGGGTCCGGTGGGAGTGGCTAGTATGCGTGGTCGGTGATCGACGCGTGCCGGACGCACCGGGGAGGGCCCCGGAGCGCAGGGGGGATCCGGGGCGGACGGGCGAACCGCCGTCTTTCGCGATCACACCGGAAAGTAATCGTCCGACTACGTAGAGTGGCATCCATGTCCAAGCAGAACCCCCGGCGCCGGTCCCCCCGCGCGATCGGCCCTGCCGTGCTCGGGGCGGTGTGCGCCGGCGGAGCCGTCGCGTGGGTGCTCGGCGCGGTCCTGTCCCTCCTGCCGACCCCGCCGGAGACCGGGGCGTCGGCCGCCGGGTCGCTCGACACCGTCAGCGAGTCCGTGCAGGAGGACCCCGAGGCGCCCACCGGCCGCCTGCAGGTGCGGCTCACCACCGAGGAGCGCGCCTACATCCAGAACTTCACCTGCACCGGCGAGGCCTCCGAGGACCCCGGCGTCTGCGCCGACCTGGCCCTCGTCCAGGCGGAGACCGCCGAAGGGGACGGCATCGGGCTGTTCGACGAGGTCCCCGAGGACGCCGTGTGCGAGGAGGACCACGACTACGGGCCCGGGCAGGCCCACGTCGTCGGCGAGTGGGACGGCGAGGAGATCGACACCGAGGTCACCCGCGCCGACTCCTGCGAGGAGGTCCGCTGGCAGCGCCTGCGGCCCCTGATGGACGCGGTGGCCGAGACCTCGCCCTGACCCGCTGCCGTGCCGCGGGCGCCCGCGGCACGCCCGCCCGGACCGCGCCGGGGCCCAGGGGCGTGGGCGACAATGGTGGCCCATGGACGCCATCGAGGTCACCGATCCCCGCGACCCCCGCCTGGCCGACTATGTCGGGCTGCGGGACGTCACCCTGCGCAAGAGCCTGGAGTCCGAGAACGGGCTCTTCATGGCCGAAGGGGACAAGGTCATCCGCCGCGCGCTGCGGGCGGGGTACGCGCCGCGGTCGCTGCTGCTCACCGAGCGCCGCCGCGAGGCCCTCGGCGACCTGCTCGACGGTGTGCTCGGCCGGGGCGACGCGCCCGTCTACATCGTCTCCGAAGAGGTCGCCCGAGGCCTGGTCGGATTCCACCTGCACCGCGGCGCCCTCGGATCGTTCCACCGGCGCCCCCTGCCCGCGGCGGGGGACGTCCTCGAAGGGGCGCGCAGCGTCGTCGTCCTGGAGGACATCGTCGACCACACCAACGTCGGCGCGATCTTCCGCAGCGCAGCCGGGCTCGGGGTCGACGCGGTCCTGCTGTCGCCCCGGTGCGCCGACCCCCTGTACCGCCGGTCGGTGAAGGTCTCCATGGGGTCGGTGTTCACGCTCCCCTACGCCCGCATGGACGACTGGCGCGAGGGGCTGGGGGAGCTGCGCGAGCGCGGCCTGCGCATCCTCGCCCTGACACCGGGCGAGGACTCCGTCCCGATCGGCGAGGCCCTGGCCCAGGAGGCGGGGCGGCCGACCGCGCTTCTGCTGGGCACCGAGGGCGACGGGCTCTCGTCGCGCTGGTTGGACCAGGCGGACGCGCGCGTGCGCATCCCCATGGCCGGGCGCGACGTCGACTCCTTCAACGTCACCGCGGCCGCGGCGATCGCCTGTTACGAGTTGGTGCGCTGCTCGGCCCGGGAGGGGTCCGAGGCGGACGCGCCGTCGGCCTCCCGTGAATCGTCGGAGCCTTCGGTGTCCGCGTCCCCGGGGGTGTAGAGCAGCTCGTCCAGCTCGGACAGGACCTCCTCGGCCAGGTCGCGCTCTGCGGCATAGCGCCGTTCGGCCCACGAGGTCACCAGGGTCGCGTAGCGGTGCCGGGTGTAGTCGTGCTCGGCGATGCGGTTGGACGCCTCGGCGGAGGCGCGCATCTCCTCGGAGCGGTCGCGGTGCTCGGAGACGATGTCCCGCAGCCGCTCGGGATCGGCGTAGGCGCCCAGCCAGACCCGCAGCATCGCCCCGTTGCGGGCGGTGGGGTACTCGACCGGGACGTCGCGGATCCACGCCGCCAGCGCCTCCCGCCCCTCGGGGGTGATCTCGTAGCCGCGCTTGGCGCGGGCGTTGCGCGTGCCCACAGGGGCGTCGGCGACCGGGACGCTGCGGTGGCGCACGTAGCCGTGGCGCTCCAGCCGCTGGAGTTCCGTGTAGATCTGGCTCATCGCCGGGACGCTGTGGAAGTAGCCGAGGATGTTCTCCGCCCACTGGCGGAGCTGGTAGCCGGAGAGCTCCGTCCCGAAGGAGAGCAGCCCCAGGATCGCCCAGGAGTTGACCGGGAGCGAGGGGCGGGGGACGCTGCGAGCGGTATCGGTCGTCGGCATGGCGATCACCCTACGTCACGAAGCACAGGGGCGCTCTGGGGCCAAAGGGCCGTGATCCGGGGCCCTGACGGCCCTGTCGGCCCTGGTGCCTCCGGCGTGCGCACGGCTTGGATCGCAGCGCACCGGCGCACCCCCGCCCCGAACGCCCCTGATAGCGTCCCACCTCGGACGGACCGGGCCGCGTCCGGCCCGGTCGGCCCGCCGCTGCGCGCCCCGAGGAGGAGACATGCCCGACCGGGTCCTGGTGCCCTGGGAAGAGAACCTGTCCGCCGTCCCCGAGGGGTTCGACGGCGCCGTCTTCGACGGGCGGGGAGAGCCCGGGGACCTGTCGGACGTGGTGTTCTACGTGATGCCCTACGGGCGTGACCAGCGGGTCGACCTGCTGTCCCGCATGCCCCGCATGCGCGTGTGCCAGCTCCTCACCGCCGGGTACGAGACCGCGGTTCCGCACCTGCCGGACGGGGTGGTGCTGTGCAACGCGCGCGGGCTGCACGACGCCAGCACCGCCGAGCACGCGCTCGCGCTCATCCTCGCCGACCGGCGGGACCTTCCCCGGTGGTCCGCGGACCAGCGCGCGCAGACATGGAACCCGCACTACACGCGGTCGTTGGCCGGATCACGTGTCTTGATCGTCGGCCACGGCAGCATCGGCCGAGCGCTGGAATCGCGCTTGGCACCCAATGAGTGCGACATCGTGAAGGTCGCCCGCACGGCCCGGCCGGGGCAGGGCGTCCACGGGATCGGGGACCTGCACGCCCTCCTGCCGGAGGCCGACGTCGTCGTGCTGCTCACCCCGCTCAGCGAGGAGACGCGCGGCCTGGTGGGGGAGAAGGAGCTGGGCCTGATGCGCGACGGTGCGCTGGTGGTCAACGTCGCCCGCGGGCCGGTGCTCGACACCGCGGCGCTGCTGAAGCAGGAGGGCCGGATCCGGGCGGCGCTCGACGTCACCGACCCGGAACCGCTCCCGCAGGACCACCCGCTGTGGACCGCGCCGAACGTGTTCGTCACGCCGCATGTGGCGGGCGGCTCGGACACCTTCTATCCCCGCGCGCGCAGGTTCATCGATGAGCAGCTCCGCAGGTGGGGAAACGGTGCGCCGCTGGAGAACGTGGTCCTGGACGGCTGAGCGGCGGGGGTTCCTCCGCGCTCACGCCGCCGCGGGCGCGACGGGCTCGTCGAAGTCGATGCGGTGGTCGAAGATCCAGGAGTGCCCCTTCCTCTTGGCGATCATCGGTATGACCACCGACATGAACGCGTCCCGGACGAAGGCCTGCACCGCCCCTGTGGCGAGCTTGCTGTTCCCGCGCTTGCGCCCCTCGGCGACGATCCGCTCCACGCGCCGGCGGCGCAGGGACTCGTACGTCGCGAGCGCGCGCGCCGGGTCGGGGATGTCCCGCAGGCATCGGGCCACGGTGACCGCGTCCTCCATCGCCAGCGACGCCCCCTGGCCGCTGGAGGAGGACACGGCGTGGGCCGCGTCCCCGATCAGCCCGATCGGCCCGTCGCACCAGCGGGGCAGCGAGGCGATGTCGTAGACGCCGAGAGGGAGGAAGTGCTCATCGGGTGAGGCGTCGAGGATCGCGGTGATCTCGGGCAGGTCGTCGCGGAACAGGCCGGTGACCAGCGGGCGCCAGTGGCCGGGGCCGAGCGCCTCGGCCTCGCGCCGTCCGACCTCGGCGTGCGGGGCGTTGACGAACCAGAACGTGCGGCCCCGGTCGTCGGTCTGGTGGCCGAAGAAGGCCCGGCGGCCGTAGACCATGCGGGTGGTCTCCGGCGGTGTGGGGGCGACCGCCGCCCCTTCGGCGAGGCCCCCGACGTTGAGGAGGCCGGTGTAGGCGGGGCGCGGCGCCGCCGGGTCCACGTCCGTGCGGACGGGGGAGTGCAGGCCGTCGGCGCCCAGCAGGACGTCCCCCTCGGCGGTGGTGCCGTCGGAGAATTCGGCGACGACCCCCGAGCCGGTGGTGCGGCACGCGGTCAGGCGCTTGCCGTAGACGATCTCGGCGCCCTGTGCGGCGGCCGCCCCGGCCAGGCGGGCCTGCAGGGTGCCGCGCATGACGGAGACGCTCTGCAGCCCGGGGGCGAGGTCGTGGGAGCCGTCGGACAGGCGGCCCAGGGGGCGGCCCCGGCCGTTGCGGAACTCGATGGCGGTGCTGCGGGCGAGCGCGGCGTCCAGGACCGGGTCGAGCAGGTCGAGCGTGCGCAGCACGGCCAGGCCGTTGGGGGCCAGGCTGAGGAAGGAGCCGAGGTGTTCGGCGGGCGAGGCGTGGGCCTCGTGGACGACGGCGTCGATTCCGGCCCGCCCGAGTGCGGCCGCGGCGACCGGTCCGGCGATCCCGGCCCCGCTGATCAGGACACGCATGGGGTCCTCCCCGTGGTAGTATTTCGTTCGCTCGAACGAAATATATGCGCGGCGGAGAGGGGCGTCAATGGCCGACCGGGACGAGGTGCTGGAGCGCGTGGGCGCGGCGGGGCGCCGGATGAGCGACGCCGCCGTCCTCTACCACGGGGTGCTCAGCGAGCGCCTCGGACTGGGGCCGAGCGACTGGAAGGTGCTCGGCCTGGTCCAGACGGGCGGCACGGTCACCGCGGGGGAGCTGGTCCGCCGGTCCGGGCTCAAGCCGGCGTCGGTGACCGGCGTGCTCGACCGCCTGGAGAGGCGCGGCTACGTACGCCGCGTCCGCGACGGGCAGGACCGGCGCCGCGTGGTCGTGGAGATCACGCCGGGCCTGGTCGAGGGCGGGCGCGAGCTGTTCGCCGGGCTCATGCGCCGCCTGGACGGGCTCTTCGAGGGCTACAGCGACGAGCAGCTGGAGATGATCGCGGGCTTCCTCGAAGAGGCCGCCGAGCGGCAGATCGAGGCCACCGCCGAACTGGAGGCCGAGGGCGGGGCCGAACGGGGCCGCTAGCATGCGGAGGCGGGCACGGGCGGGGCAGCGGTGGAGGTGGCCGGAGACGGCCGCCTTCGCACATGCGGTCTTGTGGAGATGCGGGCCGCTCTAACGTGACCTCGACAGTGAACAGGGGAATGCCCATGACCATGGAACTGTGCGAGCGTCCGGAGCGGCCCGGAGCCGGTCTCCGGGCCGCGGCCGAGCACGTCGATGTTCCCGAGGGCTACAAGGTCGAGGTCCTCGGAGGGACGATCTACGTGACGCCCGCGCCCACGCCGCTGCACAATCTCGCCGTCGAGATCGTCTACGACCAGCTCCGGGACGCGCTTCGAGACGGTCGGCGGCCGCATGCCGGGTCCTCTGTGGCCCCCGAACCCGAACCGGGGGAGCCGGAGGCATCCGAATACGCCATCCCCGACCTCATGGTCGTCGACCGTAAGGAACTCCTCCGGCCGCGCCCGATCCTGCCCGCCGCCGTCGTGGACGCGGCCGTCGAGGTGGTGTCGCCGAGCACGCCGCGCAAGGACCGGGAGGTCCTTCCCGAGGTGTACGCGCGTTGGGGGATTCCCCTGTACATCGTCATCGACCCCCGCTGCGGCGCCGTCGCGGTCCATTCCGGCCTGGTCGAGGGGGAGTTCCGGCTCAAGAGCGCCTACCGCTTCTCCGAGGCCGTCCCCCTGCCCCCGCCGCTGGAGGGCATCACCGTGGACACGTCGGAACTCCCCAGGTACCCGGGCCACTGGGGGTGACCCGGGTGTTTCGCCGTCCCGGGGCGGGCGGCCGGTTTCGGGTGCGGGGCGGGGATTCGGTTCCCCCTGTGTTCACCCGTGCACGGCTTGAAAACGGGGCGCCGTCCGCCCATGCTTATACGCGATGTCCGCCCACCCTCCGTCAGGCGCGGGAAAGCGAGGTCGATTCGTGCGGGACCGGCTGAGAACGTGTGCGGGGACCACCGTCGCCTTCGCGGTGGCCTTCTCCGCGCTGGGGGCGCCCGCCTGGGCCGAACCCGAGCCCAACGTCACCGACCGGCCCCCGGTCGGGGCGCCGCGCCCCGGCGCCGCGCCCGCACCCGAGCCCAGCGGGGGGCAGGCCTCCCCGCCCGTGGCCGACGCCGCTGCGCTCCAGGACGGTACGGACGTCGCCCCCATGGGCGAGCCCCGCAGCCGCGAGTACTTCGCCGTCATGCCCGAGCCGCTGTCCGACAAGGCGGTCCGCCGGGTGCGCGGCCTGGACGGCGTCGAGGCCGTCGAGGTCGTCGACGCGGCGCGGGTGAGCGTCGAGGGCGAGGAGACCTCGGTCCTCGGCGTCGACCCGGGCGGCTTCCGCAACTTCGCCCCCCGCCCCTCCGCCGAGTCCGACGAGATCTGGCAGGGGATCGCCGAGGGCCGCATCGCCCTGTCCGACGACGCGGGCAAGCAGCGCGGCCTGGACGTGGGCAGCGAGGTCGACATCGCGGGCGCCGAGGGCGACCGGTCCGCAGAGGTGTGGACCCACGCCACCTCGGGCGTCGCCGGCATCGACGTCCTGATCTCCCGCGACCTCGCCGCCGAGCTCGGTTTCCCCGAAGGCAACGGCCTCATCGTTTCGGCCCCCGACGCCGACCTGTGGAAGCTCAAGGACCGCCTGGAGGAGGCCCTCGGAGAGGACGCCTCGCTCCAGCTCCTGGCCGAGGACCCCGAGCCGCGCCCGGCGGGCGCGCGTGGGCAGGCCGTCCCCGAGGACACCATGGAGCGCGTCATCTCCAACGCCGAGTCGATGGTCGGCGTGCCCTACGTGTGGGGCGGCGAGTCCCTGGACGAGGGCGGCTTCGACTGCTCGGGGCTGCTGCAGTGGGCCTTCGCCGAGGAGGGCATCGCCATCCCGCGCGTCACCCACGACCAGTGGTACGCCGGGGAGCACATCGAGTGGGAGGACGCCCGCCGCGGCGACCTCATCTTCTGGCGCTCCGACCCCACCGCACCCGACTACATCTCGCACGTGGCCATCTACCTCGGCGGGGACAAGATGCTGGAGGCCCCGCGGACCGGCCTGGACGTGCGCGTGACCGACGTGCGCATGCCGAAGATGGCGGGTGTCGTCCGGGTGCAGGTGGACTGAGCCCGCGTCCGGCCCCGGGAACGCGAAGGGGCGGTGCCGCGCCGGCACCGCCCCTTCTCATCTCCTGGCGCCGAGGCCAGCCGGGAGGGGAGGGCTGGACTCCGCAGGAGGGGAAGCAGGGCGCGTCACTGAGGGAGGGGGAGTCAGCGATACCGGCCCTGCGTGTGGCTTATTCGGCTATCGAACACACGGCTCTCGCCGAGCGGCGTTCGCTACCCGGTCAAGGTAAGCAGCGCGGGGGCGTTTTGGCAAGAGCGGTAACGACCTCCGCATCACCGTCATGGCTCCGAAACCGGCGGAAAACGCCGGGGCCGCGGCCGTTCGCGGGTCAAGGCCGGGTATCGCCGGGTTCAACATCCGGCCCAGGGGCGGCCGCCGTCCAGGGGTTATCTTTGGTGGTGGACGTCACATCCGCGGTGCGCGGGTGCGGCGGTCGGTGGCCGCGTAGTTCGACCCCGGAGGGCGGACGCATGAGCAGCCGTGACGGGACCGGCGCGGGGGCGCGCGGACGCCCCGAGGGCGCGCATCCTCCCGTGATCGTGGCCGGGGCGGGGCCGGTGGGGCTCACCGCGGCCCTGGCGCTCGCCCGCGCGCGCGTCCCCTGCACGGTCCTGGAGGCCGAGGACGCGCGCGGCGCCGCCTACTTCCGCTCCACGGGATCCAAGGCGATCTGCTTCCAGCGCGACATCCTCGACGTCTTCGACCGCTTGGGGGCGGGCCGGAGCGTCATCGCCGAAGGGACGACGTGGACGACCGCCCGCACCTACTACAAGGGCCGCGAAGTCCGCACCGTCACCTTCCCGGCGGGGGCCGGCGGCGGCGAGGGCCTCCTGCCGCCGTGGATCAACATCTCCCAGGCGCGGGTCGAGGAGGAGCTGCTCGCCGCCGCAACGGCCCACCCCGGCATCGACCTGCGCTTCGGGCACCGCGTGGTGGGGATCGCCCAGGACGGCGAGCCGGACGGGGACGGCGCCGGGGCCTGGAGCGGCGGAGGGGGCGACGGGCTCCTCGTCGAGGCCGAGACCCCCGGCGGGACGGTGCGGATGCGCGCCTCCCACCTCGTCGGCGCCGACGGCCCGCGCAGCGCGGTGCGCACGCTGACGGGCGTGCCGTTCCCGGGCGACTCCTTCGGCGACCGCTTCCTCATCTGCGACATCCGTGCCGACCTGCCCTTCCCCAACGAGCGGCGGTTCCACTTCGACCCCGAGTGGAACCCCGGCCGCCAGGTGCTCGTGCACCAGTGCCCCGACTCGACCTGGCGCATCGACTGGCAGGTGCCCGACGGGTACGACCTGGAGGCCGAGCGCCGCAGCGGGGCGCTGGACGAGCGCATCCGCAAGATCGTCGGCGACGGCGACTACACGCTGGTGTGGTCGTCGGTGTACCGCTTCCACGAGCGGTGCGCCGAGCGCATGCGCGTGGGGCGCGTCCTGCTCGCCGGGGACGCCGCCCACCTGTACGCCCCCTTCGGCGCGCGCGGTCTCAACAGCGGGGTGCAGGACGCCGAGAACCTCGCCTGGAAGATCGCGTGCGCGCTCAGGGCCCCCGACCCCGCGGCGGCGGACGCGCTCCTGGAGACCTACCACTCCGAACGCTGGGCGGCCGCCCGGGAGAACCTGCGCGTCACCGGGGACACGATGCGGTTCCTCGTCCCGCACACCGAGGAGGACCGGCGGCGCCGACGCGAGGTGCTGGAGCGCGCGCTGGAGGATCCCCGCGCGGGGGACCGCATCGACTCGGGCAAGCTCGCGGAACCCTTCCGCTACGCCGACTCGCCGCTGACCACCCCCGCCGGGCCGGTGCCGCCCCAGGCCCGCCCCGAGGCCCCCGCCCCCGGCGACATCTGCCCCGATGCCCTGTGCACGCCCGCCGACGCCGCAAAGGGGCCGCGCGTGCGCCTGCGGTCGCTCTTCGGTCCGGGGTTCACCGTCATCGCCCACAAGGAGGCCGACGCGGCCGCAGCCGCACGCGAGTGCACGGGCCTTCCCGCTGACGTGGCGCCGCTCGCGCTGGAGCGCGTCGACACCTCCGGGGCCGCAGCCGACGCGCTCGGCCACCCGCAGGGCACCGTGTTCGCCGTGCGGCCCGACGCCCACCTGTGCGCCGTCCTGCCCCCGGGAACCCCGCCGGGCCGGGTCCGGTCCGCGATCGAACGCGCCTGCGGCGCGCGGGCACCGGCCCGGCGGGGTAGGTGAAGGTCAGGGACCGAGGAGGCGCCAGGGGGCGGACGGCCCCCGGAAAGGACGGCGAGATGCCCTTCTACAGAGCGGTCGGAGAGCTTCCCCGCAAGCGGCACACCGTCTTCCGCCGACCGGACGGGGGCATCTACGCCGAAGAGCTCATGGGGGAGGAGGGCTTCTCCTCGGATTCCTCGCTGCTCTACCACCGGTACCTGCCCACGGCCATCCTGAACTCCGAACCCGCCGAAGACCTGCGCGCGCCGGGCGAGGCCCGGCCCAACCTTCCCCTGGCCCCGCGCCACTTCCGCACAGGCGAGCTTCCGGTCAAGGGCGACCTGGTCACCGGGCGGCAGCTGCTGGCCGGAAACGGCGACGTGCACCTGTCCTACGCGGCGGTGGAGGAGGAGAGCGGGCTCTACCGGAACTCGGTCGGGGACGAGACGGTCTACCTGCAGTCGGGCAGCGCGCGCTTCGAGTCGACCTATGGCGTGATCGAAGGGCGCGAGGGCGACTACATCACCGTGCCCACCGGGACCATCCACCGCTGGGTCCCGCACGGCCGCGTGCGGGCCCTCGTCATCGAGGCGTCGGGGCACATCCGGCCGCCGCGCCGCTACCTGTCCTCCTTCGGGCAGTTCCTGGAGCACGCGCCCTACTGCGAACGGGACCTGCGCGGGCCGACCGAGCCGTTCACCGCCGAGGGGCCCGAGGGCCGGACCGCCACGCCCGTCCTGGTCCGCACCCGGGCCGGGCTCAGCAGGATGACCTTCGCCCACCACCCCTTCGACGTCGTCGGGTGGGACGGCTGCCTGTACCCCTTCGCCTTCAACATCGAGGACTTCGAGCCGATCGTGAAGAAGACGCACGCACCGCCGCCGGTGCACCAGACGTTCGAGGGGCCCAACTTCGTGGTGTGCTCGTTCTGCCCGCGCCCGCTGGACTTCCACGAGGACGCGGTGCCCATCCCCTACAACCACCACAACGTCGACTCCGACGAGTTCATGTACTACGTCGCGGGGGACTACGCCGCGCGCAAGGGGTCGGGCATCGGCATCGGGTCGGTCTCCCTGCACCCGGCCGGGTTCACCCACGGCCCCCAGCCGGGCGCGGTCGAGGCGGCGCTCGGGGCGCCGTCCACCACCGAGACCGCCGTCATGGTCGACACCTTCCGGCCGCTGGACATCGGACCCGCGGGGCGTGCCTCGGAGGACCCCGCCTACGCCTGGAGCTGGGCCCGCTGATGCCGGGCAGCGGCTACACGGACCCGCCGGGGGCGATCCTGCTGCACGGGCTGGTCGACGACGCGGGCCTCCTGCCGCCCGCGCCGCTGCCGCTCTTCCAGGCGCTGCAGCGCAACCGCACCGACCGCATCATGGCGCATCCCCTGCTCAGCCGCAGGCTCCTGTGCCCGTCCGGGCTGCTGCCCGAGCTGGCCCGGCGCACCTGCCGCGGCGACGGCGCCTCCGCGGAGGCCGCCTTGGACGGCACGGTGCAGGGCGAGGTCGACCGTGAACTGGAGGCGGATCCGGTTCCGGCGACAGGGCGCGGGACCGGCCCCGACCGCGGCCGCCCGGTGCCGCCCCCGCCGAGCCGACCGGAGACCCCCTTGGACGTGGGGGTGGTGCTGGACGGCGACGGAGGGGCCGTGCCCGTGGACGTCGCCGGGTTCCCCGGCGTGCGGGTGGTGCACGTGGAGACCTGGGCGCTGCCGGAGGAGGTGCGCCGGGCGGCGCTCCTCGCAAGGGTCGGCGGCTCCTTCCGGCTCCGGACGGTCTACTTCGAGATGCCGCGCGGCTCGCGCCGCGTGGAGTCGGTCGCGGCGCTGAGCGGCGCCCGCCCGCTGGGGGTGCGCATCCGCTGCCACGGAACGCGCGCCTGCCCGCCGCCCGGCGTCACCGAGCTGGCCGACACCATCGGCGAGTGCGTGTTCTGGGACGTGCCGTTCCGCGTCGCCGCCGGGCAGCACCGGGCGGTGTCGGCCCCGGCGGTCGGCGGGCTTCCCGTCCGCCACGGCTACCTCAACGTCCTGCTGGCCACGGCGGCGGCGGTGGAGGGCGCGGGCTCGGGGGAGGTGCGCGAGGTGCTGCGCACCAATGATGAGGAACTGATCGCGGCCCGGTTCGCGGCGGTGGGGTGGAGGACCGCCGTGCGCACGCGCCGGGTGTTCACCGGGATGGGCGCGCGCAGCACCGGCGAGCCGCCGCGCGACGTCGAGCGCTTGGGACTGATGGGAACGGTGGGGGAGGGGGTCGCGTGACCGTGGACACGGATCGGACGAACGGGACGAGGACGACGTGGGTGTCCGGTGCCGACGAGGCCGGATACGGCGCGGACAACCTGCCCTACGGGGTGTTCCGCGAACGCGCGGGCGGGGCCGCCAGGGTCGGGGCGCGCATCGGCGGCATGGTGCTCGACCTCGCGCCGCTGCTGAGGGCGCCCGAATTCGCCCGGCCGTCGCTGGTGCCGTTCATGGCGATGGGGCCGATCGCCTGGCGCTCGGTGCGCGCGCGCATCAGCGGGATGCTGGCCGACGAGGCGGGGCGGGCACAGGCCGAACCGCACCTGATCCCGTTGGAGCGGGTGGAGATGGCCGCCCCGGTCGCACCGCGCGCGCATACGGGCTATCTGTGCTCGCTGGAGTACGCGAGCAACGCGGCGCGGATTCTGGCCCCCGGAGAGGACGTCCTTTCGGGGCCCTGGGAGGACCGGCCGCTGGGCGGCGGGGGACGACCCGCGTCGGTGACCGATCCGGGTGGCCCGGTACCGCGGCCGAGGGGGCGGCGGGCCGCCCGCCCCGCCCGGAACGGGACCGCCTCAGGGGCGCTGAACGGGGGCGGGGAAGGCCGTGACGCCGGTGCCCTGGGAAGTGCGTGGCTTCCTTCCGAGTCCGAGTCCGGGGCCGCCGGTACACCGGGGCCCACCGGCACCGCCGGGGACACGGGGCCTTCCGGGAGCGCGGCCCGGCCGACCGAGGACGACCTCGGCCCGAGCAGGCGCCTGGACGTGGGCGCCGAGCTGGCGTTCGTGGTGGGCTCACCGAACACGCCGGGCAGCCGGATTGCGGTGGTCGACTTCGCGGAGCACGTGTTCGGCGCCGTCCTGATCGCCGCCTGGTCCGCCCGCGACCTGCCCGCCGAGGACGAGCCGCCGGGGCCCCTGCCCGGCCGGGCGGTCGCCACGTCGGTCTCGCCGTGGGTGGTGCCGCTGGACGCCCTAGGGGCGGCCCGCATTCCGGCCCGGGACCGCACCCCGCCGCTGCCCCACCTGCGCAGCATCGCGGACTGGGGGCTGGAGGTGGCGTTCGAGCTGAGGGTGAACGGCCAGACGGTGGCCCGGCCGCGACTGGGCGGGGCGTACTGGACCCCGGACCAGATGGTGGCGCAGCTGACGGCCGACGGGACGGCGCTGGAGACCGGCGACCTGGTGTCGACGGGGACGGTGTCGGGCGCGGGCCCCGCCCGGGAGGAACGCGGAAGCCTGTTGGAGCTGGGCGGGGGAGGAGAGCATCCGCTGGTCCTGCCGGACGGTACGGAACGGGCGTTCCTGGAGGACGGGGACCGCGTGTCGGTGACCGCCACGGCACCCGGCCTGGGAGGCGGCTTCATCGGCCTGGGCGAGGCCGAGGGGACCGTGGCCCCGGCGACGCAGGAGTAGGGCGCCGGGCAGGCGTCGGGAGGGCCGTCCGAGCACGAGGAGGCGGCGGCGGAGGCGGGCCCTTCTCGCCGCGGTGCCGTCGGCGGTGTGCGCGGCCGGGACGGCCGGGGGCCCGCCGGGCGCAAGCCAGGGCAGGGACCGCCCCGCCTCCGGAACGCCCAGGGCGCCGCCGTGCGAGCACGGCGGCGCCCCCGGTGCGGGTCGGTCGTGCGAGACGGCCGCGCGCACCACCTGCTCAGTCGCCCATGCGCTGGGCGGGCAGGGTCCACGGTGCCTGGTGCCACGCGCCCGCGTAGCGCGCGGTCGCATCCTCACCCTTCTCGGCGCCTTCCTCGTACCACCACTCGTCGGCCTTCAGCCGCTGGATGCAGGCGTCCACCGCGGTCCTGCGGTCGGCGATGGCGGTCTCGCCCCAGAACTCGGTGAACTTCTCGGCGTCCCGGGCGGTCTCCCGCATCTCCCCGTCCAGCTCGCCGCCGGTGATCTCCTCGGCCAGGCAGGTCCGGACATCGACGGCGGTCGCCCCTTGGGGAAGGCGGATGCCCACGGTCTCCCCGTCGGTCGCGGCCTCGGCGCCCTCCTCCTGCGCCGCGGCGTCCTCGTCGGCGGCGGGCTCCTCGGAACCGTCCGCGTCCTCGGCGGCGCCCTCTTCGGTGCCCTCGGTGTCCTGCTGAGCGGCGTCGTCCGCGGCCGCCTCGGAGCCGTCCGCGTCCTCGGCGCCGGTCCCGGCGGCCTCGTCACCGGTCTCCGGGGCGGCCCCGTCGCCGTCTCCGGCGGGCTCGGTGCCCTCGCCCTCGGCGTCCTCGGCGGGCTGTTCCCCGGGGGCCTCCTCCGCAGGGGCCTCGGCGGCGGGCTCCTCGGCCGCGGGCTCCCCGGCATCCTGCGGGGTCTCGGGCTCCGGCTCCTCCGCGGGCGCCTCCTCGCCCGGCTGGGCCTCGGCCGGGTCCTCCGCTGCCGGGTCCTCGGGCGCAGGGTCCTCCTGCGGCGCCTCCTCCTCCGGCGCCTCTTCCTGCGGCGCCTCCTCGCCGGGCTCGCTCGCGGCCTCCGACACCTCCGCGGCCTGCGGCCGGACCGAGGTGGCGAACTTGGCCAGCTCCTCGGCGTCCCACTTCTCGGGCTGCAGGTAGGCGGCGACCGCGACGCCCTCCTCCTGGAGGAAGAAGTAGTCGCCCGTGGCCTCGGAGACGTAGGCCTCCTGCCGCTCGGACTCGGCCTCCACCCGCTCCAGGGACGCGTCCTCAAGGTGGTCGTAGCGCCGGCTGCGCAGCACGTCGAGCGAGGTCAGGTCGGCGTCCCTCAGGATCGCGACCTTGCCGTAGGTGGAGTCGGGCCCCTGCACCCACGCGATGTGCGAGGCCCGCTCGCCCTTCTTGCCCGTCGCCGATTCGGCGCTGATCCCGTACCGCTCCAGCTCCGGCGGCAGGTACCCGATCTCGAATCCGTCGATGGCGTAGGTCGAGGCGCGCTGCTGGATAACCGGCCAGCGCAGCCCCTCGTCGTCGGCGGCGGCCGACGCGCCGCCCAGCAGACCGAACCCGGCCAGACAGACGGCGGTCCCCCCTGCCAGCGCTATCCACCGCTTCTGGTGCTTGCGCATGTTTCGACCTCTCGTTTGACTACCTAGCGTGGTATTGATGGCACGTAGCGTGGTGCAAAATGCCATCACCATCAAAAGTCGCACACGACGTAGTGAAACGGTCACAAGGAGTGCATCGTGTCGAGATTTCGCTCCGTCTCCCGCCGGGGTGTTCCCAGGGGCGGCATGGGCGCCTCGCTTCGAGGTCACCCGGAGGTAACCGTCCGAGTCGAGTCTTGAACGGTCGGTGAGAACCGGTCTCGATGAGAAGGAGTGTCATGATCCGACGGCTCGGGTTCACCGCGGCCACCCTGGCGCTCGCCTTGGTGGGCGGGGGTTCCGCCGTGGCAGCAGACGACACCGAACTCCGTTACTCCCCGCTCGGCCCCGCGAGCGGCCCCGCGGCGCTGTCGGTCCTCGACGTCGCCCACCGGGGCGCCTCGGGGTACGCGCCCGAGAACACTCTCGCCGCGATCGACGCCGCCAAGGTGCGCGGCGCGACGACCGTCGAGATCGACGTGCAGCGCACCAAGGACGGTGAGCTGGTCGTCTTCCACGACACCACGCTGGAGCGCACCACGGACGCCGAGGAGGTCTTCCCCGGGCGCGGTTCCTACGACGTCGCCGACTTCACCCTGGAGGAGATCCGCAGCCTGGACGCCGGGTCCTGGTTCGCCCCCGCCTTCGAGGGGGAGAGGGTGCCGACCTTCCAGGAGGCCCTGGACCGGCTGCGCAAGCACGGCCTGAACCTGCTCCTGGAGATCAAGGCGCCGGTCCTCTACCCCGGCATCGAGGCCGACATCTCCGAAACGCTGGCCCGCAACCCCGCCTGGCTGGTCCCGGTCGGCAAGCGCGGCAAGCACCGCCTGGTCATCCAGAGCTTCGACTGGGCGTCGGTGGAGCGCTCGCACGACCTGCTGCCGACCATCCCGCACGGGCTGCTCGGCCAGGTCCCCGAGAGCGAGATCGACGGCTACGCCGAGTGGGCGGACCAGATCAACCCGAGCCACAAGACCCTGACCGCCGACTACGTGGACGCGGTGCACGACGAGGGGATGGCCGTGGTGACCTACACGGTCAACGACGCCGACGCCATGCGCACGGCGCTGGACAAGGGCGTCGACGGGCTCATCACCGACTACCCGGACATCGCCCGCCAGGTGATCCGCGAGTACGAGCGCTCCGAGGCCGCCGAGGCCGCCGAGGCGGCCGGGGCGGCGGCCTGAGGCGGGCCCTCCGCCGCAGGAGCGATCGGCCGACGCGGCCCGGCCCCGCACGGGGCCGGGCCGCCGTGCCCGGTCAGCGGCGGGGGGCCCCCCCCCCCCCGNGCGGCCCTCCACCCCCGGGCGGCGCTGCCACGGGTGCGGGCCCTCCAGCGGCCTGTACTCGACGCCGACGGCGTCCAGGCGCTCCAGGTGCGCCTTCAGACGCGGGAGGAACTCCTCGAAGGAGCGCTCGTGCGAGGACCACGCCACCTCGGCGAAGGCCGTCAGGCGGGGGAAGGCCATGAAGTCCACGGTCCTGGGCGAGTCCATGTGCTCGGTCCAGATGTTGACCTGCGCCCCCAGGACGTGCTCGGCCCCCTGCTCGGCCAGCTCCGGCGGGACCGGCTCGGAGCCGTAGACGTCGGCGACCGTCAGCAGGGTGCCCACCGGGATCGGCTCGTCCGGCCCGTCCGACTGGCGGTAGTCGAGGTAGGAGGTGGCGGTGGGGCACATGACGACGTCGTGTCCGGCCCGGGCCGCGGCGATGCCGCCCTTGGTCCCGCGCCAGGACAGCACCGTCGCCCCCTCGGCGAGGCCGCCCTCCAGGATCTCGTCCCATCCGAGCAGGCGCCGCCCCTTGGCCGCGAAGTAGGAGTCGAAGCGGCGGATGAACCAGCTCTGCAGGCCGTCCTCGTCCCCGAGCCCCTCCTCGGCGATGCGGGCCTGCGCCGTCTCGCTGGAGCGCCACTGCACCTTGGGGCACTCGTCCCCGCCCACGCAGATGTAGGTGCTGGGGAACAGCTCCATGATCTCGTCGAAGACGTTGCGGTAGAACGCGATCGTGTCGTCGGTGGTGTTGAGGACCGTCTCGATGATCCCCCACTCCCGGCCGACCTCGACCGGCTCCCCTTCGCCCAGCTCCGGGTAGGCGGCGATGGCGGCCTGGGAGTGGCCGGGCACGTCAACCTCGGGCACGACGGTGATGTGGCGGGCGGCGGCATAGGAGACGATCTCGCGGATGTCCTCCCGGGTGTAGTAGCCGCCGTGCGGGCGCCCGTCGAAGGCCGCGGGGGTGCCCGCGCCGACCTGGCTCTCCGTGCGCCACGCGCCCACCTCGGTGAGTCTGGGGTAGCGCCGGATCTCCACCCGCCAGCCCTGGTCGTCGGTCAGGTGCAGGTGCAGCACGTTCAGCTTGTGCATGGCCATCAGGTCGATGAAGCGCAGCACCCCGTGCTTGGGCATGAAGTGCCGGGCCACGTCCAGCATGCAGCCGCGCCAGCCGAACCGGGGGCGGTCGGTGATGCGCACCGACGGCAGCCGCCAGACCCGCTCGCCCAGGGCCGAGCGGCGGTAGGCGGCCGACGGCAGGAGCTGGCGCAGGGTCTGCGCGCCGTAGAACACCCCGGCCGGGTCGTGGCCCACGACCACGGCGCCCTCGTCGTCGGAGATGAGGCGGTAGCCCTCGGGGCCCAGCCCGGCGTCCGGGTCGACGGTGAGCCGCAGCCGCGCGTCCTCTCCGCGCCCGGGCGGCAGCGGCAGCCCGGTGGCGGCGCCCAGCTCGGTGCGGAGCCACGCCTCGGTCCCGGCGGCCTCGGGGTCGGCGTCGATGCGGGTGGAGGCGTCCAGCTCCAGGCCGTCGGCGCTGTCGCCCGCAGCGTCGCCCGGCAGCGTCTCGGCGGGGAGGGGGACCAGGGGGAGTGCAGGCACGGAGGCTCCTCATCGGTCTAGACCAGTGACTGGGGCCATCGTGCCACGCGGCGGCCGGAGGCGCACGGAGCGGGGAGAGCGGGGTGGGCGGGCCGGTGTCCGGGCAGGGCAGGGGGTGCTCCGGCCGGGCGCGGACGGGGCGCGGTCCGGACCGGACGCGGCCGGAACGGGACACCGCGGTGCGGCGCGGCCGGGCGCGGGAAGGCCGAGAGGATAGGGTTTCCCGGCATCGGCCGGGCCGCCGCCCCCCAGGAAGGTTTCGATGACCCCGATCGACGACAACAGCCCCGACCGCACCGGAGCGCTCGCAGGCGGCGTGTGGAACAACGCGGTCGGCGTGACGGGGACCGTCGTGCAGGCGGCCGCCATTCACGGGGGATTCCACCTGAAGGTCGTCGACGACCGGGGCCGCAGAGCCGTGTACCGCCCCGGACAGGACACGGCGCTCGCCGCACCGCCGTTCCAGGGCTGGCACCCCGAGGCCGAGCAGCGCGCGCTGGAGCTGTGGGAGGGGTGGCGGCCCCATGCGTCACCGGTGGCGGTGTTCCGCGTGCACGGCGAATCGGGGAGCGGCCTGACCGCCACAGCGCGCCTGATGTGCGGCGACTGGCTGGCGCGGCCCGCCTCGGGCCGTGAGCGTGTCGCCAGGACCGTGAACCTGGGCTTCCTCCCGGTCCGCAGGGCCCTTCAGGAGCTGTTGCGCGACATGGGCGTACCGGACGAGATGCTCGGCACCGACCCGTCGTCCCTCTTCCGGGCGATCACGCGCGACCAGGGGCCCACCGCGCTGATCGTGGAGAACCCGCGCAGCGCGCGCGACGTCGAGCGGCTGATGCCGGGCGCGCGCGGGAGCGTCGTCGTGGTCGTCGGCGGCGCCGGGGGCGACACCCTGCGCCACCCCGACTTCGGCACGTTGGACGTCCACCCGGTGCAGGTCGGCCCTCTGAGCGAGAAGGACGCGCTGACTCTGCTGGGGATGGAGCTGAGCGCCCTCGGCCTGCCGGACGCCTCCCTTGGGGTGCGCAGGGAACTTCTCGGCAGGCACGGGCGCACGATGCGCGGCGTCCGCAGGGCCGCACTCGAACACCGGCGCACGGTCGCCACCGGCGAGGAGGACGCGTTGGAATCGGTGGACGCCGCCTACGAGGCGCTGGGGCCGACCGACAGGATGCTCGTGGGGTTGCTCGCCCTGGTCGGGCGGCCCGTGGGGCGCAGGGTGCTGGCGCTGGCGCTCGACCGGGAGGATACCGACGTCCGGCTGCGGTCGCTGGTGGACCTCGGGCTGGTCGAGGCCGACGCCGGCGGGGACGGCCCGCGCTTCCGCCTCCACACCGACCTGCGCGAGATCGCCGAAGCGCGGTGGGCGGGGTTCGACCGTGACCACGGGCGCGACCTGCTCGTCCAGCGGTACTGCGCCGCCTGTCACTCCCTGGCCTTGGACGCCCACCTGGTCCTGATGCCCGGACGGCGCCTGATCGCGGAGGAGCGCAGCGAGTCCCGGTCGTTCACGCGGGAAGCGGAGGCGAAGCGCTGGCTCAGGGAGGAGCGGCTCGCCCTGGAGCAGGCGGTGTACCTCGCCGCAGAGGAGGACGGGCCGGGCTCGCCCCGGGGGCTGATGCTCTGCCAGGTTCTGTGGGCCCTGTACTTCAAGGACTCCCTCTTCCACGACATCATCTCCACACACGAGCCGGTTTTGGAGAAGGCGCGGTGGGACGCGGGGCCCATGCTCGCCCCGCCCCTGCTGGTGGCCAAGGTGCGGGCGCAGCTCGTCCGGGCGCTGCTGGAGATGAGCGACACCGACCGCGACAGGCTGGACGACGCCGATGGGCAGGCGCGCCGGGCGGTGGAGGAGGCGTCGGGCGACGCCGGAGCCGTGGTCGCCCAGGAGGACAAGGCCCTGTTGATGTCGACCGCCTCGGAGATGCTGGCGGAGGTGCTCGCGGCCAAGGGCGATGTGGCCGGGGCCCGCGAGGAGCAGGAGCGGTCGCTCGCCCTCGCCCACAAGAGCGGCGACATGCGCGCCGTGCTGGTCGAACGCCAGAAGCTGGCGCGCTACCTGCACAGGGCGGGCGAGGCGGACGGGTCCAGAAGGGAGCTGGAGGCGGCCTGGGCCGAGGTGCGCGCCCTTCCGGACAGGGATCTGTACAACGAGGGGCGGATCCTGATGTCTCTGGCCGCGCTGGACGCGGCCGAGGGGGAGTACGGCGCGGCGGAGGACCGCTTGGCCGCGGCGCTGGAGGCGTTCGGGGAGTGCGATTCGCGGCGCCGCATCGCCGACGTGGTCGCCCAGCGCGCGGAGTTGCGCGTCGTCCAGGGCCGTCAGCCCGACGCACTGCGGGAACTGGACGAGGCCCGGCGGATGTACGAGCAGCTGGGGCGCGGGGTCGACTTTCTCCGCGCGGATGAGCGCATCAAGGCGCTGCGGGACGGAGACGTCGATTCGTAGGACCGCGACCCCGTGTCGATTTCGGAAACCCGGTCTGGTGGAGGCGTGTGGAGGGCCGGATTCCCGAAAGCGGCACGGGGGCTCAGTCGACCGGTTCGATCCGCACGGTCGCCGTCCGTTCACCCAGGTGCAGTTTGACCGTCAGCGGTCGCCACAGGTCGCACCCGTCCGCGTCGGCACGCCACAGCGCGGCGAGACCGGCCTCGACCGGGGTGCCCGCCGTAGCGTCCTGAAGGCGCACACGCACGGTCAGCGGACGGTCCTGCGCCGCCGTTCGGGGGCTGCCGGGAATGAGTGAGGCGACCACCGCGCCGTCGGAATCGAGGGCCGCGGCCATGCGCAGGCCGGTCTCCGTCGCGAGCGTCCCCTCCGACCAGGCGCGCGCCCCCGCAGTCGGCTCGCGCCGGATCAGCACGTCGGCGCTGTCCCGCCACGCCTCGTCCGGTTCGGACGCGTCGACCAGCAGGTGGCTCCGGCCGGGACCGCCGCCCAGCGCCCGGTACATCTCCGCCGGGAACCGGCGCACCCGTACCTCTGAGGTATCACCCTCGGCCCCCACCAGCAGGGGGCCGACGCGCGCGGCCCGCGGCCAGTCGAGCGCCAGGGGCTCCGGCATGTCCGGAGGCGTCACCCGCGCCGGAACCGCGGGCTCGTCCAGGTTCATGAGCCCGTAGAACAGCGCGCGCAGCGCCGCCCCGGACCTGCCCGGCAGCGAGGTCAGTCGGCTCGTCTCAGGGGCGAAGCGATCCGGGCGGTGCGCGGCGGCGTCGTCGAGGAGCCGGCGTTCGATCGAAGCGGTGTCGTCGAGCACGCGCGCGCTGCGGCCGAACGCGCCGACCGGGGAGTCCGGGTCCAGCTCGTCGTGCGGGAACGTCCCGAGCATGGTGTGCGTGCCCAGGGCGGCGCCGTAGAAGGTGACCGAACCGTGGTCTCCGATGACGTGGTCGGCGGCGGCCAGCGCGGCCTGCCAGCCCGCGCGCGGCGGGAGCACGGTCAGGCCCGCCCGCTCGCAGGACGCCAGCCAGGTGCGCATCTGCCACACGCCGTGCCCGTACCAGGCGTTCGGGTGCGCCACCAGGACCACCCGGTACTCGTCGCGGGGGAGCTCCCGGAGGACCCGGCGGATCAGCTCGGGGCGGCGCCCCAGCAGTGACGAGGGGCCCCAGGTCGAGGTGAGCAGGACCAGGCGGCGGCCGTCGTCGGCGCCGAGCGCGCGGCGGTAGTCATCGCGCCAGCGGCGTCCGGCCAGGATGCGGTCGAAGGTCGGGTCCCCGGCGACGACGGCCGCGGGCAGGGCCTCGGGGCAGGACCGCCCGACGCGGTCGCGCTGCTCCTCGTGCGAGAGCACGAGCGCCGAGGGGATGAGCACGCCGTCCCGGACGAGCGTCTCCCGGGATATGCCGAATACACCGGGCGCAGAGTGCGAATGCGGATCGGTTTCCGGTTTCCGGTTTCCGGTTTCCGGTTTCCGGTTTCCGGTTTCCGGTTTCCCCAGCTTATTGTATCCGGCACCGTGGGAGACCGTGACCACGGGGGCCTTGATCAGGTGCAGATCATCGCCGAGGCTGGCGGTCACCGCGAGGTCGAATTCCTCCCCGACGGCCTGCTCCCACGGGGCCACCGCGACGCCCAGGTCCGACAGGTACTCGGTGACGCCTTCCCGGAAATTCGAGGTGCGGGCGCGGGTGAACACCACCTGCACGCGGAAATCCGATTCGAAGAGCGGAAGGACGTCCATCAGCCGGGTCACCGCGGTGACGGTGTGTGCGACCGCGAGAACGCGGCGGCATCCCGGGCGCGTCGACCATTCCTCAGCCACACGTCCGATCGGCACGCTCAGCCGCTCGTGCACGGACAACCGCGATCCCGCTCCCTTCCGGCGCTCCGAATCCGGCGCGCATTCGGCCCCGGCATCCCCTGTGCCCTCCCTGTGCCGTCGCACAACGCTACCGGACGCCGCCCGCACCGCCCCGCCCAGCACCCCGGCCCCCTCCGGGCCCATCCGGCCCGTGAGACGGAAAGCGTGCCGATCCCGCCTGGCCGGATGAGGACGGCCGCGGCGACGTGCCGGGATCCGCAGGGCCGGGTCCGGCCAGCCGCGGCGGCGCCTCCGGAAGCCCCTCCGGCCGCGCCCCGCACCCGCCCTTCGCCGCTCGCGGCGGGCGCCCCCCGGCNACCCGGTCGAGCCGCAGCCAGGTGTCGCGCAGCTCGACCCCGGGCAGCAGCCGGAGCCGCTCGTGCACCCCCCGCACCGCCTCCGGGTTCTCCACCGCGACCGCCCCCACCAGGTCGCTCCGGCCCAGGCAGCGGGTCAGGAACCGGGTCTCCTCCCAGGACGCGACGGTCGCGGCGACCCTCTCGGCCCCCGGTCCCAGCGTGAGCGCGAACCCCCCGTGGCACCCCTGTCCGGCCGCGGCCGGGTCCAGCAGCGCCGTCACCCGCAGTGCGCGCCCCTCCAGCAGCCGCATCACCCGGCTGCGCACCGCCCCCGGGGACAGCCCCACATACCCGGCCAGCTCGGCGAAGGAGAGCCGCCCGTCCCGCTCCAGCAGCCCCAGCAGGCGCAGGTCGACCTGGTCGGGCTCGGCCTCCGGCGGCGGGGCCGACGCCAGGTAGGGGTCCTTGAGCACCCGGGTGTACACGGCGGTCTCGACGCACGCCACCCCCTCCATCCGGCGCACCCGGTCCACCACGGCCGTCAGCCGGTCCAGGCCGCCCCCCGCGACCTCGGCGACCACCGGGGCGCGCCCGGCGGCCAGCTCCGCCCGGTGGCACTCGGGCAGCTCGGCCACCGCGGCGGCGACCGCGGCGGCGGTGGCGCCCCGGACCGAGACCGCCAGCTGTGCGCGGGCGGTGATCCCGCGCACGGCCGGGTGCACGATGCCGACGACGCGCAGGCGCCCCGTCTCCTGCATCCGCCGCACCCGCAGGCGTGTGGCGGCGCGGGAGAGGCCCACGCGGCCCGCGAGGGTCTCGAACGGCAGGGGGGCGGCCGCCCCCC
>NZ_ANBH01000035.1:0-18441 GCF_000341185.1 Nocardiopsis chromatogenes YIM 90109
CCCGCAGGCGTGTGGCGGCGCGGGAGAGGCCCACGCGGCCCGCGAGGGTCTCGAACGGCAGGCGGCCGTCCGCGCTCAGCTCGCGCACGATCGCCGAATCGGTCTCATCCAGTTCCATGCCGCCCATGGGCGCTCACCTATCCAGTGGGGGAATTTCCCCCTAATTCTGCACATTGGGCGCCCTGTGCGCGGTGCGGGCGTGCGGGTCCCGACTTGACAGATCGCCGGTCCCTCCACTCGCATACCCGCGGCCCCGGCCCGCACGGCCGACGAACGGATGAGCCGTGCGTACCGGGGTACCGACTTTTGACGATCTGTTTCCCCTATATCTACGCCGGTGGAGGGACGCGAAGGACAGGTGGGTTATCTACGTTTGGGAGGAGAGGACGGACCTGCGTCCTTCTCGGTGAAGCGCGAGGGAAGCACGAGGAAGGGGCGCGCCGACCGCATTGTCCGACCGCAGGACCGGGGGTGCCGTGCGAGGGGCCGGAGGACAGGGGAACGGGTGCGGCCCGTGCCGTGCGCACGCGAAGGGGGAAGAGCGCAGGGGCGTGCCCCGCGATTCGTGGTGGGGCGTACCGCTCCACCGGGGGTGGGGCGAGCACCACCTCGGACAGGGTGGTGGCGTTATCGCACTTCGCCGCCGATCATCCGTAGCGTTTTCCCCGACGGAGCGAGCAGGCCGCATGGCGGCCGTACGGAGGGGGGACACCGTGGTGCGATCGAGGTCGGGCGCGGAACGTGCCCTTCCCGCCGCGGCCGGCCCGGGCCCGCCGTGCCGTAGCGCCCGGCGGGACGGAGCCGGGCGGGCGATGGGCGCGCGCGGCTCGGCCGCCCTTCCGGGCGGCCGGCGCGCGCGCCGGTACCGGGGGGCGCCGTGCTGATCGGATCGGTCCTCATCGCCCTGGCCGGGGCCTTCTGCATGGCGCTGGGGTCGGCGCTGCAGGAGCGCGACGCGGTCCGCGCGCCGGGCAAGAGCGTGGCCCGCTTCAGCCTGCTCGTGCACCTGGTCCAGCGCCCGCGCTGGATCCTGGGCACGGTCGCGGCCGGGGCGGGGGTCTGTCTGCACCTGGTGGCGCTCAGCGGGGCGCCGCTCACCATCATCCAGCCGATCGGCGTGACCGGACTGCTGTTCGCGATCGTGCTGTCCATGCTCTTCACCCGCCGCCGGGTGCGGACCGGGCAGATCGCCGCGGGGCTGGCGGTCACCGCCGGCCTCGCGGGGGTGATCACCCTGTTCCCGCACACCGCCGAGCCGCCGGAGATGACCACCGCGACCGCGCTGGTGCTGGCCGGGGTGGTGGTGGGGGGCGGGTTCGCCGCCCTCGCGGCCGCCCGGTACCTGCGTGCGGGGGCGCGCGGCGTGCTGCTGGCGGCCGTGGGCGGAACCGCCCTGGGAACGACCTCGGCGATCGCACGGGTGATCGCCGCGGGCGCCGCCCAGGACCCGGCCGCAGTGGTCAGCTGGCTCACGCCCGTCGCCGTGGGCGTCGCCCTGTTCGGCGGCCTGATGATGCAGAACGCCTACCGCACCGGCCACTTCGCCGCCGCCTACGCGGTGCTCCTCGTCGCCGACCCGGTGGTCGGCGCCGGGCTGGGGGCGCTGCTGCTCGGCGAGGGGCTGCCGACCACTCCGCTCGCCCAGGCGGGGGCCACCGCCTCCGCCGCCGTCGCCGCGGCCGGCATCGCCGTGCTGGCCAAGGCCAGGAACCAGAACCCGGAGGCCGCGGTGCACCGCGGCGCACCGGCGCCGGGCGTCCGTCCGGCGCCCGCCTCCGGGGAGGCCTCGCCGTTGTCCACCTCCGCATCTGCACAGGAGCAGCCTGATGACCGCAAAGAAGGAGAGAACCCCGGGGACCGCCGGCCAGGGCAGCCGACCGAGCGGGGGGCCTGACCGCATGCGTCTGCTGATCGCGGCCGACACCTACCCGCCGGACGTCAACGGGGCGGGCTACTTCACCTACCGGCTGGCCACGGGGCTGGCCGAACGGGGCCACGACGTCCACGTGGTGTGCGCGTCGGCGACGGGACGCCCGGGCATCGAGTACGAGGACGGCGTGGTGCTGCACCGGCTGCGCTCGGCGCCGGTGGTGGTGCACCCGACGATGCGCACCGCCGTCCCGCTGGGCGTGGGCGGGCACGTGGCCCGGATCGTCGAACGCCTCGCCCCGCACGTCGTTCACGCCCAGAGCCACTTCACGGTGAGCAGGGCGGCGGTGCGGCGGGCGCGGCTGTCGGGGGCGCCGGTGGTGCTCACCAACCACTTCATGCCGGACAACCTGTTCGCCCACGCGCACATCCCCGACGCCCTCCAGGGCGTCGCGGGCGGGCTGGCCTGGCGGGACATGGTGCGGGTGGCCTACGAGGCCGACCACGTGACCACGCCGACCCGGCGCGCCGCCGACCTGCTGGCGGCCAAGGGGTTCAGCCGCCGGGTGGAGCCGGTCTCCTGCGGTATCGACCTGGAGCGGTTCCGGCCCCGCCCCGCCGAGCGCGCCGAGGTGCGCAAGCGGTTCGGGCTTGAGGACCGGGAGACGATGGTCTTCGTCGGGCGGCTGGACGAGGAGAAGCGCATCGATGACCTGATCCGGGCGCTGGCGCTGGTGAAGGACCGCCGTGACCTCCAGCTCGCCCTGGCCGGGACCGGCCAGCGCCAGGCGGAGCTGGCCCGGCTGGCCGAGGAGCTGGGCGTGGCCGACCGGGTCCGGTTCCTGGGGTTCGTTCCCGACGAGGAGCTGCCGCTGGTGTACGTGGCCGGGGACCTGTTCGCCATCGGGAGCGTGGCCGAGCTGCAGAGCATCGCCACCCTGGAGGCGATGGCGACGGGGCTGCCGGTCGTGGCCGCGGACGCGCTCGCCCTGCCGCACCTGGTGGACGAGGGCGGCAACGGGTTCCTGTTCCCGCCGGGCGACGCCGAGGCGCTGGCGGGGCGGCTGCTGGACGTGCTGGGGTCGGACCGGCGCGAGGCGATGGGGGAGGCCTCCCGGGCGCTCGCACTGACGCACGACCACCGGCGCTCGCTGGACCGGTTCGAGGAGATCTACCGGTCGGTGCGCCCGCGCCGCCCGGGGGCTCCCGTCGCCGACCGGGCGCTGCGCGCGGTCGCTGGAACGGGGGGAGGGCGCCGGGCGGCGGCGGCCGCGTGATGACTTTCCGTGGTTTTTGCGTCACATGCTGATGTAAGGTCCGGTTCGCGGGACATATCCAGAGTGTGTGGTTCGTTGGTACCGGACGAGCGGGGGCGGCGCACGCCGACGGCGTGGCCGCCCGGCTCCGCAAGGCCGAATCCGACGAAAGGTCGTGCCAGGACGTCCTCGGCGACTACGACCGCGCCCACCGCGAGCTGGAGGAGCGGGTCGAGCGCCTGGAGGCCGAGCTGGCCGAGGCGCGGCGGCAGAAGCTGGAGGCGTTCGCCCGCTGGTGGAACTGCCGCGAGGACCGTGACCGGGCCCGCCATGTGGCGCGCAGGCTCCGGCGGCGGCTGAAGCGCATCCACCGCCGCGAGATCGCCCGGGGCGGGAGCGTTCCCGCTGCGGCCGCCGAGGCGGAGGCGCAGAACGGGCAGGCGGTCGACATCCCGGCCCAAGCCGGGGGGCCGGACCGCACGGGCCATCCCGACCACGCCGGCTACCCCGACGGCACGGACCGCTCCGCACGGTCGGCCGGGCCGGACCGGTCCAAGGGGACCGAGAGGGCCGCGTGGGCGGGACAGCCCCTCCGGTGGGCGTACATGGGGCCCGGCCGTGGCCTGCCGCTCGACCCGGCCCGTGCCTCCGAGGACATCGGCGACGGCCGCCCGGTCGGCCGCCACCGGACCGACGGCGACAACGTCAACGGGGACAACGGCGGCCGCCCGCACCTCCACCCGGCGGACGGCCATAGGGCGGGCGGTTCTGGCCCGATCCCGTCCCAGCGTGAAGGCGGCGAGGACGCCGAGGAGACCGGGGGATCAGGCGGAGTCGGCGGAGACAGGGAACGCCAGCGCCCCCGCGTCGGTTGGAAACGCGCCAACGGCAACCGGAGACGCCCGCGCGATTAGGGCATCCGAGCGGCCGGGGGCACGAGCGGGGACCTCCTGGCCCGTCTCCCAAGGGGCGTCCTCATCCTCTTCCGTTTCTGGGGCCCGGGCCGGGGCGGTGGTCCGGGATGCGGTCCAATACCTCCTCCAGGTCGCGCTGGACGTCGACGGCCGCCTCCTTCAATGCCCGCTGCGTCACCCCGATCGCCGGTCGGCGCAGGCTCGCCGCCCGGACGGCCATGTAGACGTCCCTCGACGGCGCGTCCTCGGGCAGTCTGCGGAACGCCAACCCCGCCGTGCCCGAGCTCAGGGACAGGGCCGGGACGGCCGCGATGCCGATGCCCCGGGACACCAGGCTCAGGATGGTCCCCAGCCCCTCGAACTCCCATGCCGCCGCCGGGGCGCCGCCCAGGTCGGCGAGCAGGGTGTCGGTCCCGTACCGGGACGGCTCCCCCTGCGGCGCGGCGATCCACGCCTCGTCCAGCAGCCGCTCCAGCTCCACCGGCACCGCCGGGTCCGCCAGCCGGTGCTCCTCCGGCACCGCCAGCACCATCGGGTCGCGCAGCAGGTGCTCGTGGCGGAGCTTGCCCGCGCCGGGGTCCGGGCGGCGCCCCGTCCAGTCGTCGACCAGGGCGATGTCGGCCTCGGCGGCGCTCACCTGGCGGACCCCCGCCCCCTCGGTGGTCTGGCGCAGCACCAGCTGCATGCCGGTGTGGCGGCGCAGGCTCTGCGCCAGACGGGGCGCGAACGCCACCGCCGCGGTCGGGAAGGCCGCCACCGTCACCCGGCCGGTCACCTGCCCCCGCCGCTCGTCCAGCACCGCCTCGGCCGCCTCCACCAGCGCGAGGATCTGCTCGGCCTGGTCGGCCAGCAGCCTTCCGGTTTCGGTCAGTTCGGCGCTGCGTGCGGTGCGGTCCAGTAATTGGGCGCCCGCTTCCCGCTCCAGTGCGGACAATTGCTGCGAAACGGCCGAAGCCGTATACCCCAGCGAGGCGGCGGCCGCCGCGATCGTCCCCTTATCGGCGAATTCCTTGAGCAGTTGGAGCCTGCGGAGATCGAGCATAAGACCACCTTACGCTCACCATCGAAAAGAGTCGCTTGTGCTGATGGGTGGAAGTGGGCAGAGTGAAAGTGCGAGGCCGGGGAGCACCAACGGCCCCAGGCCTCCCACCAGCCGCCGGACGTATGCGGGGTCGATCTCTTCATGTCTGTTGCCGTTTCCGCCACACTCGCCGTGAACGAGGCCCTGGAGGCCAGGCGCCGCACCGGCGCCGCCGTGCTGCCCCTGGGGTTCGGCGAGGCGGGACTGCCCGTCCACCCGGCGCTGCGGGACGCCCTCGCGGCCGGAGGCGGGTGCAACTCCTACGGTCCGGTCGCCGGTGACCGCGGCCTGCGCGAGGCCGCCGCCGGGTACTGGTCCCGCCGCGGCCTGGACACCGACCCCGACATGGTCGTCGCCGGGCCGGGCAGCAAGCCGCTGCTGTACGCGCTGCTGATGAGCATCGGCGGCGACGTGGCCGTCGCCGCCCCCAGCTGGGTCAGCTACGCCGCCCAGAGCCGCCTGTCGGGCAACCGCCCGCTGTTCGTGCCCACCGAGCGCGGCCAGGGCGGCGTGCCCCAGCCCGACCTGCTCGCCGAGGCCGTGCAGGACGCGCGCGGGCAGGGCCGCGACGTGCGGGCCGTGATCGCCACGGTGCCCGACAACCCGACCGGCACCGTCGCCGGTGCCGACACCGTCCGGCGCCTGGCCGAGGTCGCCCGCGCCCTGGACCTGGTGGTCATCTCCGACGAGATCTACCGGGACCTGGTGCACGACCCGGCCGCCACCGAGGTGCGCAGCCCCGCCGAGTTCGCCCCCGAGCGGACCGTGGTCACCGCCGGCCTGAGCAAGAACCTGGCCCTGGGCGGCTGGCGCCTGGGCGTGGCGCGGCTGCCCGACGGGGCGCGCGGGGCGCACCTGCGCGCAGAGCTGCTGGGGATCGCCAGCGAGCTGTGGTCGAGCCCGAGCTCACCGGTCCAGCGCGCCGGTGCCCTGGCCTTCGACGAGCCGACCGAGCTGACCGACCACATCGGGCGCAGCCGCCGCCTGCACGGCACGGTCGCCCGCGCGGTGGCCGAGCGCTTCACCGCCGCCGGGGCGGCCGTGGCCGCACCGCGGGCCGCTTTCTACCTCTACCCCGACTTCGAGCCGCACCGCGAGCGCCTGGCCGCCGACTTCGGGGTGGTCGACGGCCCCGGACTGAGCCGGATGCTGCTCGAACGCTACGGCCTGGGCGCGCTGCCCGGCGTCGAGTTCGGCGAGTGCCCCGAGGCCCTGCGCCTGCGCGTCGCCACCAGCCTGCTCTACGGGGACACCGACGCCGAGCGCTGGGCGGCGCTGGCCGTCGACGACCCGACCTCCCTGCCGTGGATCCGCGCGCACCTGGACCGCCTGGAGGAGGTGCTGTCCGAGGTCGCCGAACCCGTGGCGGCGGCCGCCTGAGCGCGGCCGGACGACGCGGGCGCCGAAGAGCGCAGAAGAGCGCAGAAGGGTGCCGACAACCGAACACGGACGCCAACGCCGAAGCGAACCCGGAGAACGGGGGCGAGGAGCGGGGCCGGACATCGCGGAAGGGCCGGTCCCGCTCCTCTGCGCGGGCCACCCTAGCGGTAGGCCCCCGGAGCCGCGGAGGGCGGGACCCGTGCGCGGCCGAACGCCCAGAGCGTGTTCCCGGGGTCGGGCCCTACTGCACGGCGCCCAGGCACGGCCCTCGCCGCGCTCTCATCGGTCGACGGCCCGCCGACCGGCTTACGCCTCGGGCCGCATGGCGCCGCCGGTGCCCTCGACGGGCCCGACCCAGGGAGAACGCCCCGGCCACGCTCTCTCCCATCGGCGGGGCATTCACCTTCGTGACGCGCCTGCGGCGTGCTTCTGTCGCGCGCCGGGCGCCGGATGGCTCTAGGATCGCGAGCAGTCTTCAACGCAGTTTCCATCTTTGGAGCAGTGATGACGCTCGTGGAGTGGGCGCGCCAGGTGTGCGCCGAACTCGACCTCCCTGAGGAGGTCGTCAAGGAGGACGTCGACCGCGTCCTCGACCTCGCCCGGGACGCCGCGCACTCGGTGGCCCGCCCGGCGGCCCCGCTCACCACGTTCCTGCTGGGCATCGCGGTCGGCCGCGGCGCCGACCCGGAAGAGGCGGCGCGCGCGCTCACCCGGCTCGCGCTCAGCCGGGCCGATGGCCCCGACGGTGCCGGCGGTGCCGACGGCGGGAGCCCAGGTGGGGAGAACAGCGGATGACCGGGTGATCTCCGCTGGTCAGGGCCCCTCCGCAACCGGTGTGTGGGGGGACCGTGACGCGAATGTGACGAATCGGTGTGAACCTGGCGGAACACTGCGGTTCCGTACCCCGGAAGCCGTGTCCGGAAGGGGAGCACCACCCCCTCGGAGCGCCCGGTGATCCTCGGGCGCGCCGCGCCCCCGTCCCCCGTCCGAGATCGATTGGGAGCACTCACGTGGAACAGACCGTGAGCCTGTTGGAAGACCTGTCGTCCATCATCTGGGGACCATGGGTCCTCATCCCCCTGCTGCTGATCACAGGGCTGTTCCTCACGGTCCGCCTGCGTCTGCTGCAGTTCCACAAGCTCTTCCACGCCCTCTGGCTGGCCTTCGTGCGCCGCAAGGAGACCGACGGCGAGGGCGACATCTCGCACTACCAGGCGCTCAGCACCGCGCTGGCGGCCACCGTCGGCGTCGGCAACATCGCCGGCGCGGGCCTGGCCATCGGTATCGGCGGCCCCGGCGCGCTGTTCTGGATGTGGATGACCGGCCTGGTCGGCATGGCCACCAAGTACAGCGAGGCGCTGCTGGGCGTGAAGTACCGCCAGCGCGACGGCGTCGGCAAGCAGAGCGGCGGGCCGATGTTCTACCTGAAGAACGGCCTGTCCGGCGGCCTCGGCACCACCCTGGGCTTCCTGTTCGCGCTCTTCGGCGCGATCGCGGCGTTCGGCATCGGCAACGGCACCCAGGCCAACACCGTCGCCCAGCAGCTCGACGAGAACTTCGCGATCGCCCCGTGGGTCTCCGGCGTGGTGATGATGGTGCTCATCGGCATCGTGGTGATCGGCGGCATCAAGAGCATCGGCCGCGTCGCCTCGGCGGTCGTGCCGGTGATGATCCTGCTCTACATCGTCGTCACCCTGCTGGTGCTCATCGTCCACGTCGCCGACCTGCCCGCCGCCCTGGCGCTGATCGTCACCGACGCCTTCACCGGCTCCGCGGCCACCGGCGGCTTCGTCGGCTCCACCGTGCTGATCGCCCTGCAGATGGGCGTGGCCCGCGGCATCTTCTCCAACGAGTCCGGCCTGGGCACCGGCGCCATCGCGGCGGCCGCGGCCAAGACCGACCAGCCCGTGCGCCAGGCGATGGTCTCGATGACCCAGACCTTCATCGACACCATCATCGTGGTCACCATGACCTGCCTGGTCATCATCGTCACCGGGGTCTGGGAGCTCGGCGACGACGACGGCGCCGCGCTGACCTCCGCCGGACTGCAGGAGGGCCTGAGCGGGATCAGCCCGGCCCTGGGCGCGGCGGCCGGGCCCATGCTCGCCATCGCGGTGGTGGTGTTCGCCTTCACCACCATCCTCGGCTGGTCCTACTACGGCGACCGCTGCATCGACTACCTGATCGGGCACCGCGCGGTGGTGTTCTACCGCGTGCTGTTCGTGGCCGTGGTGTTCGTCGGCGCCACCGCCGAGCTCGACGTCGTCTGGCTGTTCAGCGACATCGCCAACGGCCTGATGGCGCTGCCCAACCTGGTCGGCCTGCTGCTGCTGTCGCCGGTGGTGGTCGCCGAGACGCGGCGCTACTTCGCCAACCCCGAGTGGAAGAACCCGGACTTCCGGGTCCCCGAGAAGCAGTAGCGCTCAAGCGGGCATCGCGACGAGAGAAGGGCCTGTCCACCGCGGACAGGCCCTTCGGCCGTGTTCGGCCCCTCGGCCGGCCGTCTCCCGGGTGCGCCGAAGCGGACGCGGCAGGGGCGGGGCCGGGGACGCGCCCGGCCCGGCGGCGCCCCGCGTCACCACCAGGCGTGGAAGTGGTGCACCGGCCCCTTGCCCGAGCCGACGTCCAGGTCGTCGGCGCGCCGCAGCGCCTCGGTCAGGTACCCCTTGGCCTCCCGCACCGCCTCGGCGCAGCCGTCCCGCTGCGGGAGCAGGGCGGCGATGGCCGACGACAGGGTGCAGCCGGTGCCGTGGGTGTTCTTCGTGGCCACCCGGGGCGCGGTGAACGCCGCGGCGGGGCGCCCCGGCTCCACCAGCAGGTCGGTGCTCTCGTCGGTGTCCAGGTGCCCGCCCTTGATCAGGACCCGGCGGGCACCCAGGTCGAGCAGGCCGCGCGCCTGGTGCTCCATCTCGGCGGTGTCGGCCGCCTCCTTCACGCCGAGCAGCTCGGCGGCCTCGGGCAGGTTGGGGGTGATCAGGTCGGCGCGCGGCAGCAGGCGGGTGCGGACCGCCCCGATGGCGTCGGCCGCCAGCAGCCGGTCGCCGCTCTTGGCCACCATGACCGGGTCGAGCACCACGTGCGGCGGCCGGTGGGTGTCGAGCGCCCCCGCCACCGCGTCGATCACCTCGGTGTCGGCCAGCATGCCGATCTTGACCGCGTCGGCGCGCACGTCCTCCAGCAGCACGTCGAGCTGGCGGGTGATGAACGCCGGGGGCACCCGGTGCACCTCGGCGACCCCGGTGGTGGTCTGCGCGACCAGCGCGGTCACCACGCTCATGCCGTAGCCCCCCAGCGCGGAGACGGCCTTGAGGTCGGCCTGGATCCCCGCGCCGCCGCTGGGGTCGGTCCCGGCGATGGACAGGATGTTGAAGGAGCTCATGGGCGTCCCTTCGCTAGTGCGAGCTAGTGCAGGTTCGACGGGTGTGTTCTCAGCCGCGGTGGGAGGAGGGTCCGCGGCACCCCGCGCCGGTATTCGATCGGGGCCGGGCCGCCCCGGGCGGCCCGGCGTGCGATCAGGGTGTCACATGCGGGGGGCCGACCCCGAGGCGGGTCGCGCGTGGCGCCCGCCCTGCGGCGCGCCGCCCCCGCCCGGATGGTCGCCGCCGCCGCGGCCGCCGTGGCCCTCCTGGCCGCCGTGACCGTCCTGGGCGTCCCCGCGGCGGGCGCGGGTCGCGCGCTCCAGCAGCAGCACCCCGACCACCAGCGCGAAGCCGACCGCCATCAGCAGGACCGTGAACGGCACCTCGGTGGGGGCGGTGAAGGAGCGGTCCTCCTCCTGCCAGGGCCACAGCGCCCGCAGCGAACCGGCGAGCAGGCCGGTCATGACCACCATCGCCAGGTGGTGGTGGCGGTCCAGCAGCCACTGCAGCAGCTTGACGAACAGGGCGCCGCCGATCAGGGCGCCGAGGACGAAGGTGCCGATGTAGCCCAGGTCGCGGTCGTTGAGGGCGTCCATGGTGGAGGTGTACAGGCCCAGGGTGAGCAGGATCAGCGAGCCCGACATGCCCGGCAGCACCAGGGCCGACACCGCCACCGCCGCCGCGGCGGCGACGATCAGCGGATTGGGTTCGATCTCGGAGGGCGGCAGCCCGATGAGCACGAACGCCACCGCCGCCACGACGAGGGCCAGCAGGTAGTCGCCCGCCCTCCAGCGCTGCAGGGTGCTGGAGTAGGGGACGTACACCGAGGCCAGCACCAGGCCGAAGAAGACGGCGTAGGCGAACTGCCGCTCGGACTCCACCAGCGGGGCCAGCAGTTTGGCCGCGGTGAGCGCGGCGGCGACCATGCCGATCAGCACGGCGGCCACGGCGGCCCAGTCGGCTTGGCGGAACTCGGCGCCGGCGCGCGCCATGCCGCGCCCGCGGGGCAGGTCGGAGACGGTGAGGCGGAGGCCGCTGACCACGTGGCCGGCCGAGGTGATGAGGGTCTCGTAGATGCCGGTGATCAGGGCGACGGTGCCGCCGCTGATGCCGGGCACCACCTCGGCGGTGCCGATCAGGGCGCCGCGGACCAGGTTGAGGGCGTGGGTGCCGATTGGTTTGGCCATGTCTCGCGTTTCGTCGATGGGACTGGGGAGGCGGGGCGCGCGGCACCGGCCGCGGGGAGGCGGGCGTCGGGACGCCGCGCCCCGGACGTCTCGTCTTCCCGGACGGGCCCGGCGGAGGCCGACCGTCACCCGGTGTGAAGCCGAACGGGCTCAGCGGGTTCGCGCGGAGCGCGGGAAACATGCCCCAGTGTAAGGACTCCGGCCCGGCCCGGGGCGCTGGAAGCGGGCCGGGAGCGGGTTTTCGGGAAGTCCGCGGGGCGATCGTGCGGATAACCGGAACCGAGCGGGTGCGGTGGGCCCACCTCGTCCCTGTTCGCGGAGTTCCTCGGCTGCCGGTCACGTCCGCTGGAGTGGTGTCATTTCCGTCCGGCCGGGCCGGCGCGGGCGTCGCGGCCGTGGGGCGGCCCGCCTCGGTGCCGGTGCCGTGACCGGCGCCCCGGCCGTCGGCGGGCGGCCGAGGACCGACCGGCCAGGGCGGCCGCGGCCGCCGAAGATTCCACCGCTCCAGCGGACGCCACCCGGCTGCCTGTCGGCCTCAGAGCGCTGCACGCCCCACTGCGCGTGGACCGCGAACCGTGACGCGAACCGTGAAGTGGTGCGGCGGGGGTGTGTCGCGGGCAGAGAGCCGTCCGCACCTCCCGCCCGGAGCCGATGGTGTCGGGTGGAATCGGGGCCTTCGATGGCCGTGGCCGTTGCTGTCGCCGTGATCGCCCGCCGAAGCGGGCGGAGTCGGCAGAGGTTCCATCACTCCAGCGGACGCGCCCCTCAGGGCGCCGGACCGCTCCGCGGGCGGCCCCTGGACACGCCCCTGGACGCACCGCAAACCTCTTCGCCGTGACGCTGGGCTAACGGCCGCGTCTCTGGGCCCGTCGGGTCCATATGTCCACGGTCGGCACCCGTGCGGCCTCCCGTCCTCTTCGTCTCTGTATGGACCCTTGTGCCTTCTCCGGGGCGTCTGTTCTTCTGCTGTGGGTCCCCGAGCGGCACGCGTATCGTCCGCGGGCCGCGGGGTATCCCAAGAGCGACACGATCAGCGCTGATCGGAAAGGGACACCTGGATGAGCGACACCCGCGTTCTGGGAAGCAGGCCCTCCGGGGGCGACCCCTCCGGCCCTCCTGTCTCCACCGCCGACCACATCGCCCTGGCCCAGGCCCGCTCGGCCCACAACTACGCGCCCCTGCCGGTCGTCATCGCCTCCGGCGAGGGCGCCTGGGTGACCGACGTCGAAGGCCGGCGCCACCTCGACATGCTCGCCGGGTACTCGGCGATGAACTTCGGGCACGCCAACCCCGACCTGCTCGCCGCCGCCCACCACCAGCTGGACCGGGTGACGCTCACCAGCCGCGCCTTCTACAACGACCAGTTCGCGCCGTTCGTGGCCGCCCTGGGCGACCTGGTGGGCAAGGAGCGCGTCCTGCCCATGAACACCGGGGCCGAGGCGGTGGAGACCGCCGTCAAGGTGGCCCGCAGATGGGCCTACGACGTCAAGGGGGTCCCCGACGGGGAGGCCACCATCGTGGTGGCGGGCGGCAACTTCCACGGCCGCACCACCACGATCATCTCCTTCTCCTCCGACCCCGACGCCTACGGCGGGTTCGGCCCCTACACCCCCGGGTTCCGGTCGGTGCCCTACGGCGACGCCGAGGCCGTGGCCGAGGCGGTCGACGGCACCACCGCCGCGGTGCTGGTGGAGCCGGTGCAGGGCGAGGCCGGGGTGGTGGTGCCCCCGCCGGACTACCTGCCGCGGCTGCGCGAGCTGTGCGACCGCGAACGGGTGCTGCTCATCGCCGACGAGGTGCAGTCCGGGCTCGGCCGCACCGGCACCGTCCGGGCCTGCGAGCACACCGGCGTGGTGCCCGACGCCTACCTGTTCGGCAAGGCGCTGGGCGGCGGCGTGCTGCCGGTGTCGGCGATGGTCGCCGACGAGTCGGTGCTCGGGGTCATCCAGCCGGGGCAGCACGGCAGCACCTTCGGCGGGAACCCGATGGCCGGGGCCATGGGGCGCACCGTGGTGCGGATGCTCAAGGAGGGGCCCTACCTGGAGAACGCCCGGACCCTGGGGGAGGTGCTGCGCACCCGCCTGAAGGAGTTCGTGGGCGACGGCGTGGCCGCCGCGCGCAGCATCGGGCTGTGGGCGGGCATCGACATCGACCCGTCGCTGGCCACGGGCCGCCGCATGTGCGAACTGCTCGCCGAGCGGGGCGTCCTGGTCAAGGACACCCACGGGTCGACGATCCGGCTGTCGCCGCCGCTGGTGATCAGCGAAGAGGACCTCAACTGGGGCCTGGACCAGCTCGGGGCGGTCCTGGCCGACCTGAAGGCGGGGCGGGCCTAGGGCCTGACCCGAGGAACACGCCCCCGCTCATCGCCGGGCGGGCCGTACCGGCGGGCCCCCCCCCGCCCCNCGGTCCCGTCCCGGCCGCGCCGGTGTCAGTCGAGGTCCCGTGCGAGGGCCTCGGGCCCGGCGGCGTCCACGGTGTCCCGGCTGACGTACAGCTCCCGCCCGGGCCCCTCCTCGACGCGGGCGCCGAGCCGTTCGGCGAACGCCCGCTGGCCCGCGGCGGTGGGGTGGAAGCTGCTGCGGTGCACCTGGATGCCGTCGGTCAGGTCCTCCAGCACGACCCCGTTCAGCCAGCTGTCCTCCGCGGTCACCTCGTGGCCCGCGAGCGCGGTGTACACGTCGACGAACTCGACGCTGCCGACGTCGCCCTCCTCGGCGATCTCCTTGTCCGCCTCCTGGGCGGCGGCGCGGAGCCGGTCGTTGAAGGCGCGCACCTTCCCGTTCAGCCAGGCCTGGTCCTCGACCGTGAGCGTGTAGTACATGCCGGACGGCTCTTCGGGGAACAGGCGCGGGTAGCCGACCAGGAGCAGGCGGGCGTCGGGGGCGCGGTCGCGCACCTCGGCGATGATCGCGTCGAGGGTGTCGTCGAAGGCCCGCATCCGGCGGTCGACGTCCTCCTCCTGCCCTTGGCAGACCCCGCCGGAGACCAGCGGCATCCGCACCATGCAGGTGCGCAGCACAGGGGTGAAGCCCAGGTCGTTGCCGCCGATGCCCAGGCTCACCAGGGAGGTGTACTCGCCGATCGCGCCGAGCTGGGCGTCCTCGTCCCCGTCCCCGGCCTCCTCGAGGAGCTGGGCGCCCTTGTGCTTGCTGCAGGCGACGAAGCCGAAGCCCCCGGCGAAGTCGAAGGACTCGGAGGTGCGGGAGGGGTAGGCGTCGGCCGAGCGGTAGCAGCCGTCTCCACCGGTGGTGCCGGGCAGGTAGGAGCCGGCGCCGTCGCCGGAGGAGTAGGAGTCGCCCAGGGCGAGGTAGTGGCCCCAGGTGGCGGCCTCGACCGGGTCCATGGCCAGCCGCCAGTCGTCCTCCGAGCCGGGTTCCCGCCCCGGCAAGAGCCCCCCGGGCGCGCACCCCGACCCGGTCAGCGAGCACCAGGCCCCGGCCAGGCCGTCGCGGGTGACCGGCACCGCGAGCGCGAGGACGAGCAGAAGGGACACCGCGGCGGCCGCGACGAGGAGGACACCGCGGCGGCCGCCCCCGAGTCTGCGCACTGTCGGCCACCGCCCCTCGAACGTCCCGTCGGCCGGGTTCCGAAGGGCAGAGTACCCGCGGCCGCGGCGGTCCAGGGGTAACGGCGCGGCCGGTCCTGGGCCCTCCCGGCCGCCGGAAGGGCGACGGGCGGCCGCGGTCCGCCGACGACCAGCGACGATGAGAGCGGAGAGGCGCGCATCACACCGTGGCCGGAATCGGAAAGGGGCCGGTGGATCCGGCGGCGGTACTTCCGGTCGGGCGGCGCCGGGGACGGCTGGCGCCCCGCTCACGGGCCCTGGCCGCCCTGCGATCCCGTGCCGATGCGGCGGGCTGATCACCTGGGAACCCGACGCGGACTCCACCGCGGTACGCGCCCACCGGCACGCCGCCGGGGCCGCGAAATAGGGGAGGCCCCGGATCACGGAACGGCGGAGCCCGACGGCCACGGGCTGGGCCGCTCCCGCGGGGGCGGGGCACGGGGATCCATCCGGCCTGCGAACAGCACCACAGACCGATGTCCGTGGTGGCCACCGCCGGGCGGCGCGGAGACGCGCCGCGGTCCGAGCCGGTGATGGAGCGCGTACGGGCGGCCGGGCACCGGCGGAGCGGGCCCGCGCGCACCCGACCGGCGCGGGTGCGCGTGGATAGGGCCTACGGCTCGGAGAGGATCCGCTCTTACCGGCGTCGCCGCGAGATCGCGCACACGGTCCCCGGGCCCGCCGACCGGGTGCGCGACCGCAGGCGCGTAGGGCGTCGCGGGGCCCGCCCGCCTTGGACAAGGCCGGCTAGCGGGCCCGTCACGCGGTGGGGTGCGGGGTCAACCGGCTCGAACGCAACCGGGCGGTGGCCGCGTGACGGGCCCGCCCTTGGCTGTGGGGCCACCGTGCTGATCGCTGCCATCAATGAATGGATCCGACTTGCCAAACAGGCCCTAGCCGGGGCGGCAGCGCACCACCGTGTCGATCGCGCGGTCGATGTCGGTCGGCGACAGGTCGGCCCTGGCCGTCAGGCGCAGGCGGGGGCGGCCGTCCGGGACCGACGGCGGGCGGAAGCACCCCACCCGTACCCCCTTCTCCGCGCACCGGCGTGCCCATAGCACGCACTCGTCGGGGGAGTCCGCCGTCACCGAGACCACGGCGCCGTCGGGGGCCGAGGCACGCAGGCCGTGTTCGCCCAGGCCGGTGGAGAGCGCACGGGCGCGGTCCCTCAGGCGCTCGGGGAGTGCGGGTTCGGCGCGGATCAGGCGCAGTGCCTCAAGGGCCGCACCGGCCGCGGCCGGGGCCAGCCCGGTGTCGAAGATGAATGTGCGCGCCGTCTCCACCAGGTGGCGGATGACGCAGGCCGGGCCCAGGACGGCGCCGCCCTGCGCCCCGAGGGACTTGGACAGCGTCACCGAGACGGCCGTGTCCTCGGCGCCGCGCAGGCCCGCGGCCGTGAGGGCGCCCGCACCGCCGTGCCCGACGACGCCGAGGCCGTGGGCGTCGTCCAGCAGCAGCGCCGCCCCCGCACTCCGGCAGGTGCGGGAGAGGCCGGACAGGTCGGTCAGGTCGCCGTCCACGGAGAAGAGGGTGTCGGACACGACGAGGGCGCGTTCGGCGTCCGAACCCTCGGGCGCCTCCTGCAGAGCGCGCGCCGCGGAATCGGGGTCGGCGTGGTCGAACAGCGAGACGCGGGCGCCCGAGGCCTTGGCCAGCCGGGCGGAGTCGATGAGCGAGGCGTGGTTCAGGCGGTCGCACACCAGGTGCGCGCCGCGCCCGGAGAGCGCGGTGACCATGGCGAGGTTCGCGGTATAGCCGGAGGAGAAGACGAGCGCGGACTCGGTGCCGTAGAAGTCGGCGAGCTCCTCCTCTAGCGCGCGGTGGAGCCGAGTGTCGCCGGTGACCAGACGCGACCCGGTCGCCCCGGCACCCCAGCGCCGGGCGGCCCGCGCGGCGGCGCCGGTCACCCGCGCGTGGCGGGCGAGCCCCAGGTAGTCGTTGGAGGCCAGGTCGAGCACGTCCTCGTCGTGGGGGCGCGGCCGCAGGACCCGGGTGAGCCCGGCGGCGGCCCGCTCCTGGGCGGCTCCGGCCAGCCACCCGAAGGGCGACGCGGGGGAGGAGGCCACGGGCCGGGGGCGGGCGTGCAGCGCGCGGTCGCCGTTGGTCGCGGTCACGGTCGGGTCGCCTTCCTGGTCGCGGTCGGGCGGTGGACGCCCCGTCCTCTATGCGGGCCTCTATGCGGACCCCGCGTGCGGCCCCCGGCGACGTGCCGACCGGTGGGCCCCGGCCCGGGTGGGTGCGTCGGCCACGGCCATGGATGCCGCGTGGGCCCAGCCGACGGCTGCGGTTCCCGGCGTCGGCCCGGATGGAGACCGCCCTGCTCCGAGGGGCCCCGGCCACGTGCACCGCCTCGGTGGTGCCCGCGCGCGGACCGTCCCGGCCGGGCAGGGTGCGCCCCCTGCCCCGTGTGCGTCCCCACGGGTGGGCGGCGGGGTCCCGCCACCCACCCGGGCCGCCTGGAACGGCCACGCTGAGCCTCACACGCGGCCGACACCCCCGTCATGCGCCGGAACGCACAAACATCCCCCGCCGAAGTCTGTGGGAGGGACCATCGCCCCGCCGCCGGTCCCTCGGAAGGATGTGCGGGTATGACGCCTCCGCCCCGACCGGCCCCCGACGGCGCCGCCACCGACCCGCGTGCCGCCGCCGAGGCCATCGCCGCGACCGACGCCGCCGCCGAATGGGTCCGCGAGGTCGACCGCGACCTGCTCTGGCACCCCTACTCGTCCGTGGGCCCCGGCGCCGACACCCCGTACGTCGTGACCGGCGCCCACGGCACGCGCCTGCGCCTGGTCGGCGAGGACGGCCGCGAGCGCGAGGTCGTCGACGGCATGGCGTCTTGGTGGTCGGCCATCCACGGCTACCGCCACCCCGTCCTCGACGCGGCCGCCCGCACCCAGATCGACCGGTTCGGCCACGTCATGTTCGGCGGCCTCACCCACGAGCCCGCCGCCCGCCTGGCGGCGCTGCTGTCCGCCGCCGCCCCCGGCGACCTGCGCCACGTCTTCCTCGCCGACTCCGGGTCGGTGTCGGTCGAGGTCGCGCTCAAGATGTGCCTGCAGTACCAGCGCTCCCAGGGCCGCCCCGAGCGGCGCCGCATCCTGACCTGGCGCGGCGGGTACCACGGGGACACCTTCCACGCCATGTCGGTGTGCGACCCGGAAGGCGGGATGCACGCCCTGTGGGGCGACGTCCTGCCCCGGCAGGTCTTCGCCGACGCCCCGCCCGAGGGCTTCGGCGCCGACCCGGACCCCTCCTACGTCGCCGGGCTGGAGCGGCTGGTCGCCGCGCACGCCGACGAGCTGGCGGCCGTCATCGTGGAGCCGGTGGTGCAGGGGGCGGGCGGCATGCGCTTCCACAGCCCCGGCTACCTGCGTGAGCTGCGCCGCATCACCCGCGAGCACGGCCTGCTGCTGGTGTTCGACGAGATCGCCACCGGCTTCGGCCGGACCGGCTCCATGTTCGCCGCCGGACACGCCGGGGTCGTCCCCGACGTGATGTGCCTGGGCAAGGCGCTGACCGGCGGATACCTGACGCTCGCCGCCGCCCTGTGCACGCCGGAGGTGGCACGCGGCATCTCGGAGGGGGAGGTGCCGGTGCTCGCCCACGGGCCCACCTTCATGGGGAACCCGCTGGCGTGCGCGGTCGCGGCGGCGAGCGTCGGCCTGCTGACCGGCGGCGACTGGCGCGGCGACGTGGCCCGGGTCGAGCGGGGTCTGGGCGACGGCCTCGCCCCCGCCCGCGCCCTGCCCGGAGTGCGCGACGTGCGCGTCCTGGGCGCGATCGGCGTCATCGAGCTGGACCGGCCCGTGGACACGGCGGCCGCC
>NZ_ANBH01000035.1:18448-38877 GCF_000341185.1 Nocardiopsis chromatogenes YIM 90109
TGGCTGCGGCCCTTCCGCAACCACGTCTACGCGATGCCGCCCTACATCTGCGGCACCTCCGACCTGGAGGCCGTCACCGGCGGCATGCTCGCCGCCGCCGAGGCCTCGCTGAAGGCGACCGCATGACGGTGATGGCGGTCTCCGGGACCGGAACCGGGGTGGGCAAGACCGTGTGCACGGCCGCGCTCGCGGCCCTCGCCCTGCGGGCGGGGCGGCGGGTCGCCGTGCTCAAGCCGGCGCAGACCGGGGTGCGGCCGGGCGAGCCGGGGGACGCCGACGAGGTCGCCCGCCTGGCCCCGGGCACGACCGTGCGGGAGCTGGTCCGCTACCCCGACCCGCTGGCCCCGGCCACCGCCGCCCGCCGCGCCGGGATGCCGGGACTGTCCGCGGAACGGGCGGCGCGGGCCGCCGCGGAGCTGGAGGACGAGGGGCACGACCTGGTCCTGGTCGAAGGCGCGGGCGGGCTGCTGGTGCGCTTCGACGAGCAGGGGTCGACCCTGGCCGACGCCGCCGCGCTGCTGTCGGCACCGGTGCTGCTGGTGGCGCGCGCGGGCCTGGGAACGCTCAACGAGACGGCATTGACGGCCGAGGCCCTGCGCGCCCGGCGGATCATGTGCGCGGGGCTGGTGATCGGCAGCTGGCCCCGGGAGCCGGGCCTGGCCGAGCGGTGCAACCTCGGAGACCTCCCGGCGGAGGCCGGAGCGCCGTTGCTGGGGGCATTGCCCGAGGGCATGGCGGAGCTGGAGCCTGAAGAGTTCGCCACCCAGGCACAGGCCCTCGGGCTAGCATGGATGACGACGGTAGGTAGCCGCGGCGCTCGTACATGACGCTTCGAGGGAGTGGACGAGGGATGACGGTCTCCGACGAGCTGAGAGAGCAGGCCAAGGTCACTGAGCTGCTTGATCGGAAAGAGATCCGGTACGAGATCATCAGCGGGGAGATCATCATTTCGCCGTCGCCGAGCCAGCTGCACCAGGACATCATGTTCGACCTGCAGCTCCAGGCTAGGATCCAGCAATTCCCGGTCTCAGCGGACGGATCGGTGGAGTTCCCCGGCTGCGGCGACGAATACCGGCCGGATATCGCGATCTACCGGCCGGGAACGGAGCTCGTCAGCCCAGGGAACCGTCCTGGCGAAAAGATCCTGCTCGCCATCGAGATCGTCTCCCCCTCGTCGCGCTATACCGACGAGGAGGTCAAGAAGGGGGTCTACGCGGAGGTGGGAATTCCCTCCTACCTGGTGATCAGGCAGACCGGCGACCTGTGGAGCCTGTACAGCGCTCCTGAGGAGGGCCGGTACACCGCGTGCGTCGAAGGCCCGATGGGGGACTACGTCCACGTCCCATCGCTGCCGTGGCCGGTGCGCACGTGGAGCCTGGACCACTACAAGCAGTACTGAACCGCCCCCGTCCGCCCTTCTCGTGGGTGGCGTTCCCACCCGCCCCCGTCCGCCTTCGTGTGTGCCCTGCTCCCATGGCGCCCGTGCCGCCCCGCCGTCAGGCTGTGTCGCGGCGGGACGCCTCCAGGGCCCCTCCACCTGCGCTTCGCCGGTCGGCCTGGCCGACCCCCGTGATGCGCGACACTCCGACCGTGTTGTTAGATGGGCGTCACATCACAGCGGCGGCCCCGCCTGACCGGCGGGCGCGGCCGACCGCTCGCCTGCGTTACATGAGGAGGGCGCCAGCAATGACGCAGCCACCACCCCCCGTGCTCTGGACCCCCGACACCGAACGGCGGGAACGGGCCAACATCACCGCGTTCGCCCGCTGGGTGCGCGAGGAGCGGGGGGCGGCCGTCGACGAAGGCGACTACGACTCCCTCTGGCGCTGGTCCACCACCGACCTCGACGGGTTCTGGTCGGCGGTCTGGGACTACTACGGTGTGCGCTCCTCGACCCCGCCCACCGAGGTCCTCGCCGAGCGGGCCATGCCCGGGGCCCGCTGGTTCCCCGGCACCCGCCTCAACTACGCCGAGCACGTCTTCGCCGACCGCGACGACGACGCCGTGGCCATCCGCCACGCCTCCGAGCTGCGCGTCCTGGGCGAGTGGACCTGGGGCGAGCTCAAGCGCCGCACCGCCGCCATCGCGGCCGGGCTGCGCCGCCTCGGCGTGGGCCCCGGCGACCGGGTCGCCGCCTACCTGCCCAACATCGCCGAGACGGCCGCCGCCTTCTACGCCTGCGCCTCCATCGGCGCGGTCTGGTCCTCCTGCTCGCCCGACTTCGGCGTGCGCAGCGTGATCGACCGCTTCGCCCAGATCGAACCGAAGGTGCTGCTGACCGTCGACGGCTACCGCTACGGCGGCAAGGACTTCGACCGCACCGGCACGGTGCGCGAGCTGCGCGCGCAGCTGCCCGGCCTGGAGCACACCGTCGTGCTGCCCTACCTGGGCGACGAGGTGCCCGAGGACGCCCTGTCCTGGGAGGCGCTGGAGCGCGCCGGGGAGGGCGCCGACCTGGAGTTCGAGCGGGTCGGGTTCGACCACCCGCTGTGGGTGCTCTACTCCTCCGGCACCACCGGGCTGCCCAAGGCCATCGTGCAGGGGCACGGCGGCATCCTGCTGGAGCAGCTCAAGAACCTCCACCTCCACTTGGACGCCCAGGAGTCCGACCGGGTGTTCTGGTTCACCACCACCGGGTGGATGATGTGGAACTTCCTGGTGAGCGTGCTGCTCACCCGGGCCTCCATCGTGCTGTTCGACGGCAACCCCGGCCACCCCGACCTGGGCACCCTGTGGGACCTGGCCGAGCGCGCGGGGGTCACCGTCTTCGGTACCAGCGCCGGATACCTGTCCACGTGCATGAAGGCCGGAATCCACCCCACGCAGGGGCGGGACCTGTCGGCGCTGCACGCCATCGGGTCCACCGGGTCGCCGCTCAGCCCCGAGGGGTTCGACTGGTGCTACCGCGAGTTCGGCGACGGGCTGTGGCTCTTCTCCACCAGCGGCGGCACCGACATCTGCAGCTGCCTGGTGGGCGGCGTGCCCACCCTGCCGGTGTACGAAGGGGAGATCCAGGCCCGGTCCCTGGGCATGGCGGTGGCCGCATGGGACCCCGACGGCAAGGAGCTGACCGGCGAGGTCGGCGAGCTGGTGGTCACCGAGCCCGCCCCGTCCATGCCCCTGTACTTCTGGGGCGACGACGACGGGGAGCGCCTGCGCGACAGCTACTTCTCCATGTACCCGGGGGTGTGGCGGCACGGCGACTGGATCTCCATCACCGAGCGCGGCACCGCCGTCATCTACGGCCGGTCCGACTCCACCATCAACCGGGGCGGGGTGCGGATGGGCACCAGCGAGATCTACCGGGCGGTGCTGTCCCTGGACGAGATCACCGACGCCCTCGTGGTGGACGTGCCCCAGAAGGACGGGGGGTCGCGCATCGAGCTGTTCACCGTGCTGCGCGAGGGCGCCGAGCTGGACGAGGCGCTCACCAAGGCCATCGCGCGCCGCATCCGCGAGGACTGCTCGCCCCGGCACGTCCCGGACTCGGTGCGGGCCATCGCCCAGGTGCCGCGCACCCTCTCGGGCAAGGTGCTGGAGGTCCCGGTCAAGCGCATCCTGATGGGCGAGCCCGCCGAGAAGGTGGCCAGCCGCGACTCCCTGGCCGACCCGGAGGCGCTGGACTACTTCTCCGAGCTCGCGCGCGGCGAGGACTGAGCGGCGGCGGTCGGGGGCGGGGCGGCGGGACGGCACCGCCCCCGCCTCCCCGGCCCGGCCGTGGGACCGGTCCCCCGGGGCGGCCCCTGCCGGGACGCCCTGCCCGGACGGCGGCGGCGTTCCGGGAACCGGTCGCCACCGACCGCCCCAAAACACCGCAATACCTCCTATGGTGGGCGTCGTGACTCCGCCTCAGGACCCCCGTCTCCTCGACGGGTCGGCGGCACCCGCGGCGCGCGAGCGCATCGCCGGGATCGACGCCGCGCGCGCCCTCGCCGTCTTCGGCATGCTCACCGTGCACCTCGGCGTCGGCTCGCTCGGCCTCGCCGGGCTGGCGGGCGACGAGGCGGCCGAGGCCCTCCACGGCCTGACCCGCGGCCGCTCCTCGGCGCTGTTCGCCTTCCTCGCCGGGGTGTCCCTGGCCCTGATGACCGGCAGGACCCGGCCCCTCCCCGGCCTGGCCCTGCAGCGCCCCGTCGCGCGCATCCTGGTGCGCGCGGTGGTGCTGGCCCTGCTCGGGATGTTCCTGGACGTGCTCGGCGCCCCGGTCGCGGTCATCCTGGCCTACTACGCCGGGTTCTTCGTGCTGGCCCTGCCGCTGCTCACCCTGGGCCCGGTCGCGCTGGGCTGCATGGCGGCGGCGATCGCGCTGATCGGCCCGCAGGCGTCGTTCCTGCTGCGCTCGACCATGGGCGACCGAGGGTTCCGGGAGAACTCCATCGGCGGCGTCACCGACCTCCTCCTCACCGGCTACTACCCGGCGTTCACGTTCATGGCGTTCGTGGTGGCGGGCATGGCGGTGGGCCGGATGGACCTGAACGCGGCCCGGGTGCGCCTGGGCATGCTGGGCACCGGCGCCGCGCTGGCCCTGCTCGGCTACGGCGGGTCGTGGCTGCTGCTGTACCCCCTGGGCGGGGTCGACCGGCTGGCCGCCGACCTCGCGGGTCCGGCCTGGGGCACCACCGGCCCCGACGCCGCCGAACTGGCGCCGATGCGCGAGTGGGTCGTGGGGGAACTGGGCAACATGCACGGGCAGGTCCCGACGGACTCCCCGCTGTGGCTGCTCATCGCCAGCCCGCACAGCGGCACCAGCTACGAGGCCGTGGGCGCGATCGGGACGTCCCTACTGGTGCTGGTGGCCTGCCTGTACGCGGCCGAGTACGCGCGGGTGCCGCTGTACCCCCTGTCGGCGGCCGGGTCCATGGCGCTGACGGTCTACGCCGGGCACATCGTGGTCATGGCGGCCGGGGGTATGTCCTTCCAGGACACGGCCCCGTTCCGGTGGGAGGCGTTCGTGGTCGCGGCGCTGGTGCTGTGCACGGGGTGGAAGCTGCTGCTGGGCCGGGGCCCGTTGGAACGCGCCCTGGGATGGCTCGCCGACCGCGGCGCCGACCTGGTCCCCGACCGGCGCGGCCGGGTACGCCAGAGCTGAACGCGGCCCCGCCGTAGGGGCCGGAGGGCGGCCGCCGGTCAGGCGGGCCACTTCGGGGCGCGCTTGTCCAGGAACGCCGCCATGCCCTCCTGGGCCTCCGGGGTCTGGGCGGCGGCCGCCATCACCTCGACCGCGTAGGCCATGGCGTCGGACTCGGGCCGGTCCAGCTGGGCGTAGAGCGCCTGCTTGCCCAGGGCCTTGCTGCGCGGTGAGCCGCGGGTGGCGCGGTCCAGCAGGTCGCGCGCGGCCTCCTCCAGTTCGGCGTCGGCGACGGCCCGGTTGACCAGCCCCCACTCGGCGGCGGTGCCCGCGTCGACCACGTCGCCGGTCAGCGCCATCTCCACGGCCCGCTTGCGCCCCACGTTGCGGGAGACGGCGACCATCGGGGTGTGGCAGAACCAGCCCCCCTTGCCGCCGGGGGCGGCGAACCCGGCGCTGTACCCGGCCACGGCCAGGTCGCAGGTGGCGACCAGCTGGCACCCGGCGGCGGTGGCCAGCCCGTGCACGCGGGCGAGGACGACCTGGGGCACCGACTGCACGGTGCGCATGAGCCGGGCGCAGGTGAGCAGGGTGCGGCGGGTCGCGGCGTGGTCGGCGCCGGCCAGCTCGGCGAAGTCGTGCCCGGCGGAGAACACCGGCCCGTTTCCGGCCAGGGTGATGCCGAGCGCGTCGGTGGCGGCGACCTCCTCGAAGGCCGCGGTCAGCTCGTCCATGAACCCCTCGGACAGCGCGTTGCGGCGTTCCGGCCGGTTCATGGTGATGGTGGCGTGCGGTCCGGAGCGTTCCACGAGGACGCGGTCGTTGCTGCTCATGAATCGACGTTACGCCGAGGTCGGCGCCGCGTCACGGGACGCGGCGCCGACCGGGGCGGGCCGCCGCGGACGCGGTCCGCCCCTGTGCGCTCTCCGCCTCCGGGCCCGGCCCCGTTCCGTGCCCCATCCGTGCCCCCGTCCCGGCCCCCTCGATTCGGGACGGGGGCGGGACCGGTCAGGCGTCGTCGGTGACGGCCAGCGCCCCGGACGGACACAGGCGGGCGGCCCGGTGCGCGTCCTGTTCCCGGTCGGCGGCGGGCGCCTCCTCCAGCACCCGCACCAGTCCCTCCTCCTCGTCCTGGTCGAACAGGTCGGCGGCGGTCAGGACACACATTCCCGCCCCGATACACCGGTCGCGGTCGGCGCTGATCCTCATCGCCCGGCCCCTTCCGGCCCCCAGGTGACGGGCAGGCGCTCCACGCCGTAGATGTCCGCTCTCTCGCGCAGCGGCACGTCCTCCGGCGGCACCGCAAGGCGCAGGTCGGGGAAGCGCCGCAGCAGCGCGGGGAAGGCGGCCCGCATCTCCACTCGGGCGAGCTGCTGGCCGAGGCACTGGTGCACGCCGTGGCCGAAGGACAGGTGTCCGGGTGCGTCCCGCCTCAGGTCGAGCCGGTCGGGGTCGGGGAAGCGCGCGGGGTCGCGGTTGGCGGCGGCGAGCGAAAGGGCGACCGTGTCCCCCTCCTTGATCACGTGCCCCTCCAGCTCGACGTCCTCCAGGGCGGCGCGCTGGCCCGTGTGCGGGATGCTCAGGTACCGCATCAGCTCCTCCACGCCCCCGTTCACGGCCTCGGGGTCGTCGCGCATGACCGCGAGCTGGTCCGGGTGGCTCAGCAGGGCGAAGGTGCCCAGCGCGATCATGTTGGCGGTGGTGTCCAGCCCGGCCCCCAGCAGCAGGGTGGCCACGTTGACCAGCTCCTCCTCGGTGAGGTCGGAGTCGGTCAGCTCGCTGAGGACGTCGTCGGTGGGGGCGGAGCGCTTGGCGGTCACCAGGTCCCGCAGGTACGCGTACAGCTCCTGCCATGCGCGGCCCATCTCCTCGGCGGTCGCCGCGGGGTCGTTGAAGGTGCGGGCGGCCCCGTTGAACCGGGCGTGGTCCTCGGCGGGGACCCCGAGGATCTCGCAGATCACCATGGCGGGGACGGGCTGGGCGTAGGCGGTGACCAGGTCGGCGGGGCCGCCCGCGCGCTCCATGGCGTCCAGGTGTTCGGCGACGGTCCGCTCCACGCGCTCGGTCAGCATCCGCATGCGGCGGACGGTGAACCTGCCGGTGAGCAGCCGCCGGTAGCGGGTGTGCTCGGGCGGGTCGGCCTGGAGGAACATCCCGGGCGGGGCGGGCGGCATGCGGTCGGGCATCCCGAACCGGGGCAGCACGAGGCGCTGCAGCTCCGACCGGGTGCTGAAGCGCGGGTCGGAGGTGACGGCGCGGGCGGCGGCGAACCCGGTGACCAGCCACCCCGGGGTGCCGCCGGCGAGCGGGATCCGGGCCAGCGGGCGTACCGCCGCCAGCTCTTCGGGCGGGTCGAAGGGGCGCCCCGAGGGGCGCGCGGTGGGCATCCCGGGCAGTTCCGGCAACGGTGCCGTGGTCATGGTGCGTCTCCCCCGTCGGAGTTTCGATCGAATGAAACGCTACGTTGCATTCAAAAACTCATCAATGCATGCGAGGGGCAGATCGCTCGTCATTCCTGGTATGGAGCGAATATCGTTGCGGTGGGCGTAGGGTGAATGCAAACCTCTCGTGGTTCGCTGCGTTGCAATGAAAGTCGAGTGAACGCACAATGGGGGTGAAGGGCCGCGCATTTCGGCACGGCCCGCCGACAAGCAAGGGGGAGCCCGTGCCCGGAGGACGCCTCACCCCTGACGAGCGCCGCCGGATCGCCCGCGGTCTGGGCGACGGGCTGTCCTACGCCGGGATCGCGCGCGGGCTGGGGCGGCCCACATCCACCGTGACGCGCGAGGTGATGCGCAACGGGGGGCCGAACGGCTACCGGCCCGACCGCGCCCAGAGGGAGACCGAGCGCCGCGCCCGGCGCGGCCCTGCGGCGCCGCCGCGCTCGGCGTCCCAGGCCCCCGGCCCGTTGGACGGGGCGCGGCGCCGGGCCGAGGAGATCGTCATCGAGCCGCTCCAGGCGACCGGCCTGCCGCGCACCCCGGCGCGGGTCGTGGCCGCCCTGTTCGTGGCCGACGCGGGTCTCACCGCCGCCGAGCTCGCCGAACGGCTCGGCCTCAGCCCTGCGTCGGTGTCCAAGATCGTCGGCTACCTGGAGGGGCAGGACCTGCTGCGGCGCGAACGCGCTCCGGGCGGGCGCCGCGACCTGTACTTCGCCGACCGGACCGCGTGGGTCCGGGCGTGGGAGGCGAGCATCCGGGCGAACCTGCAGCTGGCCGAGGCGGCTCGGGAAGGCGCGCGCATCCTCGGGACCGGGACCCCGGCCGGTGCCCGCCTGGATGAGGTGGGGGCCTTCTTCGCCATGTCCTCCGAGGCGCTGTTGGAGGCCACCGCCCGCTGGGAGCGGGAGATGGGGTGGCGGTCCCCGGGCGGCGGCGAGCCGGACGCGGACGGCGGCGCGGATCGCGGACCGACGCGGACACCGGCCGCCGGAGCGCCGGAACCGGAGGAGTAGCCTCGCTCGCATGGGCGGCGGCAGCGGCGACGGGGCGGTGAACCTCCGGGCCAGTGAAGCCGAGCGCCGCATGGCCCCCGTGGTGATCGCGGCCGCGCTCGTCTCGGTCCCGGCCGTGTTCTTCGAGGTCTGGGGCTCCGGTGCGGTGGCGGCGACGGGCCGGTGGGCCAACATCGCCGCCGGGGCGGTGCTGTGGGCCGAATGGGGGATGCTGTTCCTGCTCGCCGAGGGCAAGCGGGCGTGGCTGCGCGAACACCGCTGGACCACGATGGCCGCCGCGGCCGCCGTACTCGCGGTGGTGCTGGCCGTCGGCCCGCTGCAGATGCTGCGCCTGGCACGGGTGGCGGTGTCCCTGCGGCTGCTGCGGGCCGGCCGCATCCTCAAGGCGGGCCGCGTGCTGAACCGCCGCACAGAGCCGGGCCGCCTCCAGCGGGCGCTGCTGGTCGGGGCGGTGGCCCTGCTGGTGGCCGTATTCAGCGTAGCCGTGCTGGCCGACCCGCAGGCGGAGAGCCGTCGGCTCGTCGAGGCCGCGGTGCGGACCTGGGGAGCGGTCCCGGTGGCGGCCGCGGGCACGGCGGCTGCGGCGGCGGTCGTCGGCTCCCTGCTGTGGAGGCGGATGCGGCCCCGTTTCGGGGCCCAGGCCGACGGTTCCGCCGCCTCCGCCGGAACCGGGGACGCGCCGGGGGCGGCGGGGGCCGATGAGGGGTGAGCGCCCCGCATCCCGGGCGCGTCGCGTGCCTTGCCGCGTCTTCGCAGGTGGAAAACGCGTGGCGGGTGGTCAGCGGGCTATGGCAGCATCATCGCCCGTGTTGGACGATTCGGAACCGGACCCCTGATCCGCCGGTCCGGCGCCCTCCGCTGCGGGAGGGGCCTCCTCCTCGGCCGAGAGGTGCCAGGGCTCGGTCAGCGTTGGGACGAGCGTGTCCATGGCCGCCTCGATGAGGGCGTAGAGCTGGTCGGCGCTGGGGTGGGGGACCATGCAGGCCTGGGTGAGAGCGGTCTTCATGGTGCATCCGAAGACCGAGGCCAGCAGGCGCGGCTTCAGGTCGCGCGGCGAGGCGCCGCACCGCTCGGCGATCAGGGCCTCCAGGCGCGCCACGTGCCGGTTGCCCGAGTCGAACCGGGCGGCGAGCAGGTGGGGCGACTCGGCCAGCAGCGGCAGCAGCCGGAGCTGGCCTGCGACCACGGTCGGGCTCAGGTCCGTGCGCGTGTTCTGGACCGCCCGGGCCATGGCGGTGAAGGGGTGCTCGGTCAGCGGCCGTTCCCGGAGCCTGTGCAGGAAGACCTCTTCGATGTCGTCGTAGACCGATAGAACGATGTCGTACTTCGACGGGAAGTAGCGGAACAGGGTCCGCTGGGAGACCTCCGCCTCGGCGGCGATCTCCTCGGTGGTGGTCGCCTCGAAGCCCCGCTCGGTGAACAGGTCCAGCGCGGCCGCCACCAGGGCCTCGCGGGTCCGGGCCTTTTTGCGCTCGCGCAGGCCGGCCGGGCGGTCCGTCGTGCCGGATCCGTCGGTGATTCCCGTCACGTACTCCTCCGGTTCGGCCGCGCGCCCCGCCCGGGGGCGCGTGCGGGGGCGGCTCCACCTCCGCTTTCGCGGATCGGTCGGTCCGAGGATACCGCCGGGCACAAAATTGGTCAGTGATTGTCATCTGTCAGCGGCTGCCACTAGTGTTGCCGCGTCGTGACGGGTCGGTAGGCACCGCGGGAAGGCCCGCGGGGAACGGGGGGACGTATGGTCCGGACAGCACCGCACGAGGCGCCGCCGGAACGGGGGCCGGGGCTGCGCGGCAGTCCGTGGGGCACGCTGGTGGCCATCGCCTTCGGGGTCATGATGGTCGCCCTGGACGGCACCATCGTGGCCGTGGCCAACCCGGCGATCGGCGCCGACCTGGACGCCTCCCTCGCCGAGCTGCAGTGGGTCACCCACGGCTACCTGCTCGGCCTGGCGGTCTTCCTGATCACCGCGGGCAAGCTCGGCGACCGCTACGGCCACCGCCGCGTCTTCATTGTCGGCGTCGTCGGCTTCACCCTCACCTCGGTGGCGATCGCCCTGTCCTCGGCGGTGGCCCCGCTGGTGGCCTTCCGCATCCTGCAGGGCGTGTTCGGCGCCACCATCGCCCCCGCCGCGATGGGGCTGCTGCGCTCCAGCTTCCCGCCGGACAAGCTGGGACGGGCCTTCGGGGTGTTCGGCAGCCTGATCGGCGGCGCCACCGCGGCCGGGCCGATCGTCGGCGGCATCCTGGTCTCGGCGTTCAGCTGGCACGCCGCCTTCCTGATCAACATCCCGGTCGGCCTGGCCGCCCTGGGCCTGGGGGTGTGGCTGCTGGGCCCCAACCGCCCCACCGACACCTCCTCGCGGATGGACCTGCCCGGGATCGCGCTGCTCAGCGTCGCCATCTTCGCCCTGGTCTGGGCGCTGGTGGAGGCGCCGGCCAAGGGGTGGTCCCACCCCGAGACGCTGACCGTGCTCGCGGTCTCCCTGGCCTTCGGCACCGCGTTCGTGCTGTGGGAGCGCAAGGCCGAGGCGCCGCTGCTGCCGCTGGGCATCTTCCGCTCCGCGCCCATCTCCATCGGCGTGGTGCTGATGGTGCTGATGGCCCTGGGGCTGATGGGCTCGCTCTTCTTCATCACCTTCTACCTGCAGGGGGTGCTGGGGCTGACGCCGCTGCAGGCCGGGCTGCAGCTGCTGCCGCTGACCGCGATGATGGCGGTCTGCGCCACCCCGGCCGGGCGCCTCATCGACACCGTGGGGACCCGCATCCCCACCGTGGGCGGCCTGGTCAGCGCCTCGGTCGCGCTGTTCATGCTCTCCCGGCTCACCCCCGACACCGGGGTCGTCTACACCTCGGTCGGCTTCATGCTGCTGGGGATCGGGCTGAGCATGGTGATGACCGGCGCCACCGCCGCGATCCTCACCAGCGCTCCGGTCTCCCTGGCCGGGGTGGCCTCGGGTATGCAGCAGGCCGCGATGCAGCTCGGCGGCTCGCTCGGCACGGCGGTGCTGGGCGCGGTGCTGTCGGTGCGGGTGGCCGCCACGCTGCCCGGACACTTCGGCGACGCCGGGCTGGAGCTGCCGGAGGGCGAGGGGCTCACCGCGCTGCAGAGCGCGGTCGCCCAAGGGTCGGCGGTGGTGCCGGAGGGCGCCTCCGACGCGGTCGCCGAGGCGGTCACCCGGGCGAGCCACCTGGCGTTCATGGACGGCCTGTTCCTGGCGTTCAGCGTCGCGGCCGCGGTCATGGCCGGGGCGGCGGTGCTGTCGCTGTTCATGAAGCCGGCCGCGAAGCAGGAGGCCGCCGAGGGCGGTGCGGCGCCCGAGCCCGCCGTGCACGTGTAGCGCCCCGCGGGCCGGTCCGGGTCCGGCACGGCGAGGGGGCGGGCCCGCGGGCCCGCCCCCTCGCGTCGTGCGCCGTGTCCGCCCGCCGCGCCGGTCAGGTGTCCGTGCCACCCCCGGCCTGTCGGCCTTCCGGCCCCTCCCGGCTGCTCTCCTCCTCGCGGCGCTCCAGCGCGGCCTTGTGGCGCGCGGCCGGGTCCCAGCCCCCGAGCACCGCCTTGCGCTGCACCAGCACGGCCGCGGTGAACAGCACCGCGGCCACCAGCAGCGACAGTGCCACCCCGGCGGCGTCCCCGGCCCTGAAGGAGTAGCCGACCGCGATGCCGAACCATCCGAAGTCGGCGTCCCCGAAGGTCGTGTTCGCCTCCCCGAACGCGCCCAGCACGCCCAGCAGCAGCGCGGGCAGGACGGTGATGATCACGCCGTTGACGAAGGCGCCGAGCACCGCGCCCCGGCGCCCGCCGGTCGCGTTGCCGTACACGCCCGCCGCGCCGCCGGTGAAGAAGTGCGGCACCAGCCCGGGAAGGATCAGCGCCAACCCGAACACCGGGGTGGCCACCCCGGCCATGAACGCCAGCGTCGCGAGCCCGCCGACGAAGCTGGCCAGGAACCCGACGAGCACCGCGTTCTGCGCGAAGGGGAAGACGATCGGGGCGTCCAGGGCGGGCACCGCGCCCGGCACGATCCGCTCGGCGATCCCCTGGAAGGCCGGGACCAGTTCGCCCAGGATGGTCCGCACGCCGTACAGGATCACCGCGACGCCGATCCCGAACTGCAGCCCCTCCATCACCGACGCCATCACGAAGTGCCCGACCGTCGGGTCGACGCCCTCGGCCGGCGGGAACATCTCCAGCGCCGCCCCGGTGCCCTGGCGGGCCCAGTACAGCAGGGCCACCGCCACGTAGATGACGACCATGCTCAGCGCGGTCGCCACCATGGAGTCGCGCAGGAACCGCAGCCCTTCGGGCAGCTTCATGTCCTCGGTACTCCGGCGGCTGCCCCTGCCGACGAGCTGTCCGGTGGCGCCCGCGGCCACGTAGCCCAGGGTGCCGAAGTGGCCGATGGCGATCCTGCCGTCGCCGCCCACCGCCCGGGTCCACGGCTGGGCCAGCGCGGGCAGGGACACCATCGCCACCGCCAGCAGCAGTGCCCCCAGGGCGACCGCGGCCGGGGCGGGCAGGCCGGTGGTCGCCAGCACCATGGTGAGCAGGGTGGCCATGAACAGGGTGTGGTGGCCGGTGAGGAACACGTACCGCAGGGGCGTGAACCGCGCCAGCACCAGGCTCAGCGCGAACCCGGCGATCATGATCCAGGCGACCTGGGCGCCGAACTCCTGCTGGGCGATGGCCACGATCGCCTCGTTGGTGGGCACCACGCCCTGGGCGCCGGCCGCGCCCTGGATCATGGCGCCCAGCGGTTCCAGGGCCGCGGTGACCAGGCCCGCCCCGGCACCGATGAGCAGGAAGCCCAGCACGGCCTTGATCCCGCCGCCGACCACCTGTCCCACCGGGCGGCGCAGCGCGATCAGGCCGACCGCGGTGATCAGCCCGACCATGTAGGCCGGGACGCTGAGGATCTCGTTGACGACGAACCGGGCGATCGCGAGGACCGCGTCCATGGGGGGCTCCCGCCTGTCCGACTACCGGGGTCTCAAGGGCTCGCGCGGATCGGCCGCGTCGGTCCCGGGGGAGACGGCGGCGGACGCGCCGCCATGAAGCCGACGTCCCCGGGACCCGCGACGGGTCCACGGGCCCGCCGTGGCGGGGGCCGCCACCCNCGGCCGTGGCACGCTCAGGGGAGACGGGCCTGAGGCCGGGCCGCCGGGGGCGTGTTCTCCGACCTCAACGACCGGTGCCCTCGGCGATGGCCCGGCGGATCTCCTCGGCGTCCATGAAGTTGGCCACCACCACGACCGGGATGTCCACGTCGCCCAGCTCCGCGGCCAGCTCACCCGAGGTGAGCACCAGGCCGGCGGTGGCGGCGGCGCCGCGTGCGGTGCCGATGTCGGCGACCTCCACCTCCGCGTCCAGCCCCAGTTCCCGGACGGCCTTCTCAGCGTTGGCCTTCAGCAGCACGCTGGTACCGATGCCCATGCCGCATACGGCGAGGATCCTCACCTATTCGCCCCTCTCGTACTCGGTGATCGCCTCGTGGATCGCCCGGGGCTCGCGCATCTTCTTCAGCTCGCGCAGCCGCTCGGGGTCGCCCAGCATGCGCGCCAGGCGGGACAGGGCGCCGGAGTGGCCGTCGTGGTCCACCGCCGCCAGCCCGATGACCAGCTCCACGGGGTCGTTCTGGGGGTGGCCGAAGGCCACCGGCCGCGCCAGGCCCGCCCAGGACATGCCGGTGTGCAGCACCGCCTCACTGGGCCGGGCGTGCGCCAGGGCCAGGCCCGGCGCGATGACGATGTAGGGGCCGTACTCATCCACCGCCGCCTGCATCTGGCCGATGTAGTCCGAGGTCGCCGCGCCTCCGGCGACGAGCAGCTCTCCGGCGGCGCGGATCGCCGCACGCCAGTCCTCGGCCGCGATCCCGGTCACGATGGCGTCGGCGGGCAGCAGGGTGGACAGGGACGTGTCGGCCATGGGCCCTCCCGGCGACGGGACGCGAGGGACGGTCGGGCCGCGGCGGGCCGCGGCCCGCGGTGCGGACCGTATACAACGTTACGGTGCTACCGGAGGAATGTAACGCATCACCGACTGGGGTGTCGTGGCCCTGAAGCTACTGCTCCGCGTCCGTTGTCCGATTGATGCGGGATGCGGTGCGCTCCTGGTGGGACAGCCCGTCGCTGGTGGTGCGGGTCGAGGCGCGGATCAGCCGCCGGGCGTCGTCGGCGGCGGCGCGCACCCGGTCGGGGGCCGCGCGGCCGGTGCGCGGCGCGGCCTCCTCCGACCCCTCGGGCGGCATCCCGATGTCCTCGGGCAGCCCGGCCCGGCCGACGATGCGCATCTGCACCGTCTCCTGGGAGACCGAGGGCCGGATGTCGCCGCTGGGGGTGGTCCAGTGCTTGAGCCGGTGGCGCAGCCACTCCACCCCCTGGTAGCCCTCGCCGCGCGGCCACGGGGCGCCGTCGGGGCGGTGGCTGAGCGCGTGCAGCAGGTCGGCCACCGACCACCCGGCGGAGAAGAAGCGGGCGGCCTCGCGGCGCAGCTCGGCGAAGTCCACCCCGCGCAGCGAACCGTCCCGGCGGCGGATCAGCTCGCAGGCGCGGTGCACGTCCCGGGGGGTGTGCATGGGCAGGGTGAGCGGGTCGGGGCCGGTCGAGGGGGCCAGCAGCCCGTCGTCGACGGTGACGACGACCTCGCCGTCGCGCCGGTTCTCCCAGATGCCGATGCGCTCGCGCGGCCAGCCCTGCGACTCGGCGAGCGCCGCCGCGAGCCGCTTCAGGTCGAATCCGTCCTGCGAGACGATCCGGAACTCGGCCATGTCCCCCTCCGGCGCGGAGTCGGCCCGGTGCCGACGTCCCTCGCCTGTTCAGGGTACGGGCCACCGGGGCGGGACGGGCGCGCCCGGGGCCCGGCGCGCCCCGGAGCCGGGCCACCGCGTCCGGTCGGCGCCCGGGCGGGGGCCCCGCCGCGCTCCCAACGGACGACAGCGCGGCGACCGGTTCATCCCCGGGCCGCACGCCGCCGGTGCCCTCTACGGGCCTGCTCCAAGAAACACGCCGAGATCGTCGATAGGAGGACTCTGATCCGGCTGCGGGCACGGCGAAGGGCGCCGGTGGGCGGTGTGTGCGGGTCGGCTGGGGCCGGAGCGCCATGCCCGGCGCACCGCCAGGGGCTTGTGGGCCGGGGGTGCCGGAGGTCTGCGCGCTCAACGCCGCGGTCCGGCACGACCGGCTGATGGGCGCCCCGGTCAAGCGGCCGCCGGTGGTCTGCGACCACCGGCCGGAGCACCTCTCTCCCCTCAACGGTCCAGGGGAGGGACATCGGCCGGAGAGCCCCGCCGGGGACCGCCGCCGGGCGCCCCCGCGCCCGCGCGTTAGGGTGGCTCCAGGCGAGGGCCGGACGATCCCCGGCCGACGAAGAGGAACCGCTCACGACGACCGCTCACGAGGTGGACCGTGCCCCAGACCGCCATCGCCGCCGAGCAGGCCCCCAGCAACCGGGCCCTGCGCGAGTTCCTGCACGGGCTGCCCGGCGTGGACGAGGTCGGCGCCCGCGAACGCGCCGCCGGGCTGGCCACCCGCTCGGTCAAGACGACCGCCAAGGCCGCCGCACTCGACCTGGCCGTGCGCATGGTCGACCTGACCACCCTGGAGGGCGCCGACACCCCCGGGAAGGTGCGCGCGCTGGCCGCCAAGGCCCGCCGCCCCGACCCCGACGACCCGGAGGCCCCGTCCGCCGCGGCCGTCTGCGTCTACTCCGACCTGGTCGCCGTCGCCGCCGAGGCGGTGCGCGGCAGCGGCGTGGGCGTCGCCTCGGTCGCCACCGCCTTCCCCTCCGGGCGCGCGCCGCTGGAGGCCAAGCTGGCCGACACCCGCCGGGCCGTGGCCGACGGCGCCACCGAGATCGACATGGTCATCGACCGCGGCGCGTTCCTCGCCGGGGACTACCGCAAGGTCCACGAGGAGATCACCGCCGTCAGGGAGGCCTGCGGCGGCGCCCACCTCAAGGTCATCCTGGAGACCGGCGAGCTGTCCACCCTCGACAACGTGCGCCGCGCCTCCTGGCTGGCGATGGGCGCGGGCGCCGACTTCATCAAGACCTCCACGGGCAAGGTGGCGCCCGCCGCCACGCCCCCGGTGGTGCTGGTGATGCTGGAGGCCGTCCGCGACAACCTGGCGGCCACCGGCCGCGCCGTCGGCGTCAAGCCCGCCGGGGGCATCCGCACCGCCAAGGAGGCGATCCGCAACCTGGTGATGGTGCAGGAGGTGGCCGGGCCGCGCTGGCTGGACCCGGCGCTGTTCCGGATCGGCGCCTCCAGCCTCCTCAACGACCTGCTGATGCAGCGCGCCAAACTGCGCACCGGTGCCTACGCCGGTCCCGACTACTTCACCATCGACTGAGGCGGCCACCCATGAGCAGCGAGGACGGGCCCCAGGCGCCGACGGGCGGGGACGGGGCCGCCGGAACGGACGGCGGACCGGCCGACCACGGCGGAACGAGCACGAACAGGAAGGGTTCGCGGTTGGACGGACAGCCCTTGGAGTACGCGCCCGCCCCCGAGTCGCGCTCGGTGGTGCGGCTGCGCGAGGCCTACGACCCGTTCATCGACGGGGAGTTCGCGCCCGCCAAGAGCGGCGGGCACCTCACCACCGCCGACCCCTCCGACGAGGAGCCGCTGGCACGGGTGGCGGTCTGCGGCGAGGCCGACGTGGACCGGGCGATGGCCGCCGCCCGCCGCGCCTACGACACCGTGTGGCGGGACCTGCCCGGCGCCGAGCGCGGCAAGTACCTCTTCCGTATCGCCCGCATCCTGCAGGAGCGGGCCCGCGAGATCGCGGTGCTGGAGACCCTCGACAACGGCAAGCCCATCAAGGAGACGCGCGACTTCGACGTGCCCATGGCCGCCGCGCACTTCTTCTACCACGCCGGGTGGGCCGACAAGCTCGCCTACGCCGGGATGGGGCCCGACCCCCGGCCGGTCGGCGTGTGCGCGCAGGTCGTGCCGTGGAACTTCCCGCTGCTGATGCTCGCCTGGAAGATCGCCCCGGCGCTCGCGGCGGGCAACACCGCGGTGCTCAAGCCCGCCGAGACCACCCCGCTGTCGGCGCTGCTGTTCGCCGAGGTGTGCCAGGAGGCGGAGCTGCCGCCGGGCGTCGTCAACATCGTCACCGGCGACGGGGAGACCGGGCGGCTGCTGGTCACCCACCCGGGGGCCGACAAGGTCGCCTTCACCGGCTCGACCGAGGTGGGCCGGGGCATCGCCCGCGCGCTCGCCGGGACCGGCAGGCGCCTCACCCTGGAGCTCGGCGGCAAGGGCGCCAACATCGTCTACGACGACGCGGCCCTGGACCAGGCCGTGGAGGGCGTGGTCAACGGCGTCTTCTTCAACCAGGGCCACGTGTGCTGCGCGGGGTCGCGGCTGCTGGTCCAGGAGTCGGTCGCCGAGGAGTTCCTGGAGCGGCTGCGGGCCCGTATGGCCCTGCTGCGGCTCGGCGACCCCCTGGACAAGAACACCGACATCGGCGCGGTCAACTCGGCCGCCCAGCTGGAGCGCATCCGCGCCCTGGCCGAGACGGGGCGCGCCGAGGGCGCCGAGGCATGGTCGCCGCCGTGCACGCTGCCCGAGCGCGGCCACTGGTTCCCCCCGACGGTCTTCACCGGCGTGACGCAGGCGCACCGGGTCGCCCGCGAGGAGATCTTCGGGCCGGTGCTGAGCGTGCTGACGTTCCGCACCCCCGAGGAGGCGGTCGCCAAGGCCAACAACACGCCCTACGGGCTGTCGGCCGGGGTGTGGACCGAGAAGGGGTCGCGGATGCTGTGGACCGCCGAGCGGCTGCGCGCCGGGGTGGTGTGGTCCAACACCTTCAACAGGTTCGACCCGGCCAGCCCGTTCGGCGGGTACAAGGAGTCCGGCTACGGCCGGGAGGGCGGGCGCCACGGACTGGAGGCCTACCTTGCCTGAGCACCGGCACGAGGGGGCGGAGGCGCCGCGCGTCGCCGTCCGCAAGACCCACAAGCTGTACATCGGCGGGGCGTTCCCGCGATCGGAGTCGGGGAGGTCCTACCCCGTGGCGTCGGCGGACGGAGAGCACCTGGCCAACGCGGGCATGGCCTCGCGCAAGGACGCCCGGGACGCGGTGGCCGCGGCCCGCAAGGCCTTCCCCGGGTGGGCGGGGCGCACCGCCTACAACAGGGGGCAGGTCCTGTACCGGGCGGCGGAGATGATGGAGGGCCGCCGGGCCCAGTTCGCCGCGGAGCTGGCGGCCGCCACCGGGGCGGGGCGCCCCGAGGCCGAGCGCGAGGTGTCCGCCGCGATCGACCGGTGGGTGTACTACGCGGGGTGGACCGACAAGGCCGCCCAGGTGCTCGGCGGCACCAACCCGGTCTCCGGGCCGTACGACAACCGGTCCGCGCCCGAGCCGACCGGGGTGGTGGCGGTGCTCGCGCCGCAGGAGGCCCCGCTGCTGGGCCTGGTGTCGGTGCTGGCACCGGTGGTGGCCATGGGCAACACGGCGGTGCTGGCGGCCTCCGAGCGCGCGCCGCTGCCGGCGGTGGCGCTGGCCGAGGTGCTGGCCACGTCCGACCTGCCCGGCGGGGTCGCCAACATCCTGACCGGCCGCACCGCCGAGCTGGCCCCGCCGCTGGCGGCGCACGCCGACGTGAACGCCTTGGACCTGGCCGGTGCGGGGGAGCTGGCCGCCGAGTTGGAGGAGGCGGCGGCCGAGACCCTGAAGCGGGTGCTGCGCCCGGACCCGGCGGTGGAGTGGGAGGCCGATCCGGGGCTGAGCCGTATCCGGCCGTTCCTGGAGACCAAGACCGTGTGGCACCCGGTCGGCACCTGAGCCGCCGGGGCGGGCGGGGCGATGGGCCCTGGAGAAGACACCAGAGGAGGGGCGATGTCCGGCGTACCCGGCCCCACGGCGCCCTGCGGCGCCGTGGACCTGCTACGCCTGGACGGGATGGACGGGGCGTCGGACGCCACGCCGGACGGGGCATCGGACGAGGCGCAGCCCGGGGCACCGGACGGGATTCCGGCCGCGGCGCCGTCCGGAGCGTCGGACGGAGCGGGGGCGCGTATCGCGCGCGCCCGCGCCGGTGTGCTGGGCCTGCGTCTGGCGCCGGGCCAGAACAGGTTCGTGGACCCGCCGGTGGCGACCCTGCCCAAGGCCGACGCCCACCCCGGACAGGTGCCGTTCGCGGTCCTGGTGGACGGCGAGACGGCGGGATTCGGAATCCTCGACAGGTCGGTGCCGACGGGCACGGGGATCGTGCCCGGTGACGGTTCCAGCCTGACCGCTGCGCCGGAACGGGCGGTGATGCTGAGGTCGTTCCTGATCGCGGTCCGCTGGCAGGGCGAGGGTGTGGGACGGAGGGCCTGCCGCCTGCTGCCGTCACTGGCCCGCGAGGCCGCGCCGGAGGCGGAGGAGATCCTGGCGACGGTGAAGACGGCCAACCCCGCCGGGTACAGGGCGTATCTCGCCGGGGGCTTCGAGGACACGGGCCGCCGCTACCTGGGCGGCGACGCGGGCCCGCAGCACGTGCTGTCGATGCGCTTGGTATGACCGCCGAGGAGAGCCGGGCGGCCCTTGGGGCGGTGCCTGTCGGCCGCACGGTGCGTGCGCGGTCTCCGTTGATGGCAGCGACGGAAGAGCTGGTGCCCCGCTCATGGGCTCCGGCCGGACGGCGGGCCGCCGGAAGGCAGGGAAAAGCAGCGGCGACGACGCGGGTCGGTGGCCCTGCCTGCAGCGTTGTCGTCCGTCGGGCGTGTGCGTGGTCGCCGTGATGGGCGGCGACGGAGCAAGCCGGGTGGTTCCCCGGCCCTGCTTGCCGGGCGGCAGGCCGCTCGTGGTTCGGGAAGGCGGCTCGGCAGGTGCCCCGCTTACGGCCCCGGCCGGGTGTCGGGCCACCGGAGTGTGAGGTGGAGAGCGGCGGCGAGAAGAGGTCCGCGCCCCTTACCGCAGCGCC
>NZ_ANBH01000036.1 GCF_000341185.1 Nocardiopsis chromatogenes YIM 90109
TGCCTGGCGGAACCGGTGCCTGGTCGGCGGTTGCGTGGCGGTTCCGCCGCGCAGGATGCCCGCAGGGGTGCTCGCGGGGTCCGAAAGGCGGGTTTGGGTCCGCCGCTACCGGCCCGGTGTCCGCTTCGCCCGATTCTCGGGGCGCAGACAGGCCTCCCGCGCCCTGTTCGACGCCCGGGGCGGCCCGGCGGGCGGTGCCGGTGTACGTTCATCGCGACATGTGAACGGGATCCGGTGCTTGGAGGGCCTTAAACGGCACACCAGGGCCGTTTGCCAGGCCTGGCGTCACCGTGTGTAGCCGATATCGGCCCCGCGCGGCCTCTTGGGGCCCGGCGGACGGGACCCGGCGGCCCAGCGCCTGCCCCCGCGCTCAGTCGGAACACCTCAGACAGGAATGAACAAGACATTTCACCTCTAGAACCTGTTCTGGTGTCGCGGTCTTCGTCGCTCCGGGACGTCCGTGGGTGTCGCTGGGCGCGTTTCCCGCCCCCGCCCGCACCTAACGCGGAGTATCCGCCCAGGCCACAGGACTGGGGGGGTTCACCGCGCCGGCCCGGCGGCCGCCACGGATGCGGAAGAGCGCGAACCCCGGGTGCCGCGCCGCCCTCCCGGACCGCGAGGAACCCGCCGCCCGGCAGGCAGGATCAGGGAACCGCCCCGCTCTCGCCGTCGCCGCCCATCACGGCGACCACCCGCGCGCCGGGCGGCCGACGGCGCTGCCGGAGGGGCCGCCGACCTTCGTCGTCGCCGCCTCCACCTGGCACCCCGGCGGCCTGCCGCCCGGCCGGGGCCGGGGAGTGGGGCACCGGCTCTGCCGCCCGCTGTCCACCTGGACCGCGAGGGGCCTGCCGCTCGGCAGGTGGGGCCGGGGAACCGCCCCGCTTGCTTCGTCGCCGCCCATTGTCGGACCCGTCCCCGTTCTGGTGCTTGGTGCTCTGGCTGACCGGCGGGCGCCATCGGCGGAATGACGGGCTTCTTCGGCCTGGCCCCGCTCTTCGCCGTCTCTCAAGACCGCTCTCCTGGTCAGTCTGACCTGGGACTTCCGGCGTGGTCCGCCGTGCTCTCGCCTTCTCGCCCATCGTCGGCGACACACGGGGGCGCCCGGCGCGGCCACCGTTGCCTTCGACCGCCGGGACGGGAAAGGATGCCCCAAGCGGCATTCCCGCGACCGTCCCCACCATGCGGGCGGTCGCGGCCGACCGGACCACCGTGAGGAGAACGCGACCCGTGAGCACCGACCCGATCGCCAGAGCCGGAGAGGCAGCGGACGCGCTGCGCGAGCGCACCGGTACCGATTCCTTCCGCGCCGCCGTCGTCCTGGGCTCGGGCTGGGGACCGGCCGCCGATGCGCTGGGGGAGACCGTCGAGGAGGTCCCCGTCACCGACCTGCCCGGCTTCCCACCGCCCGCGGTCACCGGGCACGCCGGGACGGTGCGCGCCGTGCGGTCCGGCGGCGGCGAGGTGCTCGTCTTCCTCGGCCGCACCCACCTGTACGAGGGGCACGGCGCCGACGCCGTCGCGCACGCGGTGCGCACGGCCGTCCAAGCCGGGGCCCAGACCATCGTGCTCACCAACGCCGCGGGCGGTCTGCGTTCGGATGTGCCGGTGGGAAGCCCGGTCCTCATCGCCGACCACATCAACCTCACCGCGCGCTCGCCCCTGACCGGTGCGGAGTTCGTCGACCTGACGACCCTGTACGACCCGCGCCTGCGCGCGCTGGCGCACGAGGTCGACCCCTCGCTGCCGGAGGGCGTCTACGCGGCCATGCCCGGCCCGCAGTTCGAGACCCCCGCCGAGATCCGCATGCTGCGCGCGCTCGGGGCCGACCTGGTGGGCATGTCCACCGCACTGGAGGCGATCGCGGCCCGCTCCCTAGGGGCCTCGGTGCTCGGTATCTCGCTGGTCACCAACATCGCGGCGGGCCTGTCGGACCAGCCCTTGGGCCACAAGGAGGTCCTGGACACCGGCCGCGAGGCCGCCGCCGGACTCGGCGGCCTGCTGGCGGGTGTGGTGGGCAAGCTCTGAGTCGGCTCCCCGCGGAGCGGAGGAGGAGCGAGGGAGCCTTCGGCGGCCGGAGCCGGGGCGGCCAGGCACGTCATGGCTGTGTGGTGGGCCTGGTCCACCGTCGGAGCCCTGACCGGCGACCGGCCAGGCGGTGACCGGCCCAGGCGGCGAACGGCCACGCGGTGACCGGCCCAGGCAGCGGGCGGCCGGATGCGGACGCCGTCACCGAGCGCCGGGTGGGCGCAGGAGGCCGGACAAGGGGTGGGCTCGGGGCCCGAGCGGCGTGCTGGTCGCCGGGTGGCGAGGGGACCGCCTCGTTCCCGGTGGGCGATGGGGCCTTCTCAAGGAACGCTGCCCGACCCGGGCGGCCTGCCCGATCCCGGGGTGTTCACGGCAGGCGTGCCGGTGCTCTCGTCGTCGGGGCGCACGTCGTGTGAATGCCCGGCGGTCCGCGGTCCACCGGTTCAAGGGCGCGCTTCGCGACGACGGAGTCCGCCGCTGCGGCCCCTGTCGGGGCCCAAAAGGCCGTTCCCCGTCGACGTCCGCGGAGTAGGCTGGCGGACGCCCGGGCGACCGGGGCGCACCCTCTGCGTCAGAAAGGCGTTCGCATGGAGGAGACCGCGGCCGTCCTGCGCGACCGTGCGCGCGAATGGCTGGCCCACGACCCCGACCCCGCCACCCGCGCCGAGCTCGCCGCCCTGCTGGACTCCGGCGACGACGCGGCCCTCGCCGACCGGTTCGGGGCCCACCTGGAGTTCGGCACCGCGGGCCTGCGCGGCGAGCTCGGGGCCGGACCCAACCGGATGAACACCGCCGTCGCCATGCGCGCGGCCGCCGGGGTCGCCGAATGGGCCGGGCCCGGCGCCGTCGTCGCCGTCGGGTACGACGCCCGCCACCGTTCCGCCGACTTCGCCCGTGCCACCGCCGAGGTCCTGGCCGGGGCCGGTTGCCGCCCCGTACTCCTCCCCGGCCCGCTGCCCACCCCCGTGCTCGCCTACGCCGTGCGCCGCCTGCGTGCCGCCGCCGGGGTGATGGTCACCGCAAGCCACAACCCCGCCCGCGACAGCGGCTACAAGGTCTTCCAGGGCACTGCCGGGGGCGCCGCGCCCGGCGAGGCGGGCGCGCAGATCATCCCGCCCTCGGACGTGGAGATCTCCACCGCCATCGACGCGGCCCCCTTCGCGGACGAACTGCCCCGGGGCACCGACGTCACCCCGGCGCCCGAGGGCCTGACCGCCGAGTACGCCGCCGCCGTGGCCGCCCTGCCCATCGGCGACGACCGCGACGTGCGCGTCTGCTACACGCCCCTGCACGGCGTCGGCGGCCCGGTGCTGCGTGCCGCCTTCGCCGAGGCCGGTATCCCCGCCCCGTACGGCGTCGCCGAGCAGGACGACCCCGACCCCGACTTTCCCACCGCCCCCTTCCCCAACCCCGAGGAGCCGGGGGTGATGGACGCCGCCATGGCCGAGGGGCGGCGTGTCGGCGCCGACATCGTCCTGGCCAACGACCCCGACGCCGACCGTCTCGCCGTGGGCGTACCCGGCGCCCCCGGCGGGCGGCTGCTGACCGGCGACGAGGTGGGCGGCCTGCTCGCCGAGCAGGTGCTGCGCGAGACCTCGGGCGCCGACCGGGTGGTGGCCACCACCATCGTGTCGGCCGGGCTGCTGCCGAAGATCGCCGCCGCGCACGGCGTGCGCTGCGCCGAGACGCTCACGGGCTTCAAGTGGCTGGTCCGCGCGGGCGGACCCGGCGAGCGCAACGTTTTCAGCTACGAGGAGGCCCTGGGCTACTGCATCGGCGGTGACGACGGCCGCCCTGTGCTGGACAAGGACGGGATCGGCGCGGCGCTGGTCCTGGCCGGGATCGCCGCGCGCGCGAAGCGCGCCGGGCGCACCCTGCTCGACCTGCTGGACGACCAGGCGCGCGCCTACGGGCTGCACCGCACGGGCCAGGTGTCGCTGCGGACCGACGACGCGGCCCGGATCGCCGGGGCCATGGAGCGCCTGCGCGCCGATACCCCGCGCGCCTTCGGGCCGCTGGAGGTGGAGGGGGTGGAGGACTTCGCCCCCGGGCTGGACGGGCTTCCGCCGACCGACGCCTTGCGCTACCGGCTGGGCGGCGGCGCGCGCGGGCGCGTGACGCTGCGCCCCTCGGGGACCGAGCCGAAGCTGAAGGCGTACCTGGAGGTCGTGCTACCGGTCGTCGACGAGATCGACGACGTGCGGCGGGAGGCCGACGCCTACCTGGAGGAGCTGAAGGAGGCCGTGGCCCGGGTGATGTGAGGGCGCGCGTCCACCGCCGGTCACGTGCGGTAGGAGAGGACGTGATCGCCGTCCGACCGGTTCGACGCTGACGCAGCGGCTCCGGGCCGAACCTGGTCCGGCCCTTCTGCGGAGCCCCGACCGGCGCCCTGCGGTCGCGTCCGTTGGAGAGGTGCCATTTCCGTCCGGCCTGGTCCGTGCGGTCGTCGCGGTGTCGGGGCGGCCCCGCCCGTGCGTCGGCACCCCGACCGGCGCCCTGCCTGTCGGCGCGCGCCCAAGGGGGCCGATGGGCCGCTTTCGAGGACACCGTCCCTCCGCCGCAATGGGCGGCCGGGGGATTCAGGCGTACGCCCCTTTCCGGCCCGCAGCGTGGCGTCTGTTGGAGAGGTGCGGCTTCTGTCCGACCCGGCCGACGCGAACGCCACGGCCTCGGGGCGGACCCGCCTCTACGTCGGTGCCCTGACCGGTTTCCCCATCTGTGGTCGGAGTTCGGCCGCCCCCCCACGGCGGCCATGGCCGCCGAGATTTCCACCGTACCGGCGGACGCCGTCACGGGCGGGGCGCCGGTCGGGGTGCCGACGTACGGCCGGGCCCGCTCTGGCGCCGTACCGGCCGTGCCGACCTGGCCGGATGGAGATCGCGCCATTCCAGAGTGCACGACCGCCCGCGGCAACCGGTAGGGCGGCGGCGTGACGCGACGAGGCCTCCAGGAGCGGGCCGGAGGCGTACGTTCGCGCGTGCGGGCGGGGGTCGTGGCCGGGGAGGGAGGCGGCGGGACGGCGGTCGGCCGTGCCCGCGCCGTCAGTCCTCGGCCGGGCGGACGACGGGGCGGTGCACCACCTCGTCGATGACGGTGAGGGTCTGGGTCGCGGTCACCCCCGGCAGGGATTGCAGCCGGGTCAGGATCAGGTCGCGCAGCTGGTCGGTGTCGGCGACGCGTACCAGCAGCACGATGTCGGCGGACCCCACCACGTACCAGCAGTATTCGACCTCGGGGTAGGACGACAGCACCTCCCGGTTGGCGCGCCAGTCCGGCTGGCTGCCGGAGATCAGGACCAGGGCGGTCACCCCCAGCCCCATCCGGGCGTGGTCGGCGATCACCGAGTAGCCGCGGATGATGCCGTCGTCGGTCAGGCGCTTGATGCGGTTGTAGGCCGTCGCGCGGGACACGTTGGCCAGTGCCGCGATCTCGGTGATGCCGGTGCGGGCGTCTTCGGACAGGGCGGAGATGATCACCTCGTCGGTGGCGTCGGGCAGCCGGGCGGCGCGCCGCGTGCGGGCGCGGGAGCGGTCCGGGGCGGCCGCGGCGCGGGGGCGGTCGGGCTCGGCGCCGGTGCCGGTCACGGCATCGGCGCCGGGCGGGGCGTCTGGTCCGGGTCGGGTGTCCCCGTGGGCCATGCGGCGTCTCCATGGGTGCGGGTGCTCAGAAACGAAGTACCAGGTATGAGACGGTTTAGTCCATTATCGTCTTGACCGGTGAGACGGGGTGGGGCGGCGCGGCCCCGCCTAGGATGGGTCGGCGGCCGCCCCCGACCCGCGCTCCGCGCGGACGGCCGCCCATGGGAAGGATGCGCCATGCCGGTCTCCGCCGAAGTCCGCGAACGCGTCCGCGGCTTCCTGCCCGCGGGCGAGGACATCCGCTACATCTTCCCGGCCTCGTGGAACGAGACGGTCTTCTTCGTGTTCGTGGTCACCGACTCGGCCATCACGGTGGTCTCCAACCGGTTCTGGAGCCGCACCCGCCCCAAGCGCATCTGGCACGTCTTCCCCCGGGGGGTGCGCATCGGCCCGGTGGAGACAAATCTCATCCCCGCATTCGAGCTGGGCGGCCACACCTTCGAGGTGGAGGAGGAGTACGTCTCGGTGATCAACGCCTGCGACGCCGAGATCGGCGACGAGGGCCTGCCCGAGGACCCCTTCCCGGACCTGTGAGCCGGGGGCGGTCGCGACCGGCGCCGCCTCTCCCCGCTCATGGACGCCGGGCGTGTGCGTCTCCGGCGCCCCTCGCCCCGGCCCTGCCGTTCGCGCGCCCCGCCGCCGTGCCGCGGCCTCTGCCGGGCCCCGGCGCGGCCCGTCCCGTGCGGCCCCGTCGGTGGGGCCGTCTCGAACGACCTCCGCCCACGGCCTGATTACGTCCTTCATGGTTAGACGATAGCGGAGCAAAATCCATATTTCGTTCGCAATTGTTTCGACTTTGCGTCGATATCTAGCGCAACTGTCGATCTCCTGTCCAGAATCGGGGCACGTGGACCGATACGTCACCGACCGTCCCGGGCCGACCGCCGGGGACGGCCGGAACGCCGACACACCCGAACGCGACACCGACCCACCGACACCGCGGTCATGCCGGTGATAAGGGAGCCGCCCCTCATGACGATGCCGAGCCCCACACACGCCGGGCCCGACCCCCACCCGGAGTTCGGCCCCGACCTCGCGCGGCGCTGCTACCGCGAGATGCTCACCGCGCGGCGCATCGACGAGGAGGCGATCGCCCTGCAGCGCCAGGGCGTCTTCCCCGCCTACGTCTCCCTGCGCGGGCAGGAGGCCGCCCAGGTCGCCGGGGCGGCGGCGCTCGACACCGAGCGCGACTTCGCCTTCCCGACCTACCGGGAGATGGGCGTGGCCCTGGCGATGGGTGTGGACATGGTCGGCTACATGGCCAGCCACCGGGCCCTGTGGCACGGCGGCCTGTACGACCCGATGGCCTCCCGCTTCTCCAGCCTGAACGCGGTCGTGGGCGGACCGGTGCCGCACGCGGTCGGCTGGGCGGTCGGCGAGCGGCTGCGCGGCGGGTCCGGCTGCGCGGTGGCCTACTTCGGCGACGGCGCCAGCTCCGAGGGCGACGTGCACGAGGCGATGAACTTCGCGGCCGTCTACCGGGCCCCGGTGGTGTTCTTCTGCCAGAACAACCGGTGGGCCCTGTCGGTGCCCAACGACCGGCAGGTCGCGGGCGGCTCGGTCGCCGCCCGCGCCCAGGGCTACGGCATGCCGGGCACGGCGGTCGACGGGAACGACGCCGCCGCCGTCCACCGCGCCACCGCCCAGGCGCTGGAGCGCGCCCGCTCGGGGCAGGGGCCCAGCCTCATCGAGGCGCTCACCTACCGGGTGGAGCCGCACTCCACCTCCGACGACACCTCCCGCTACCGGGACGCCGGGGAGGAGCGCGCCTGGCGCGACCGCGACCCGCTGACCCTCCTGCGGGCGCGCATGGAGGCCGACGGCAGCGGCGACCCCGCCTTCTTCGAACAGGCCGCGCACGAGGCCCGGGAGCGCGCCGAGGCCGTCCGCGACGGGGTCGCCGCGGCCCCCGAGCCCGAGGGCACCGACCTGTTCGCCCACGTCTTCCGCGAGCCCACCGAGGAGCTCGCCCGGCAGCAGCGCGTCTGGCACGAGGAGGTCCGGCCGTGACCGGCACGATGACCGAGGCGGCCGCGGCCGCCCGCAGGCCCGCCCCCGCGGCCGGGGGCCGCGAGATGTCGATGCAGCAGGCGATCAACGCCGCCCTGCGCACCGTTCTCGAACAGGACCCCGGCACCCTGGTCTTCGGCGAGGACGTGGGCGCCCTCGGCGGCGTCTTCCGGGTCACCGACGGCCTGCAGCGCGACTTCGGCTCCGAGCGCGTCTTCGACACCCCGCTGGCCGAGTCCGCCATCGTCGGCATGGCGGTGGGCCTGGCCATGAACGGCTGGCGGCCCATCCCCGAGCTGCAGTTCGACGGGTTCGCCTACCCGGCCGTGGACCAGATCGTCAACCAGCTCGCCCGGATGCACTACCGCAGCCGCGGCGCCGCACCGATGCCGGTCACCCTGCGCCTGCCGAGCTTCGGCGGCATCCAGGCACCCGAGCACCACGGGGAGAGCCTGGAGGCGCTCTTCGCGCACGTGCCCGGACTCAAGGTGTGCGCGCCCTCCGACCCGCAGGACGCCTACCGGCTGCTGGTGCAGGCGGTGCGCTGCGACGACCCCGTCGTCTATATGGAGCCCAAGGCCCGCTACTGGGAGCGCCGCCCGGTGGACACCGCCGCCGGCGCCGACGACATGCCGGTGGGCCGCAGCCGCGTGCTCCGCCCCGGCCGGCACGCCACGCTGGTGGCGTGGGGGGCCATGGTGCACCGGTGCCTGCAGGCCGCCGAGTACGCCGCCGAGGACGGGGTGGAGCTGGAGGTGGTGGACCTGCGCTGGCTCAAGCCGATCGACGCCGAGGGGCTGGCCGCCTCGGCGGCCCGCACCCGCCGGGCGGTGGTGGTGCACGAGGCGCCGCTGACCGCGGGCCTGGGGGCGGAGGTCGGCTCCCTGATCACCGAGCGCGCCTTCGGCGCGCTGGCCGCCCCGGTGGAGCGGGTGGCCGGGTTCGACGTGCCCTACCCGGCCGGGCCGCTGGAGCCGCAGTACCTGCCCACCATCGACCGCATCCTGTCCGCCGTGCAGAGGACCCTGGAGTACGAGCGCCCATGACCGACACCACCGAGCGCACCTTCACCCTGCCCGACCTGGGCGAGGGCCTGGTCGAGGCCACCGTCCTGGAATGGCTGGCCGCCCCCGGCGACGAGATCGCGCGCAACGCCCCGCTGGTGGAGCTGGAGACCACCAAGTCGGCCGTGGAGATCCCCTCCCCGCACGGCGGCACCATCGTGCGGCTGCACGCCGCCGAGGGCGAGGTGGTCCAGGTGGGGGCGCCCCTGGTCACCTTCGCGGTGGAGGCGCCGGCCGGGGACGGCCGCACCGGCGCGCAGTCGGGGATCGTGGGGCGGGTCCCGACGGAGGACGAGCCGCCGCGGCGGCGGGGGCGCCTGCGTCCGCCGCAGGAGTGAGCAGGAGCGACCGGGCGACCGCGGGCCGGGCCGAAAAGGGGTCCGGCCGCTCCGGGAGGCCCGGTCACGGTGGAGACGACGCTGCGTGGCCGCGCCATGTGCCGGTGACGCCGGGAAACGGTGGGAAATGGACCAGGTCTTCCCCGCAGAGGTGCCCATCCGGTGCATGGTCGAGGGGGACCCCGCCGCAGCGGGCGGGGCGCCTCCCGTCCTGCTGCTGCACGGGTTCGGGTCGAACCACGAGATGAACTGGGTGCGGGCCGGGTGGCCCGCCGCCTTGGAGGGGCGCGCGACGATCGCCCCCGACCTGCGCGGGCACGGCGGCAGCGGCAAGCCGCACGACGACGACGCCTACACGCCCGAGCGGATCGCCGAGGACGTGGTGCACGTTCTGGACGCGGTGGGCGCGGACCGGGTCGACGTCCTCGCGTACTCGATGGGCTCGCGCAACGCCTGGGAGCTGGCGCTGCGCCACCCCCACCGGGTGCGCCGCCTGGTGCTGGCGGGGTTCGGCCCGAGGGACCCCTTCGCCGGGGCCGACCTGTACGCGCTGGAGCGGGATGACTCGCCGTTCGGACGGCTGTACCGGGTGGCGGCGACGCTGCCCGGCAACGACATGGAGGCGCTGGCGGCGTGCGCGCGCGGGCAGGCGTCGCGGCCGTTCACCCCTGAGCCGGTGCCGGGTGCGCCCATGCTGTTCGCGGCGGGGGAACGGGACGCGGTGGCCGAGGACGTGGAGGAGCTGGCCGAGCGCTGCGGCACACAGGTGGTGCGGATCCCGAAGCGGGACCACGCAACCGCGGTGTCGGCGCGGGCGCTCAAGGAGGCCGTGCGGGACTTCCTGGCGGTGGAGGCGCCCGCGGGCAGCGGCGGGGCCTGAGAGGAGCCGGAGAGGCCACAGGGGCCGTCCCCGTCGGAGTGTGTGTCGGGGTCGGTGCCACGCGCGGCGGCCGGGACCGTTCGGCCTCAGGAGACGCCCCGGTCGGGCCCTTGACGGCCCGGACGTGTGCCTGCCCGGGCACGGCGCCCGTGCGGCCCGCCGACAGGCGGGGCGCCGGTCGGAGCACCGATGCAGGGGCAGGGTCGCCCGAGGCGTGACGATCGTGCTGGCCTGAAGGCGGCCCGGTCGGTCCCAGAGCCGTATTCAGCGGGCGACCCGGCCGGGCGGAAGTTCCGTGGACGTGACCTCCCAGCAGGACGCCGAGGCGATGTAGGGCGGGATCGGGGGCTGTCGTGTTTCCGCGTCCCCGTGCCCCGGGCGGGGTCATCGTCCTGCGCAGACCGTTCTACCGCGGGTCGGGCGGGACCTCCGCGGCACGTGCCCCCGGTCGTCGCGGTGTCCCCGGTCCGCGCGGATGCACAGGCCCACTGGAGTAGCGTCGGCCACCACCCGGACCTGTCGATTCGCTCGCCCGCGCCTTGGGTGAACTCCCCACCGAATTCGCCAACGGTGTCGCTGGAGCGGTGGAACGTTCGGCGGCCATGGTCGTCATGGGCGGGCGGCCGCAGGCCGACGGCCAGGGCGCCGACGCGGGGGTAGGGCCGCCCCAACGCCACGACGAGCGCGCTGACCTGGTCGGTCGGAACGGAAATGTCACCACTCCAGCCGATGTGAACCGACCGGGGGGAAAGGGAGCGCGCCGCAGCAGGAGGCCGGGGGAGGGCGGGATCGGCTTCGTCCGGCCCGGCAAGCTGTGTGTCCCGCGGGGCCTGTGCTTCCCGTTTCGCATGTGATTTACGGGGCGCCAGAGAAATGAGGGCGGTGTTACGGCCACATTCGGTCGAGCTGAATGGCCGTAATACCGTCCCCGGGCCTCCGGCGCCCCGGCGATCCCCGGGAGGGGACGTTCCGGGCCCGGGGATCGCCGGGGAGCCGCCACCGGAATCAGCGGCCACACGTGCCCAAAGTCCCCGTTTCGGCCGCCCTGAGCGTTTCCGCTCCCGGTCCCGGAGCGGGCACGTCCGCTGGAGGGGTGTCATTTCCGTTCCGTCCGACCAGGTCAGCGCGGTCGTCACGGTGCCGGGCGGCCCCGCCCCTGCGTCGCCGTCCCGACCTGCGCCCCGACCGGCGCCCCGCCTGTCGGCGGGCCGCCTCCNCCGCCGGAGGTTCCACCGCTCCAGCGGACGCCGTCCCCGGAGGAGCGGCAGGGCGTTCGGGGTGCCCCGCCGTTCGGCCGCACCGCCCCCGGGATCGTCGATACTCGGTGGCGCCGTTTCCGTTTTCTGTCCGTTTCGCATTGATTCAGCCGAATCGCAGTCGGTATTGAAGCGGTCCGTTTCCGTGACGGGACGGCATTCATCCGACGTTTTTCGGTGATTCCGACAACGCTCTCCTCTCGCCTTCGTAACAACCTTTCCGGCGCTAATGGTGGCAATTCCCCTAAACGGATATCGTCCGGCGACATGACCCGGCCGTGCCACGGCCCGGTGGCCGGCCCGTGACCCGGGCCGGCGCGGTGCTCGAAGGGGAGATGAACTGTGAGACGCACGATCGCCGCCAGGGGTGCCGCCGCCGTGGCGGCCGGGACCCTCGCCTTCGCCCTGTCCGCCTGCGACGACCCCGGGGGCCCAGCCGACGGCGGGGACGGCGGCGGGGAAGGGGGCGGCGACTCCGCCTCCGACCTGCGGGTCGGCCTGGCCTACGACATCGGCGGGCGCGGCGACAAGTCCTTCAACGACTCCGCCTACCGCGGGCTCCAGCGCGTCGAGGAGGAGCTGGGCGTCGCCGAGGTCAACGACCTGGAGCCGAGCAACGACGAACCCGACAGCGCCAAGGTCGACCGGCTGCGCCTCATGGCCGACCAGGACTTCGACGTGGTCATCGCGGTCGGCTTCGCCTACGCCGAGCCGCTGCGCGAGGTCGCCCCGGACTACCCGGACGTGCACTTCGCCATCATCGACGAGGAGATCGACGACCTCGACAACGTCACCAGCCTCGTCTTCGCCGAGGAGGAGGCCTCCTTCCTGGCCGGGGTCGCGGCCGCGCACACCACCGAGGAGGACCACGTCGGCTTCGTCGGGGGCGTGCAGACCCCGCTGATCGAGAAGTTCGAGTCCGGGTTCACCGCCGGGGTCGAGCACGTCGACGACGGCATCGAGATCGAGACCCAGTACCTGAGCCAGCCCCCGGACATGGGCGGGTTCCAGGACCCCGCGGCGGGCAAGTCGGCCGCCCGCAGCCAGTACGACGCCGGGGCCGACGTGATCTACCACGCCTCCGGGGCCTCCGGGAACGGCGTGCTGGAGGCCGCCGAAGAGGAGGACAAGTACTTCATCGGCGTCGACAGCGACCAGTACGAGAGCGCCACCGACGCGCAGAAGCCCCTCGTCATCACCTCCGCGATGAAGCGCATCGACACCGCCGTCTTCGAGTTCGTCTCCGCCGTGGCCGACGGCGAGGTCGAGTCCGGCGTCCAGCGCTTCGACCTGTCCGACGGCGGCGTCGACTACGCCGACTCCAACGAGGAGGCCATGGGCGAGATCGGCGACGAGCTGGAAGAGGCCAAGCAGCAGATCATCGACGGGGAGATCGAGGTCTCCTCCTCCTGACGGGCACCGGGCGCGGGCGGGCACCCCGCCCGCGCCCGGAGGCGCGGGGCGGAGCACCGACGGGAGGAAGATGGGCAGGGCGCAGGCGGCCGACGAGCGGCCCCCGCCGGCGGTCGAGCTGCGGGGGATCACCAAGCGGTTCCCCGGCGTGGTGGCCAACCACGACATCGACATCGAGGTGGCGGCCGGGACCGTGCACGCCATCGTGGGCGAGAACGGCGCGGGCAAGTCGACGCTGATGAAGACCCTCTACGGGCTGCACCGGCCCGATGAGGGGACGGTGCGCGTCGACGGGGAGGAGGTGGTGCTCTCCTCCCCGGCGGACGCCATCCGGCACGGCATCGGCATGGTGCACCAGCACTTCATGCTGGCCGACAACCTCACGGTCCTGGAGAACACCGTGCTGGGCGCCGAGGCCGCCTACGGCATCGGAGCCCGCGCCCGGCGGCGGGTCGAGGAGCTGTCCGGCCAGTACGGGCTGGGGGTGCGCCCCGACGCGCTCACCGAGGAGCTGGGGGTGGGCGACCGCCAGCGCCTGGAGATCCTCAAGGTGCTCTACCGGGGCGCGCGCATCGTCATCCTCGACGAGCCGACGGCGGTGCTGGTGCCCCAGGAGGTCGACGAGCTCTTCGAGAACCTGCGCGAGCTCAAGCGCGAGGGGCTCACCGTCATCTTCATCTCGCACAAGCTGGACGAGGTGCTGCGGGTCGCCGACACCGTCACCGTCATCCGCCGCGGCACCACCGTGGACACGGTGGACCCGGCGCGCACCACCGCGCGGGAGCTGGCCGCCCTCATGGTCGGCGGGTCGCTGCCGGTGCCGGAGCTGCGCGCGTCCACCGCCTCCGAGGAGACCGCACTGGCCGTGGACGGGCTGACCGTGCGCACCCCCGACGGGCGGACCGCCCTGGACCGGGTGTCGCTGCGGGTGCGGCGGGGCGAGATCGTCGGCATCGCCGGGGTCGAGGGCAACGGCCAGTCGGAGCTGATCGAGGCGGTGATGGGCATCCGCCCGGCCGCCGCCGGGCGGGTGGAGCTGATGGGCGCCGACATCACCGGCCTGCCCACCCGGGCGGTGCGCGAGGCGGGCGTCGGGTTCGTCCCGGAGGACCGGCACCGGCAGGGGCTGCTGCTGGAGGCGCCGCTGTGGGAGAACCGGGTGCTCGGCCACCAGACGCGGCCGCCCAGCGCCAAGGGGGCGCTGATCGACGCCGAGGGGGCGCGGGAGGACACCCGCAGGATCGTGCGCGCCTACGACGTGCGCACCCCCGGGGTGGACACCGCCGCCGACGCGCTGAGCGGCGGCAACCAGCAGAAGCTCATCGTGGGGCGGGAGATGAGCGGCGGCCCGGTGCTGCTGCTGGCCGCCCACCCGACCCGCGGGGTGGACGTGGGCGCCCAGGCGGCGATCTGGGAGCACCTGCGCCGGGCGCGGTCGGAAGGGCTGGCGGTGCTGCTGGTCTCGGCCGACCTGGACGAGCTGATCGGGATGAGCGACCGGCTGCTGGTGATCCTGCGCGGGCGGCTGGTGGCCGAGGCCGACCCCGGGCGGGTGACCCCGGAACGGCTGGGGTCGGCGATGACGGGCGTGGCCCTGGGCGACGAGTCGGACGAGGGCGGCGTGCGCCCGCTGGCGGCCCCCGACGGGGCCGAGGCGGCGGAGCCGGAGGCCGCCGGAGAGACCGGGGCCGAGGCGGACGGAGCGGACGGGCCCGAGGGCGCCGCCGGAGGCCGGGAATGAGGGCCGTCGACACGGGCGGGGCCGATGAGGGCGGCCGTCCGCACGCCCCGGCGGCGGCCCTGGGCATCTTCGGTGCGGCGGCGTCCGGTGGCCGGTACGTGGCAGTGGACCCCGGAGGGCTTCCGGACGGCTCGGTCCCGGTGCCCTGGAGCGTCGAGGGGAGCGATCAGCGCGTGCGGCCGCGCCTTCACGCCCGGCCCGCCGGGGCGCTCACGGCGGCTTGGCCGCCGTGCCCTGAGCCTCACAGCTCCGATGCGCGACGCCGGGGGGAGCGATACGGGCCGCCTCCCGTGGAGTGGCGTGACTCCCGTTCGACCAGGTCGGCGCTGACGGCGCATTCCGTCGTGGGCCCGTCGGGGCATTGGGGGCTCCGACCGGGGCACCCGCCGGGGTGGGGCGGCCTTCGGGCGCCCGCGGTGGGACGGCCATGGTCGCTGAAGGCTCTACCGCTCCAGCGCACACTCGCGCGATGGGTGGGGAGGCGGCCGTCGTCCGCGGGGCGGTTCGCGGCGATTCCACCGGCCCTCGCCGAGGCGTTCGGCCGGGGCGGCCGATGGAGTGCGCAGGGGGCGTGCTCTTTCCGGGGACAGGGATCGTCCCCCGTCGGGCGGCTCTCGGACGGCCGACGGCCGCGGTGCCGGTCGGCGGCCCGATGGGCGGTCATCCCAGGCTCAGGGGGCGACACCCCTGCCCTGGGGGGATGGAGGCCGCCCCGTTCCAGGGGACGTGACCGGACCGGCCGATCCGGCCCCACCCCCCGGACCCCGCGGGGCAGCGAAGGCGGCCCGAACGGCCGCACGAACGTGAACGGAAGCGGAGGCGGCCGATGAGCGGCGCCGAGCACGGGCCGCCGGGCGGCGGCGAACGGCCCGAGGGGCCGGACCGGCCCGGAGGGCCGGTGGGGCCCGGGGAACGGGGACCCGACACCGCTCCCCGCCCCGCGTCCACCGAGGCGCGCCCGCGGGGCGGCCTCCTTCAGGTCTGGCCCGGGGTGGCCGCTGCCGCCGTCGCGGCGGCCGCCGGCCGCGGCCACCTGGCTCCTGGACTTGTTCCTGATCGCCGCGGCGGCGCTGGCGGTCGCCGTCGCGGCCTCCTCCCTCGCCTCGGCCCTCGCCCCGCGTGCGCTGCCCCCGGCCTTCGCCGCCGCCGTGCGCGGCGACGAGCCCCCGCTGATCCGGGGCGCCGTCCTGGTCCTGTCCCCGGTGCTGGGCGTCGCCCTCGGGTTCGCCGTCGCGGCCGCCGCCGACCTGTGGCTCATCGAGCCGGTCGCCTACGCCCTCGGCGGGCTCGTCGGCGGGGCCGCCGCGCCGCTCGTCCACCGGGGGCTCACCCGCGACCTGGCCCTGGCCACGGCCGCCGTCGGCACCGCCGTGGTGCTCGCGCTCCTGGCCACCGCCGCCGTGCTCGTGGCCACCGGGGTGGACCCGCTGTTCGCGTTCTCCGAGATGCTCGCGCACGGCACCCGGCCCGACAGCCTCGTCAACATCGTCAACAACGCCTCCACCCTCTACCTGTCCGCGGTCGCGGTGGCCATCGGCTTCCGCATGCGGCTGTTCAACATCGGCGTCGACGGCCAGTACCGGCTGGCGGCGCTGG
>NZ_ANBH01000037.1 GCF_000341185.1 Nocardiopsis chromatogenes YIM 90109
CACCGCGGTGGCCGTCGGCGGCCTGTGGGCCGGGCTCGCCGGGTTCCTCAAGGTGGCCCGGGGCGTCTCCGAGGTCATCTCCACGATCATGCTCAACGCCATCGCCACCGGCATCACCGCCTACCTGCTCAGCACCGACCGGCTGGCGGTGGAGATCGGCGTCAACAACATCGGCACCAGCCCCATCCCCGCGACGGGGTGGGTGCCCTCGGTGCCCATGGACTTCATGGGCTCGCGGGTCGACATGTTCGGCCTGGTGCTGCTCGCCGCCGCCGTCGGAGCCGGGTACTGGTGGCTGCTGGAGCGCACCCGGTTCGGCTTCGACCTGCGCGCCACCGGGCAGTCGGCCACCGCGGCCCAGGCCAGCGGGGTCGACGTGAAGCGGATGGTGCTGCTGGCGATGGTCATCTCCGGCATGGTCGCCGGGCTGGTCGGCATGCCGCAGCTCCTCGGCGACTCCCACTACTACGCCCTGGACTTCCCCGCCGGCCTCGGGTTCATCGGCATCGCCATCGCGCTGCTGGGCCGCAACCACCCGGTGGGCATCGCGCTGGCCGCCCTGTTCTGGGGCTTCCTCGACCAGGCCTCCCTGGTGCTGGACTTCCGCGGCATCCCCAAGGAGATGGCGGTGGTCACCCAGGCCACGGTGGTGCTCACCGTGGTCGTCGTCTACGAGGTGGTGCACCGGTGGGGGCGCCGCTACGAACAGCAGCAGGTCGGCAAGGAGCTGGGCCGGGCGGAGGTGGCCGCATGAGCCGGGACACGACCGCGGCGCCGGGCGCCGGCCCCGCACCGGCCGGTGCCGGTGCGGCGCGTGCGGCCCGCTGGAGCGCGGCATGGCGCCGGTGGCGCGTGCTCAGCCTGGTGCTCGCGGTGTTCGTCGCGCTGTCGGCGGTCCGCGAGATCAGCGGGCAGGACGCGCTGACCGCGAGCGGCACGATGCAGACCATGCTGGCCTTCGCCGTTCCCATCGGCCTCGCCGGGCTGGGCGGCCTGTGGGCCGAGCGCGCGGGCATCATCAACATCGGCCTCGAAGGGATGATGGTCTTCGGCACCTGGTTCGGCGCCTACGCGGCCTGGACCACCGGCAACCCGTGGGCCGGTCTGGCGGCCGGGATCCTCGGCGGTATGGCCGGAGGGCTGGTGCACGCGGTGGCGACGGTGACCTTCGGCGTCGACCACATCGTCTCCGGCGTGGCCATCAACATCCTGTCCGTGGGCGCGATGCGCTACCTGTCGGTGCTGTACTTCATGGACGCCCCCGGCGGCGGGGCGGGCCAGTCGCCCCAGCTGCCCGACTTCGACCGGGTGGGGCTGCCGTTCGTCGCCGACCTGCTGCGGCCCGTGGAGAAGAGCGGGTGGTTCCTGGCCTCCGACGCCGCCGGGATCGTCACCGGGTTGACCACCGGCATGTCCATGGTCACCCTCATCGCCCTGCTGCTGCTCCCGGCGACGTACGCGATCCTGTGGCGCACCCGGTTCGGACTGCGGCTGCGTTCGTGCGGGGAGAACCCGGACGCCGCCGAGTCGCTGGGCGTCAACGTCTACGGCTACAAGTACGCGGCGCTGGCGGTCTCCGGCGGGCTGGCCGGAATGGGCGGCGTCTTCCTGGCGATGGTGGCCTCCTCGGTGTACCAGCAGGGGCAGACCGGCGGGCGCGGGTACATCGGCCTGGCGGCGATGATCTTCGGCAACTGGCGGCCGGGCGGGCTGGCCATGGGGGCGGGGCTGTTCGGGTTCACCGACGCGCTCCAGATCCGCGGCCAGGGGCCCGCGGTGCACGCCCTGCTCCTGCTCCTGGCGGGCGCGCTGCTCGTGGTCGTCCTGGGGGCGGTCGCGACGGCCGTGTGGCGCCGGCGGCTGCGCCCGCTCCGGACGGCCGGAGTGGCCCTGCTTCTGGGCGCCGGCCTGGGGGCCTGGTACTGGTCCACCGAAACGGTGCCCGGCGAGGTCGTCATCGCCAGCCCGTACATCGCGACCCTGCTCGTCCTGGCGCTGGCCTCGCAACGGCTGCGGCCACCGGCGGGCATCGGGCGGCAGTGGCGCCGGAGGAGCGGCTGAGGGTGCGAGGGCCGGGCCCTCGGCCGGGCGCGGGGACCGGAGTTCCCGATCATGGTGGCCGGACGCGGCCGCTGCGCCGGGCCCGCGGCGGGGAAGGAGTCCGTGCATGGACGAGACAGGACCCGCCGCGGGCGCACCCGACTGGCATACGCTCCGGGCGGAGGCGCAGGCGGCCGCCGCGCACGCCTACGCCCCCTACTCCGGCCTGCACGTGGGCGCCGCGGGCCTGACGGACAACGGGCGCGTCGTGTCCGGCTGCAACGTGGAGAACTCCTCCTTCGGGCTGACCCTGTGCGCGGAGTGCGGGCTGGTGTCCGACCTGTACGCCACCGGGGGAGGCAGGCTCCGGGCGATGGCGTGCGTCGACAGGCACGGGCGCCCTCTCCTGCCGTGCGGGCGCTGTCGGCAGCTCCTCCACGAGCACGGAGGACCGGACCTGCTGGTCGACACCGCCCAGGGCCCGACGGCGCTCGGGGCGCTGCTTCCGCAGGCGTTCGGGCCCGACGACCTGAAGGGGTGACCGGCCCCGTCCCGCCGGGCCGCACGGGAACCGTCCGTCGAACCACCCGTTCGGGCCTTACGGGCCGTCCCGCGCGCTCTCTAGGCTGCGACCCCCGCTCGTCGTTCCCCATCCGCGGCGGCCCGCCGAGGCCGCCCCGCGTACGACCCCCTCGGAGGCATCGATGGACCCCATCGACATCATCACCGCCAAGCGCGACGGCGCCGAACTCACCCGGGAGCAGATCGACCGGGTCATCGCCGGGTACGCCGACGGCTCCGGCATCAGCGACGAGCAGATGGCCGCGCTGTGCATGGCGATCGTCTGGCGCGGCATGACCCGGGCCGAGGTGGCGCACTGGACCGAGGCCATGCTGCGCTCGGGGGAGCGCTTGGACCTGGCCGGGCTGGACCGGCCCACCACCGACAAGCACTCCACCGGCGGCGTGGGCGACAAGATCACGCTGCCGCTGACGCCCGCCGTGGTGGCCTGCGGCGCGGCCGTCCCCCAGCTGTCGGGGCGCGGCCTCGGGCATACCGGAGGCACCCTGGACAAGCTGGAGTCCATCCCCGGCTGGCGGGCCGACCTGTCCCCGGACGCGCTGCGCGCGCAGTTGCGCGAGGTCGGCGGCGCCGTGTGCGCGGCGGGCCCGGGGCTGGCCCCCGCCGACCGGAGGCTGTACGCGCTGCGCGACGTCACCGGAACGGTCGAGTCGATCCCCCTGATCGCGGCCTCGATCATGTCGAAGAAGCTCGCCGAGGGGACCGGGGCGCTGGTCCTCGACGTGAAGGTGGGCTCCGGCGCCTTCATGAAGGACGTGGAGAGCGCGCGCGAGCTGGCCCGCGCCATGGTCGACATCGGCACCGACCACAAGGTGCGCACCCGTGCGCTGCTGACCGCGATGGACGCGCCGCTGGGGCGCGCGGTCGGCAACGCCTTGGAGGTGGAGGAGGCCCTGGAGGTTCTGGCCGGGGGAGGGCCGGAGGACGTGGTGCGCCTGACCGTGGAGCTGGGGCGCGAGATGCTGGAGGCGGCGGGGCTGAGCGGGGCGAAGGACCCGGCCGACGCGCTCGCGGACGGGACGGCGATGGACGCGTGGCGGGCGATGGTCGCCGCGCAGGGAGGCGACCCGGACGCGCCGCTGCCGCAGGCGAAGGAGCGCGGGGAGGTCCTGGCCCCGGCGTCGGGGGTGCTGGCGTCCTTGGACGCGCACGCGGTGGGGATCGCGGCCTGGCGCCTGGGGGCGGGCCGCGCGCGCAAGGAGGACGCGGTATCGCCGGGGGCGGGCGTGGTGCTGCACGCCAAGCCGGGCGAGAAGGTCCGGGCCGGGCGGCCGCTGTTCACCCTGCACACCGACGACCCGTCCCGCTTCCGTGCGGCGGCCGAGGCCCTGACGGGAGCCGCCGAACTGGAACCGGCGGGGGCCCAGCCGCTCCCCTTGGTCATCGACCGCGTGGAGGCACCGGCAACCTGACCGGCCGGTTCACCGCCGTCCGCCCGCCGCGCCCGTCCGGAGGGCGTCGGCGGCGCCGACCAGGCGGGGCGGCCCCCCCGGGGGGG
>NZ_ANBH01000038.1:0-6701 GCF_000341185.1 Nocardiopsis chromatogenes YIM 90109
GGAGGGCGTCGGCGGCGCCGACCAGGCGGGTCGTCCCGCCGGGGTGGACGGCCCGGCTGAGGACGGCGTTGTGGTGCGCGATGATCTGCTCGGGCGCCAGCCCCGCGTCGGGGTCGCCGGCGGCCATGGGGGCGTGGCCGTCCTCGACCAGGTCCACGTCGAAGCCGTGCGTGGCGGCGGACCGGACCGTGGCGTCGACGCAGTAGTCGGTGGCGGCCCCGGTGACCACGGCGGTGTCGGTGCCGTGCGAGCGGAGAACGGCGTCCAGTCCGGTCTCCCAGAACGCGTCGGTGGCCCGCTTGGGGATGATCCGGTCCCCGTCCCGGAGCCCGACGAGGGGGCTGACCCCGCGCCCGTCCTGCGCGGGATCGAACAGGTCCCCCCGGGGTCCGACCTGGTGGGGGACGACCACGGGCACCCCGTCGCGGTGGGCGCGGGCGACGATCCCCCCGATCCGCCGCGCGAGTTCGTCCCCGCGCCAGATGCCTTCGACGAGGAACGCGTGCATGTCGATGACGAGCAGAGCGTGGGCCATGGGCTCAGGCTAGGGCGCCGGACGATCGGTCGGACAGTGGTTTCCGGGGGTGTCCCCGGCCAGAGGGGGGCGACTGCCGACCGGTAGTCCGGTGGGGTGCCAGGCCAGGGGCAACGACGACGAAGGACGGCACCCCTCCTGGCAGCACGGTCGGCGGCCGACGACGCTGCGGGGTGGGCCGCTGCCCTTTGTCGTCGCCGCCGTCCGTCCCACACTCCGGCGGCCCGCCACTCGGCCGGGGTTCGGAAGCGGGGTACCTGCTGATCCGCCCGCCTGCCCGGACCACGAGGCCCCGCCGCCCGGCAAGCAGGGCTGGGGAGCCGCCCGGCTCTGGCTGTCGCCGTCCAACACGGCGACCACGCACACGCCCGGCGGCCGACGACGCTGCCGTCAGGCCCATCTCCCTCTCCGCCCAAAAACAATCACGCGTGCTTGTTTTTCGGTTCCCTGCGTGGCACGCTCGTCGGCATGGATGAGACCGGTGACACACCGATCCGGATCGGGAACGCCTCCGGGTTCTACGGGGACCGCTTCTCCGCGGTGCGGGAGATGCTCGACGGCGGGCCGCTCGATGTCCTGACCGGGGACTACCTCGCCGAACTCACCATGCTCATCCTCGGGCGCGACCGGCTCAAGGACCCCTCGCTCGGGTACGCCCGGACCTTCCTCCGGCAGATGGAGGAGTGCCTGGGAACCGCCGTCGAGCGCGGCGTGGCCGTCGTCGCCAACGCCGGGGGCCTCAACCCCGCCGGGCTCGCCGACCGGCTGCGGGAGCTGGCCGACCGGCTCGGCCTCCGGGTGCGGATCGCCCACGTGGAGGGCGACGACCTGCTGCCCCGGGCGGCGGAGCTCGGGCTCGGCGCGCCGCTCACCGCCAACGCCTACCTCGGCGCCTTCGGCATCGCCGCATGCCTGAATGCCGGTGCCGACGTCGTGGTCACCGGCCGGGTCACCGACGCCTCCCTGGTCGTCGGCCCCGCCGCCGCCCGCTTCGGGTGGGGCCCCGACGACCACGACGCCCTGGCCGGGGCCGTCGTCGCCGGGCACATCATCGAGTGCGGCGCCCAGGCCACCGGCGGCAACTACCCCTTCTTCACCGAACTGGAGGCCGAGGGCCACGACCTGACCAGCCCCGGGTTCCCCATCGCCGAGGTGCACGCCGACGGGTCGTCGGTGATCACCAAGCACCCGGGCGGCGGCGGGGCCGTCACCGTCGGCACCGTCACCGCCCAGCTCCTCTACGAGGTCGCCGGGGCCCACTACCCCAACCCCGACGCCACCGCCCGCCTGGACACCGTCCGCCTCACCGGGCAGGGCCCCGACCGGGTGCGCGTGGACGGGGTGCGCGGGCAGGCGCCGCCGCCCGGCCTCAAGGTCGGCATGAACACCGTCGGCGGGTTCCGCAACGACGTCACCCTGGTGCTCACCGGCCTCGACGTCCCCGCCAAGGCCGCCCTCACCGAGCGGCAGCTCCGCGCGGCCCTGCGCGGACGCGAGCCCGAGCGGCTGGAGTTCCGCCTGGGACCGCCCGCCGACCCCGACGCCCCCGACCAGGACGGCGCCTCGGTGCCGCTGCGCATCACCGCCGCCGACCCCGACCGCTCCAAGGTCGGCCGCCCCTTCGCCAAGGCGGCCGTGGAACTGGCGCTGTCCGGCGTCCCCGGCTTCCACGCCACCGCCCCGCCCGGCGACGCCCGCCCCGACGGCGTCGCCTTCACCGCCGCGACCGTCCCCGCCGCCGAGGCCGCGCACACGGCCGTCCTCCCCGACGGGACCCGCCTGCCCGTGCCGCCGCCCGAGGCGACCGCCGAACCGCTCCCCGTCCCCGAGCCCGACCTGCCGCCCCCGCCCGCCCCGGGCCCCGTCCGGCGCGCCCCGCTCGGCCTCGTCGCCGGGGCCCGCAGCGGCGACAAGGGCGCCGACGCCAACGTGGGCGTGTGGGCCCGCACCGACGAGGCCTGGCGCTGGCTCGCCCACGCCCTCACCACCGAGGAGTTCACCCGGCTGCTGCCCGAGACCGCCCCCCTGGCCGTCACCCGCCACGCCTTCCCCCGCCTGCGGGCGCTGAACTTCACCGTCGCGGGCCTGCTCGGCGGCGGCGCGGGCAGCCGAGCCCGATCCGACCCGCAGGCCAAGGCGCTCGGCGAGTGGCTGCGCGGACGCCACCTCGACATCCCGGAGGCCCTGCTGCCGTGACCGCCCTGCCCTCCCGCCTCGACCCCGCATCGCCCGCCTACACCGCGGCCCGCGAGGCCATGCTCGCCAAACTGGCCGAGATCGACGCCGAGCACGCCAAGGCCCTGGCCGGGGGCGGCCCCAAGTACACCGAGCGGCACCGCTCGCGCGGCAAACTGCTGGCGCGCGAGCGCATCGAGCTGCTGCTCGACCCCGACGCCCCGTTCCTGGAGCTGTCCCCGCTGGCGGCCTGGGGAAGCGACTACCCGGTGGGCGCGAGCGTCGTCACCGGTGTCGGCGTCGTCGAAGGCGTGGAGTGCGTGGTCGTCGCCAACGACCCCACCGTGCGCGGCGGCGCCAGCAACCCCTGGACCGGCCGCAAGACGGTGCGGGCGATGGAGATCGCCGAGCAGAACCGGATGCCGCTGGTCAACCTGGTGGAGTCGGGCGGGGCCGACCTGCCGGGCCAGAGCGAGATCTTCATCCCCGGCGGGCGCCTCTTCCGCGACCTGACGCGGCTGTCGGCGGCCGGGATCCCCACCATCGCCCTGGTCTTCGGCAACTCCACCGCCGGCGGCGCCTACGTGCCCGGGATGAGCGACCACGTGGTGATGGTGCGCGAGCGCTCCAAGGTCTTCCTCGGCGGGCCGCCCCTGGTGAAGATGGCCACCGGGGAGGAGAGCGACGACGAGTCCCTGGGCGGCGCCGAGATGCACGCCCGCGTGTCCGGGCTCGCCGACCACCTGGCCGACGACGAGTACGACGCGCTGCGCATCGGCCGCCGCATCGTCGCCCGCCTCAACCACCGCAAGCCGGGCCCCGCCCCCGCCCGCTCCGCCGAGCCCCTGCACGACCCCGAGGAGCTCGCCGGGATCGTCCCCGACGACCTGCGCACCCCCTTCGACCCGCGCGAGGTGCTGGCGCGCATCCTCGACGGCTCGGAGTTCGACGCGTTCAAGCCCGCCTACGGCGCCGGCCTCGTCACCGGCTGGGGCCGCCTGCACGGCCACCCGGTGGGGGTGCTCGCCAACGCGCAAGGGGTGCTGTTCAGCGAGGAGTCGCAGAAGGCCGCCCAGTTCATCCAGCTGGCGAACCGCGCCCGCACCCCGCTGCTCTTCCTGCACAACACCACCGGCTACATGGTCGGCAAGAAGTACGAGCAGGGCGGGATCGTCAAGCACGGCGCGATGATGATCAACGCGGTCGCCAACAGCACCGTTCCGCACCTGTCGGTGCTGATGGGCGCCTCCTACGGCGCCGGGCACTACGGCATGTGCGGCCGCGCCTACGACCCCCGCTTCCTGTTCTCCTGGCCCAGCGCCAAGTCGGCGGTGATGGGCCCCAAGCAGCTGGCCGGGGTGCTCTCGATCGTCGCCCGCGCGTCCGCCCAGGCCAAGGGGCGCGCCTACGCCGACGAGGACGACGCGGCCATGCGGGAGGCCGTCGAGCGGCAGATCGAGGCCGAGTCGCTGCCGCTGTTCCTGTCCGGGCGGGTCTACGACGACGGGGTGATCGACCCCCGGGACACGCGCACCGTGCTGGGCCTGTGCCTGTCGGCGGTGCACAACGCCCCGGTGCGCGGCGCCGACGGGTTCGGCGTCTTCCGGATGTGAGGCCCCGGGCCGTCCGGGCGCGCGCCCGGACGGCCCGGGGAGCGGAGGCAGGCCAGAGCCGCGACGGCGGCGGAGCGGAGGCGACGTTGAGGAGGAGCCCGCAGATGATCGGCACCGTGCTGGTCGCCAACCGCGGCGAGATCGCCCGCAGGGTCATGCGCACCTGCCGGGACATAGGCCTGGGGACGGTCGCGGTGTACGCGCCCGCCGACGCCGGGGCGCCCCACGTGCGCGAGGCCGATGCCGCGGTGCCGCTGGACGGCGACGGCGCCCGCGCCTACCTGCGCCCCGAGGCCCTGGTGGAGGCCGCCGAGCGCGCCGGTGCGGACGCCGTGCACCCCGGCTACGGCTTCCTGTCCGAGAGCGCGGCCTTCGCCCGCGCCGTCGCCAAGGCCGGGCTGGCCTGGATCGGACCGCCCGCGGAGGCGATCGAGGCGATGGGCTCCAAGACCGCCGCGAAGGCGCTCGCCGAGCGCGCGGGCGTGCCCGTCTCGGCGGCGCTGGAGCCCGAGCAGGTCACCGAGGCCGACCTTCCGGTGCTGGTCAAGGCGTCGGCGGGCGGCGGCGGCCGGGGCATGCGCGCCGTGTGGGCCCTGGCGGACCTGGAGGCTTCGGTGGAGGCGGCCCGCGCGGAGGCGGCCTCCGCCTTCGGCGACTCCACCGTGTTCTGCGAACCGTACGTGGAGCGCGGTCGGCACGTGGAGGTGCAGATCCTCGCCGACGCGCACGGCGCCGTGTGGGCTGTGGGCGACCGCGACTGCTCGGTGCAGCGGCGCCACCAGAAGGTGATCGAGGAGGCGCCCGCCCCGGGGATCGGCGACGGCCTGCGGGAGCGCCTGCACGAGGCGGCCCGCCGGATGGCAGGGGCGATCGGCTACACCGGTGCGGGGACGGCGGAGTTCCTGGTCGGCGAGGACGGCGGCGCGGCGTTTCTGGAGATGAACACGCGGCTGCAGGTCGAGCACCCGGTGACCGAGTGCGTGACCGGGCTGGACCTGGTCGAGTGGCAGGGGGGGGGGGGCNCCGCGCCGCGCGGGCACGCGGTGCAGGCGCGGCTCTACGCCGAGGACCCGGCGGCCGGGTGGCGGCCCTACAGCGGAACGGTGGCCCGCTTCGATGTGCCCGCGGCGCGTGCGCGCTTCGCGGTGCCCGACGGGTTCGGGGTGCGCGTGGACGCGGGTGTGGAGGCCGGGACGCGTGTCGGGGTGGAGTTCGACCCGATGCTCGCCAAGGTCATCGCCTGGGGGCGGGACCGGCGCGACGCGCTGCGGCGGCTGTCGGCGGCCCTGGCCGGGGCCCGCCTGCACGGGGTGGGCGGCAACCGGGACCTGCTGGTGCGGGTGCTGCGGCACCCGGTGTTCGCCGTGGGGGAGATGCACATCCGCTTCCTGGCGGAGGAGGGGCTGGACGGGCCGGTTCCGCGCGCTCCGGGGGCCGACGGCCGGGACGTCGGCGGGCGCGCGGAGGGGGCGCGCCGAGCCGACGGAGGCGTCCCGGCGCTGGCGCAGCCCCTGGCCGATGCGCGCGCGGTGCGGCTGTCGGCGCTGGCGGCGGCCCTGGCCGGGGCCGAGCGGAACCGGGCCGGGGCGCCGGTGCTGGGCGGGCTCCCCGCCGGGTGGCGCAACCTGCCGTCGGCGCCGCATGTCCGCCGCTTCCGGGGACCGTCGGGGCAGGAGGTCGAGGCCGCGTACGCGTCCGGCCGGACCGGCCCGCTTCCGACGGAGGAGGCGGCGGGCATCCGGGTGCGCGGAATCGCGCCCGACCGGGTCGAGCTGCTGGTCGACGGGGTCCTCCACGCCTTCGAGGTCGCCCGGGCGGAGGGGACGGTGTACGTCGACTCGGTACTGGGTCCGGTGGCCCTGGTGCCGGAGGACCGGTTCCCGGAGCGGGAGGCGGCGGTGCCGTCGGGGACCCTGCTCGCGCCGATGCCGGGCACGGTGGCGCGCGTCGCGGCCACGGCGGGCGACCGCGTGGAGGAGGGCGCCCCGCTGCTGTGGCTGGAGGCCATGAAGATGGAGCACGAGATCCGGGCACCGGTGACCGGAACGGTGGCCGACGTGGCGCAGGCGGGAACCCGGACGGACACGGGCACGGTCCTGGCGGTCGTCCACCCGGACTCCGGCGGCTGACGGTGGCCCGTACCGACCCGGCCGACGTGTGTGCTTCGGGCGCGGTCGGCCTCTGCGGCCCTTCGGGGCGTTGTGACCGCCTCCCGCGGGGCGGCCGAAGGCCGTCGGCGCACAGCGAACGCGCCCGGCGGCGGCCATGTCCCGAATTATTCGTCCGACCAGGTCAGCGAGATCGTCGCGGTGCTGGGGCGGCCCTGCACCCGCGCCGGCACCCGATCGGTGGCCTGCTCGTCGGCGGGGGGGCCCCCC
>NZ_ANBH01000038.1:6706-20118 GCF_000341185.1 Nocardiopsis chromatogenes YIM 90109
GGCGGTCACGGCCGCCGAGCGTTGCACCACTCCAGTGGACGCCGTCCCCGGCGATGCCACGTCCACGGGATCTCCGTCCGGCCAGGTCGGCGCGGTCGTCGCGGCCTCGGGGCTGCTCTGCCCCGGCATCGGTCCCCTGCCCGTCGGCGGGCCGATGGCGTCCGCCGGATGGGTGTGGCCTCCGTTTGCGGGGGCCGCCTCCGGCGGCCCGCCGAAGGGCGGCTCGCAGGTCGGGTCGCAGGTCAGGGCCTCGAAGGCGGGCCGACCTGGCCGGACAAGGGCCCTGCCGACCCAGTGGACGGGACCGGCGGGCCGTCTCCGGCCGCCCGCCCACGGCAGCCGCGACCGCCCGGAGTTCCGCGGACGCCATCCCGGCGAATCGCGCCGGGGCGACAGGGCCTCCACTACGGCCGTCGGCACGTCCGTCGTCCGGCGGGCCCCGGAGGGGAGGCGCCCCTCGCCCGGCGAATTCCGGGCCGGTCGGGACGGCCGGTTCCGGGTGCCACGTGGGCGGGTCCGCTTTCGGGCCAAAAGCGGCGGATCCCCTGGTCCCGGCGGCGAGCGGGCCGGTTCGCGTGCGCGAGGCCGCCCGCGCGGGAGACGATCCCGGGAACAGCGACCCGCACCGGCCGCCGTCCCGGCGGCCCACCGCGCCCCGTCCGCGCCGCCGCCGACACGGCCCCGCGAACGGCCGCCCCGAGCCCGCCGCTCCTCCCGACCCCGCCTCCCCGCGCACGGTCCGGACGGTGTGGGCGCCCCTCTCCTCCTCCCGCGAACCGATCTTCTGCACCCCCTCGAACGACGGAAGGGCCCAGCATGCGATTCACCGAACCCGACGAGCGCCTCGCCCTCCGGGAGGCCGTCCGCTCCTTCGCCTCCTCCTACGGCGGCGACTACTACCGCGCCAAGGCGCGTGAGGGCGCCTACCTGACCGAGCTGTGGGCAGAGGCGGGCAAGCTCGGCTACATCGGCGTCAACATCCCCGAGGAGTACGGCGGCGGAGGCGGCGGCATCGGCGACCTGGCCGCCGTCCTCGAAGAGCTGTCCGCCGCCGGGTGCCCCACCCTGATGATGGTCGTCTCGCCCGCCATCTGCGGCACGGTGCTCACCCGCTTCGGCACCCCCGGCCAGCGGCGCCGCTGGCTGCCCGGCATCGCCTCCGGCGAGACCGTCCTCGCCTTCGCCATCACCGAACCGGACGCCGGGTCCAACGCGCACAACATCACCACCACCGCCCGCCCCGACGGCGACGGGTGGGTGCTCTCCGGCCGCAAGACCTTCATCTCCGGGGTGGACGTCGCCGACGCGGTCTTCGTCGTGGGCCGCATGGAGGACACCGCGGGCCGGCTCGCCCCCGCCCTGTTCATGGTCCCCACCGACGCGCCCGGCTTCGAGGCGCGGCGCATCGAGATGGACCTGGTCAGCCCCGACCACCAGTTCGCCCTGTTCATGGACGAGGTCCGGCTCCCCGGCGACGCCCTGGTCGGCGACCCCGGCAGCGGGCTCCTGCAGCTGTTCGCCGGGCTCAACCCCGAGCGCATCATGGCCGCCTCGCTGGCGACCGGGTCGGCCCGGCACGCCCTGGACACCGCCGTCGGCTACGCCCGCGAGCGCGAGGTGTGGGGCCGCCCCATCGGCGCCCACCAGGGCCTGGCCCACCCCTTGGCGCAGGTGAAGGTGGAGGTGGAGCTGGCCCGGCTGATGACGCAGAAGGCCGCCGCGCTCTACGACGCCGGGGACGACACGGGCGCGGGCGAGGCCGCCAACATGGCCAAGTACGCGGCGGGGGAGGCCTCGGCGCGGGCGGTCGACCAGGCCGTGCAGACCCTCGGCGGCAACGGCCTGGCCAGCGAGTACGGGATCGGCGCCGCCGTGGCCGCCTCACGGCTGGGCCGGATCGCGCCGGTCAGCCGGGAGATGGTGCTCAACTACGTCGCCCAGCACTCGCTCGGCCTGCCGAAGTCCTACTGAGGCGCCTCGGCGGCCCGCCGCGCGGCCGGGCGGGGTCGGGATAGGTTGGCGGCGGCGCGGTCCCGGGGGCGGGCCGCGTCGGGGACACCGGGAGGAGGGAGAGAGGGACCGCATGGGGACGGTGCACCGGGAGGAACGGGCCGGGGAGCGCGAGCCGCGCCAGGAGCGGAGCCGGGCGACACGGGGGCGCCTGCTGGAGGCCGCCGTGGCCTGCCTGGCCGACAAGGGGGTGGCCGGGAGCACCGTGGGCGCCGTCGCCGAGCGCGCCGGGGTGTCGCGCGGCGCCGCCCAGCACCACTTCCGCACCCGCGAGGACCTGTTCACCGCTGCCCTGCGGTACATGAGCGACACCCGCCTGGACGAGCTCCGGTCCCGGGCCGAGCGGCTGCCCAGCGGCCCCGGGCGCACGGAGGCCGTGGTGGAGATGCTGGTCGACGCCTACTGCGGGCCGGTGTTCTCGGCGGCGCTTCAGCTGTGGGCGTCCGCCGCCAGCGACCCGGCGCTGCGCGCGTCGGTCATCCCGCTGGAGGAGCACGTCGGCCGCGAGGCGCACCGGGCGGCGGTGGAGGTCCTGGGGGCCGACGAGTCCGCCCCCGGGGTGCGCGAGACCGTGCAGGCCACCCTGGACATGGGGCGCGGGCTGGGCCTGGCGGGCCTGCTCACCGACGACACCGCGCGCCGCCGCCGCATCGTGCGCCAGTGGGCGCGCATCCTCGACCGCGAACTGGCCCGCTGACAGGCCGGGTCCGGGACGGAGCCGGGCGCCCCGAACAGACCCCGCGGATCACGCAGGGGCCCACCCGGCCGGGGTGCACGGTCCCGCCCGGACCGGCTGCGCGGTCGGCCCGGACGGTGAGCGGCGGGCGCCCCGCGGAGCGGGCCCAGACGACCGCCGCGCCGCAGGCCCCGGCCCGCAAGCACGGGGCGGGGCGCCGCAGCAGCGGCCGGTCAGTTACCCGGGATCATCGGCGGCATCGGTGCGGGCGGCGGCACCAGCAGGAACGCCCCCACCGCGGCGAACAGCGCCAGCACCGCCACGATCAGAACGCCCCCGGACAGCCAGCGCGCCCAGGAGCGGGTGTCCGGCCCGGCCACCGACAGGGCCCCGGCGGCGAGGATGGCCGCCAGCAGCGCGGGCACCCCGTCGCCCAGGGCGAGCGCCTTGAGCATGCCCTCCTGTGAGGTGGCCGTCACGCTCGCCACGATCTCCACCGCCCGCGTCCCGGCGAACGACGCCAGCAGGGCCAGCACCGAGCCGATGCCGAACGCCTCGGCGGTGAGCACGCTCGCGAAGCGCTTGGGCGGCTTGGCCTGCCCCTCCGCGCCGTCGACCGCCTCCCCGGCCTCGGCCCCCGGCTCCTGCCCAGGGTCCGCGGCCCCTTCGGTCGCCTCGCCCGCGCCGGAGTCCTGTGTGGGCCCCCCGCTCGCATCTGCGACGGCCGCGGGCGCGAAGTCCGGCCCCGTGCGCCCGCCGTCCGTCCGGTCGTCGTCGCGGGGGGCCGCGGCCCCGCCGTCTTCGGGAGTGGTACTCATTGCGCGCCAACCTACCCGGGTGCGCACCGTGCCCACGACGTCCGCCGCGCCGTCGGCCCGACCCGGTGCCGATCCGGGGCCATGGGCGAAACGAGGCCCACGGATGGGGCATTGATGACCCTCGGCCCTCCATAGTCGGAGTGACGGCCGGGTAGGGGCCGGCCGTCCGACGCTTGCGCGCGATCGACTGAGGGGATGCGATGACCAGCACCGAACCCCGGGTACAGGACTCCCTCACCCAGGACGAGGTCCGTCGGGTCGACATGTACTGGCGGGCGGCCAACTACCTGTCCGTCGGCCAGATCTACCTTCTCGACAATCCCCTGCTGCGGGAGCCCCTGCGACCCGAGCACATCAAGCCCCGGCTCCTGGGCCACTGGGGGACCACCCCCGGCCTCAACTTCATCTACGCCCACCTGCAGCGCCAGGTGAACAAGCGCGGGACGGACGCGATCTGGCTGATGGGCCCCGGCCACGGCGGCCCCTGCGGCGTGGCCACCGCCTGGCTCGACGGCACCTACACCGAGGTCTACCCCGAGGTCACCCAGGACGCCGAGGGCATGCGCAAGCTGTTCCGCCAGTTCTCCTTCCCCGGCGGCATCCCCTCGCACTACGCGCCGGAGACGCCCGGCTCCATCCACGAGGGCGGAGAGCTGGGCTACGTCCTTTCGCACGCCTACGGGGCGGTCTTCGACAACCCCGGCCTGGTCGCCGCCGCCGTGGTCGGCGACGGCGAGGCCGAGACGGGCCCACTGGCCAACAGCTGGATGTCGAACAAGTTCGTCAACCCCGACACCGACGGCGCGGTCCTGCCGATCCTGCACCTGAACGGCTACAAGATCGCCGGGCCGACCGTGCTGGCCCGCATGCCCGAAAGCGAGCTGGCCGCGCTGATGGAGGGGTACGGGCACCGCCCCTTCTTCGTCACCGGGGACGACCCGGGGACCATGCACCGCGAGATGGCCGGGGTCCTCGACACCGTGCTGGACGAGATCGTCGCGCTGCAGGACCGGGTGCGCTCGGGCGGCGACCGCACCGACGTGAAGTGGCCGATGATCGTGCTGCGCACCCCCAAGGGGTGGACCGGCCCGGACGAGGTCGACGGCCTGCCGGTCGAGGGCACCTGGCGCGCCCACCAGGTGCCGCTGGCGCAGATGCGGGAGAACCCCGAGCACCTGAGGATGCTGGAGGAGTGGATGCGCTCCTACCGGCCCGAGGAGCTGTTCGACTCCGACGGCGCCCCGGTCGACGAGGCCGTGCGCATCGTCCCGCCGGGCCCGCTGCGCATCAGCGCCAACCCGCACGCCAACGGCGGCCTGCTGCTCAAGGACCTCACCCTGCCCGACTTCCGCGACTACGCGGTGGAGGTGCCCGCGCCGGGCACCGTCAAGCACGAGGCCACCCGGGTGCTGGGCGCGCTGCTGCGCGACACCGTGCGGCTCAACCCCGACGGCTTCCGCATCTTCGGGCCCGACGAGACCGCCTCCAACCGGCTCGGCGCGGTCTTCGAGGCCACCGACCGGGCCTGGGACGAGCGGCTGCTGCCCACCGACGAGCACATGGCCCCCGACGGGCGGGTCATGGAGGTGCTCAGCGAGCACCTGTGCCAGGGGTGGCTGGAGGGCTACCTGCTCACCGGGCGGCACGGGCTGTTCAACAGCTACGAGGCGTTCGTCCACATCGTCGACTCGATGTTCAACCAGCACGCCAAGTGGCTCAAGACCACCCGCACCATCCCCTGGCGGCGCCCGATCGCCTCGCTCAACTACCTGCTCAGCTCGCACGTGTGGCGCCAGGACCACAACGGCTTCAGCCACCAGGACCCCGGCTTCATCGACCACGTCGTCAACAAGAAGCCCGAGATCATCCGGGTGTACCTGCCGCCGGACGCCAACACCCTGCTCGCCACCGCCGACCACTGCCTGCGCATGCGCGACACGGTCAACGTGGTGATCGCGGGCAAGCAGCCCGCGCTGAGCTACCTGGACATGGACCAGGCGCTCGCGCACTGCATCCGCGGCCTGGGCATCTGGGGGTGGGCCAGCAGCGACGACGGCGCCGAGCCGGACGTGGTGCTGGCCTGCGCCGGGGACATCCCCACCATGGAGGCGCTGGCCGCCGCCGACCTGCTCCGCACCCACCTGCCCGAGCTGCGCGTGCGCCTGGTGAACGTGGTCGACCTGATGCGGCTGCAGCCCGCCGAGGAGCACCCGCACGGCATCACCGACCGCGAGTTCGACGCGCTGTTCACCCCGGACAAGCCGATCATCTTCGCCTTCCACGGCTACCCCTGGCTCATCCACCGGCTGACCTACCGCCGCCGGGGGCACGACAACCTGCACGTGCGCGGCTACATCGAGGAGGGCACCACCACCACGCCCTTCGACATGGTGATGCTCAACCACCTGGACCGCTTCCACCTGGTGATGGACGTCATCGACCACGTGCCGGGCCTGGCGGTGCGGGCCGCCCACCTCAAGCAGCAGATGGACGATGCGCGGCTGCGGTGCCGCGCCTACACTCGCGAGCACGGCGACGACGCGCCGGAGATCCGCGACTGGACGTGGCAGGCGTGAGGGGCGCCCCGGGCGGCGGCCCGTCCGGGGGCGCGACGGCGGCGCGGGCGGCGCAGACGGCGCAGACGGCGCGGGCGGCGGCAGCGGTCAGAGCGGAAGGGCGGTCCGTATGCAGGTCCTGATCGTCAACACCGGGTCGAGCAGCGTGAAGCTGTCGGTCCTGGGCGAGGGCGGCGAGCAGCTCGGCAACAGCACCCTGGAGCTGCGCGACGGCACGGTGACGGCCGAGCAGATGCAGGGGGCGCTGGAGGAGCTGCCGCGCGTGGACGCGGTCGGCCACCGGGTCGTGCACGGCGGCGAGGACTTCCGCGCGCCCGTGGTGCTGGACGAGCACGTGATCGAACGGATCCGCGGGGTGGCGGTGCTGGCGCCGCTGCACGTGCCCAAGGCGCTCGCGGGCATCGAGGCGGCCCGCAAGGTGCTGCCCGACACCGCGCAGGTGGCCTGCTTCGACACGGCCTTCCACGCGACGCTGCCGCCGGAGGCCACCACCTACGCCATCCCCAAGGGGTGGCGGGAGCGGCACGGGCTGCGGCGGTACGGCTTCCACGGCCTGTCGCACTCCTACGCCTCGCGGCGCGCGGCCGAACTGGCCGGGGGTCCGGTCGGCCGCCTCGTGGTGGCCCACCTGGGGGCGGGGGCGTCGCTGTCGGCGGTGCGCGACGGGCGCTGCCTGGACACCACCATGGGCTTCACCCCCACCGAGGGCCTGGTCATGGCCACCCGCAGCGGGGACGTGGACCCGGGGCTGGTGCTGTGGCTGCTGCAGTACGGGGGCATGGCCCCGGACGAGGTGGCCGGGGGCCTGGACCGCGGCGGCGGACTGTACGGGCTGACCGGCGACTCCGACATGCGCGACGTGATGGAGCGGATCGGCCGCGACGACCCGGTGGCCCGCCTGGGGCTGGGGGTCTACCTGCACCGGCTGCGGGCGAAGGTCGCGGCGATGGCCGCGTCCCTGAACGGCCTGGACACGCTGGTGTTCACCGGGGGAGTGGGCGAGCACCAGCCCCCGGTCCGCGCCGGGGCCGCCGAGGGCCTGGCGTTCCTGGGCGTGGCCGTCGACACCGCCGCGAACGAGGGGGCGCACACCGACACCGACATCACCGCCCCGGGGGCGAAGGTGCGCACCCTGGTCATCACCGCCCGCGAGGACCTGGAGATCGACGGCGAGGTGCGCAGGACCTTGGGGGGCTGAGGCCGGGCCGCACGTCAGGGCGGTACGGGGGCGAAGATCTCGCGGGTGCCGACCCTTCTCCAGATCACGTGCGGCCTGCCGGGGGAGCGTTCCTCGCCGTACTCCCGCGTCGCTCGTCCATCAGGCGCCCTGGACGCGCTTGACGCGCAGGCCAGGACGGAACTCCCCCCCTTTTCGATGTCCGGTGCGAACCCGGTGAGGACCTCTCGGGGGATCGGTCGAACCGGGCGCGCTGTCCTTTCCTTGCCGAGCCGTTCCAGGTCAGCGCGGAACCTCGATGTGACGGCGAACGCGGCCAGGATTCAGCGCTCCCCGCCCAGGGCGCCGAACATCGAATCCGCGCTGTCGAACTCTTCGAGGTCGCCCTCAGCGATCTGGGCGGTGGCCGCTCGTTCGCCTTCCTGCCAGGCGCTCTTCCAGAACCAGGCCTGACCCGCAGGGGCCGCGGTCATCCCGCGCAGGACGACCTCACCGTCCGCGTTGGTGGCGAACTCGACTTCGCCGCCTTCACGGATGTGCAGCGCTTCGGCCACATCGTGAGGAAGGGTCACCTGGTTCTTGCGTCGCATCACCGCTCTGACCCGCCTGTCGGTTGGGCTCGCCGACCCATCGTGCCTGCTGCTCATGGTGGCCACTCCTCTCGCCACCCTTCAGTACCCGTCTGTCGGATAGCTCAACTGTCCGACAGTGCGCCCATCTGCGTCTCCTGGCGCTCCTCCTCGGCGCCCAGGGCGATGGGAGCGGCCAGCCACTCGTCGGGGAGGCCGAACGCGTCCACCAGGGTGCGCGCGTGCGGGCGCAGCTCCTCGCACAGTGCGTCCACCGCCTTGACCACCGCCTTGGCGCGCGTGCCCGACAGGCGCTCGTGCTCCAGGAACCAGGCGCGGTCCTCCTCCACCAGCGACAGCACGTACAGGTCGCACACCTTGTCCAACAGGCCCCGCGCCTCCGTGTCCGCGCACCGGTCGATGGCCGCGACGAACGCCTCCAGCACCACCCGGTCCACGTGCACGCGCGCGGCCCGCAGCACGTGCTCCTGGGCGTCGTTGAACGCCGCGAAGGCCGCGCCCCCGCCGGCCTTGCCCGCCCGGCGCAGCCGCCGCGCCAGCCCGGCCACCGTGTGCTCCTCCCGGTCCTCCAGCAGCCGGAGCTGCCAGCCGCGGTCGCGCAGCTCCTCGGCGTCGCCGCGCCCCGGCGCCGCGCTGACCAGGCGCTCGATCAGCGACCGGGCGGCGGTGCGCTCGATCACGCCCTCCAGCACCTGCCCGGCGGCGAACCGCACCATGCCCGCGGTGTCCAGGTCGCCGAAGGCGTCCCGGTAGTCGGTCAGCAGCGCCTTCGCGAGGAGCTGCAGCAGCACCGTGTTGTCGCCCTCGAAGGTGGTGAACACGTCCACGTCCGCGCGCAGCTGCGGCAGCCGGGTGGGGGCCNCCGCAGGCCTCCCGGCAGGTCTGCGCCGTGTCCAGGGCGTGCCAGGTCGCCACCGCCTTCAGCCCGGCCGCGCGCGACTCCAGCTCGCGCCGGGCGTGCTCGTCCAGCGGGCGCTCCCCCGTGTGCTCGCCGTGCAGCGCCGCGACCAGCTCCTCCTGGGCGAAGTGCAGCGCGTAGGTGCGGGCCAGGGCGGGCAGCAGGCGGCGCTGGTGGGCGCGGTAGTCCAGCAGCCGCACCTCCTCCTCGCCGCCGCCGGGGCGGGTGAACTGGCGCCGCGCGTCCCCGTAGCGGACCGCGACCGCCAGGGCGGCCTTCGCGGCGGTGCCCGCCCCGCCCGCGACGCTCACCCGTCCGCGCACCAGCGTGCCGAGCATGGTGAAGAACCGTCGGGAGGGGTCGGTGATGGGGCTGGAGTAGGTGCCGTCCTCGGCGACCGACCCGTACCGGCCCAGAAGCGCCGAACGCGGCACCTGCACCCGGTCGAAGGACAGGCGGCCGTTGTCGACGCCGTTCAGCCCGGCCTTGGGGCCGCAGTCCCCGATCGTCACCCCGGGCAGCGGGCGCCCCTGTTCGTCCCGGATCGGCACCAGCAGGGCGTGCACCCCGTGGTCCTCGCCCAGTGTGCGCAGACGGGCGAAGACCACCGCCGCGCGCCCGTCCCGGGCGGCGTTGCCGATGTAGTCCTTGCGGGCCGCCTCGTCCGGGGTGTGCACGGTGAACGTTTCCGACCCGGGGTCGTAGCCGGCGGTGGTGCGGAGCCGCTGCACGTCGGAGCCGTGCCCGGTCTCGGTCATGGCGAAGCAGCCGGGCAGGTCCAGCGAGATCACCCCGGGCAGGTGCTCGGCGCGCTGGGCGTCGGTGCCCAGCGCCTGGATCGCGCCGCCGAACAGGCCCCACTGCACCCCGACCTTGACCATCAGGGACATGTCGGCGACGAGCATCTCGAAGGCCACGCACGAGGCGCCGAAGTCGCCCGCGCCGCCGACCTCGCGGGAGAAGCCGTAGCCGGGCACCTCGGTGCGGGCGAGGGCGGCGAGCTGGTCGGCGACGCGCGCCCGGTGCTCCTCCATGGACAGCCCGGCGGCGGGGGCGAAGCGCTCGCCCCGCACCTGCTCGCGCACGGTGTCCCGGACCCCGGCCCACCGGCCGTCCAGGAGGGTGCGCAGCGCCTGTGCGGTCCGTTCCCCGGACCGCTCCTCCGGTGCCTCGGTGTCGGTCATGGTCTCCCGTCCTTCCGTGCCCCTCCGCGCTTTTCGGGCCGTCCTACCACGGTCGGTCCCGGCCGCCTCCGCCCGACACGCCTGTATTGCGGTGAGATCGGGCGCTAGGGGGAAGACCGTAAAGGACGGATGGAGAGCCGAACGCGCGGAGCGGCGGATGATGACGGCCGAAACCCTTCCCGGTGTCCGGGACGCCCTGCCCACCGACCTCGCCGCGATGGTCGCCCTCGGGGAGCGTGCGGGCCACGGCGGGCGCGGCCCCGGCGGCGAGCTCGCGGAGTCGCGCCGCGCCCGCCTGGCGGCGCTCGTCGCGGACCTGGGCGCGGTGGTGCTGGTGGCCACGGACGAGGAGGTCGTCCAGGGGTACCTGGCGGCGGCGGTCGGCGACCCCTCGCCCCCGCACGGCGGTGTGGGCCCGGTCGGGTACGTGGACGACCTCGCCGTGGGGGAGGGGTACGACTGGTGGCGCGTGGGCGGCGCCCTTCTGGCCCGCGCCCGCTCCCGCCTGAAGGAGGCCGGGGCCGTGCGGATGATCGTCACGACGGGCGGGGGCGACCCGGTCAAGCAGGCCTTCCTGTGGCGGTCCGGGTTCACGCTGATCACCGAGTCCTACGAGGAGTCCCTGCCCTGACCCGCCGGACGGGCGATTCCCCGCCCCCCGGTGCCCTGCCGTCGGCCGCGGGGGCGGCGCTGTTCGCGGAGTCCAGGGGCGGCGTTCCCGAGATCGACGCGGGGCCGGCGGGCGCCGAAGTCCCACCGCTCCGGCGGACGGGACCCGGGTGGGGGCCGACGGCGCCGCGCGTGCTGCCCTGAGCCGGAACTGATACGGGCCTGACCGGAGCGGGCGGCCGCGGCGGTCCGCAACCCCGTTCACCCGCCGTGCGGGAGTGCGTGCGCCGTCGCCTCCCGTGCACCGGAGGGCCGCACACCCCGCCTCTCCCGGCCTCCACCGGCCCGCCGGAACACAGTCATGGCCCTGACCATGGCCGCGCGGCCCGGGCCCCGCCCCGTGAGAGTGACCGAGGCCCCGGACGGCCCGGGACCCGTGTCCTGAGCACGCCGCCGCGCCCCCGCCCTGTGCCTCCGCCCGAGAGGTTCAACGGGGTCCCAATTCACCCTCCGTTCTCCATATTTGAAGATCGACAAGGTTCTAACGGGTGTATCCCCGGGGATGTGACGTCGGTGCGTGCCCGATTGGAGTGAGTGATGACCCGACTCACCGAGAACGACGTCCACGACTACATCCGCGGCATCTGCTTCAAGAACGGCCCCCCGGGGCTGGTCGGTGTCGAAGCCGAATGGCTGGTCACCGACCCCTCCGCCGCCGACCGTCCCGTACCGATCGACCGCGTGGCCGCGCTGCTGGACGAGGCCGGGCCTCCCCCGGCCGGAAGCGCCGTCACCTTCGAACCCGGAGGGCAGCTGGAGCTCAGCTCGCCGCCCCTCCCCGGCCCCGCCGCCGCGCACCGCGCCGTCGCCGCCGACCTCGCCCACGTGGCCAAGCCCCTGAACGACGCGGGACTGCACCTGCGCGGCGTCGGCCTCGACCCCCGCCGTCCGCCCCGGCGCCAGCTCGCCCTCCCCCGCTACACCGCCATGGAGCGGTTCTTCGACCGCGCCGGACCCGGCGGCCGCACCATGATGTGCAGCACCGCCTCCCTGCAGGTGTGCCTGGACATCGGCGCCGACACCGCCGACGCCGCCCGGCGCTGGCGGCTGGTGCACCGCCTGGGCCCGGTGCTCACCGCCGCCTTCGCCAACTCGCCCCTGTGGCGCGGGCGCCCCACCGGCTGGCGCTCGGCCCGGTGGGCGGTGTGGGCCGGGATCGACCAGGGCCGCACCCGCCCCGTCGGCGGGGACGACCCGGCCACCGCCTGGGCCGAGTACGCCCTGCAGGCCCGCCTGATGACGATCCGCACCGCCGACGGGCGCTGGCACGGCGGCTCCGGCATGGCCTTCCACGAGTGGATGCGCCGCTGCCGCCCCCGCCCGCCCGACCACGACGACCTCGTCTACCACCTGAGCACCCTGTTCCCTCCGGTGCGCCCGCGCGGGTGGCTGGAGCTGCGCATGATCGACTCCCTGCCCGCGCCCTGGTGGCCGGTCCCGGCGGCGGTCGCCTCCGCCCTGGTGGACGACGGCCGCGCCGCCGACGCCGCCGAACAGGCCCTGGACGAGCTGCACGGGGACGGCGCCGAACCCGACCGCCGCACCTGGCTGTCGGCCGCCCGGGACGCCGTCGCCGACTCCGCGCTGGGCCGGGCCGCGCGGCGCTGCCTGGAGGCCGCGTCCGAGGCCCTGCCCCGGATGGGGGCGGCCCGGCTCGCCGAGACCGTGGACGCCTACCGCGACCGCTACACCGAACGGGGCCGCTGCCCCGCCGACGACGCGACCGATGGGCCCGATGCCGCCGACGCGCCGGACGCGATCCCCGGAGGGAACCGATGAGGACCGAGTCGGACCACGACCACGACCAGGTGCGCGAGCGCATCGCCGCCGAGCTGGAGGCGGTGCGCAGGCGCAGCGAGGGGCTGACCGTGCACGCCCTGGAGGAGGGCGAGCTGGTGGCCCAGCACTCCCCGCTGATGTCGCCGCTGGTGTGGGACTACGCCCACGTCGGCAACTACGAGGAGCAGTGGCTGGTGCGCGCCGCGGCGGGCGGGGAGGCGCTGCGCCCCGACATCGACGTGCTCTACGACGCCTTCGAGAACCCCCGCGCCGACCGGGTCGAGCTGCCTCTGCTCCGCCCGGAGGAGGCGCGCGCCTACAACGCCCGCGTCCGGCGGCGGGTGCTCGACTCCCTGGAACGGGTGCCCATGGGCGAGGGGTCGGGCCTCGGCGCGGGCGGCTTCGTCTACAACATGGTGATCCAGCACGAGCACCAGCACGACGAGACCATGCTCGCCACCCACCAGCTGCGCACGGGCGACCCGGTGCTGCCCGACGGCGCCCCGGAGGGGCCCGACCGGGTGCCGCAGGGCCCCGAGGAGGTGCTGGTGCCCGCCGGGCCGTTCACCATGGGCACCACCGCCGACCCGTGGGCCTACGACAACGAGCGCCCCTCGCACACCGTGCACCTGCCCGCATACTGGATCGCCGCACGGCCGGTGGCCAACGCCGCCCACATGGCCTTCATCGACGCGGGCGGCTACGACGACCCCCGCTGGTGGACCGAGGAGGGGTGGCGCTGGCGCAGCGAGGGCGGCAAGACGGCCCCCGCGTTCTGGTTCCGCGACGGGGACACGTGGATGCGCCGCCGCTTCGGCCGCGTCGAGCCCGTCCCGCCCGAGGAGGCGGTGCAGCACGTCAGCTTCCACGAGGCGCAGGCGCACGCCCGCTGGGCGGGCATGCGGCTGCCCACCGAGGCCGAATGGGAGAAGGCGGCGCGCTGGGACCCGGCCACCGGGCGCTCCCGCCGCTACCCGTGGGGGGACGAGGAGCCCGCCGCGCGCCACGCCAACCTGGGGCAGCGGCGGGGGCGGC
>NZ_ANBH01000039.1 GCF_000341185.1 Nocardiopsis chromatogenes YIM 90109
GACGAGGAGCCCGCCGCGCGCCACGCCAACCTGGGGCAGCGGCGGCTGCGCCCCTCGGCGGCGGGGGCCTTTCCCGACGGGGCGTCCCCGCTCGGGGTGCGCCAGCTCATCGGCGACGTGTGGGAGTGGACCTCCACCGTCTTCCACGGCTACCCCGGCTTCACCGCCTTCCCCTACAGGGAGTACTCCGAGGTGTTCTTCGACGACGGCTACCGCGTGCTGCGCGGCGGCTCCTGGGCGACCGACCCCACCGCCACCCGGGGCACGTTCCGCAACTGGGACCACCCCGTCCGGCGGCAGATCTTCAGCGGCTTCCGGCTGGCCCGCGACGCCGCCCCGGACGAGGCGGGGGTGGGCGCCTGATGTGCCGCCACCTCGCCTATCTGGGGCCGCCCGCGAGCCTGCACCGGCTGCTGTTCGGGGACGGGGGCGGGGGCAGGGGCGCGAACCCGCTGTACCGCCAGTCCTACGCCCCGCGCGAGCAGCGGCACGGCACCGTCAACGCCGACGGGTTCGGCGCCGGGTGGTACCCGCCCGGGGGCGGCGGGCCGCTGCGCTACCGGCGCGCGATGCCGATCTGGGCGGACACCTCGTTCGAGGACGCCGCCCGCGCGATCACCACCGGCTGCCTGGTGGCGGCCGTGCGCGACGCCACGCCGGGGTTCGGCACCGACGAGTCGTGCGCCCAGCCGTTCCGCGCCGACGGCATGCTGTTCAGCCACAACGGCGCGGCCGACGACGACGAGGCGCTGGCCGCCGCCCTGGGCTCCCCGGCCCCGGCCGGAGCCCTGGACGCCCGCACCCCCGTCGATTCGGCGCCGCTGTTCGCGCACACGGTCCGGCTGCGGCGGCGCGGGGCGGGGCTCGGCGAGGCGCTGGCCGCCACGGTGGCGGCGGCGCTGGAGCACTCGCCCGGCCGGTACAACCTGCTGGCCTCCGACGGGCACGCCATCGCGGCCACCGCGTTCGGCGACACGCTGTACGTGCGTGCGCTGGACGGTGGCGGGGCCGGTGACACGGCCGGTGGCGACGCCGGCGGGGACGGGGCGCGGGGCGGGGGCGCGATCATCGCCTCCGAGCCGCTGGACGACGCGGCGGAATGGCACCGGGTTCCGGAGTGTTCCCTGGTCATCGCCGATTCCGAAGGGATACGCACGACCGCCGTCGCCGCACCGGCGGCCCGCGGACGACGCGAGGAGGGGGACGCGCAATGGTCCGCACCGACCGCCACCTGACCGAGGACGACCTGTCCAAGTCGCTCCGGCGCGACGTCGCCGAAGGGCTGGCGGCCGCGCCCAAGACCCTGCCGCCCAAGTGGTTCTACGACGAGCGCGGCAGCGGGCTGTTCGAGGAGATCACCCGGCTGCCCGAGTACTACCCCACGCGGGCCGAGCGGGCCATCCTGCGCGAGCGCTCCGGGGAGATCGCCCGCGCGTCCGGCGCCGACACCCTGGTGGAACTGGGGGCGGGGTCGGGGGAGAAGACCCGGCTACTGCTGGACGCCCTGTGCGAGCGGGACGGCCCGACCGGGTTCGTCCCCGTCGACGTCAGCGGCGACTTCCTGGAGGAGGCGGCCGCGCGCATCGCCGCCGACCACCCGGGTCTGCGGGTGCACGCGGTGGTGGCCGACTTCGAGCGGCACCTGCCGCTGCTGCCCACCGGGGGCAGGCGCATGGTGGCCATGCTCGGGTCGACCATCGGCAACCAGACCCCGGACCAGCGGGCGGCGTTCCTGGGCGACCTGCGCGGCACGATGGAGGAGGGCGAGAGCCTGCTGCTCGGGGCGGACCTGGTCAAGGACCCGGCCCGGCTGGTGGCGGCCTACGACGACGCGCAGGGCGTGACGGCCGAGTTCAACCGGAACGTGCTGCGGGTGATCGACCGCGAGCTGGGTGCCGACTTCGACCCCGGGCTGTTCGAGCACGTCGCTGTCTGGGACCCGGACCGCGAATGGATCGAGATGCGCCTGCGCACCCGCACCGCCCACGAGGTGCACGTGGAGGCGCTGGACATGGAGGTCGCCTTCGCGGAGGGGGAGGAGATGCGCACCGAGATCTCCTCCAAGTTCCGCAAGGAGGGCCTCAGGTCCGAGCTGGCGGAGGCCGGTTTCACCTTGGAGCACTGGTGGACCGACCCCGACGGGGACTTCTCCCTCCTGCTGGCACGGGCGTGACCGGCGCGCACGGCAGGGCCTGAGGTACCCCGGTCCGGCTCCGTCGGAGCCGGACCGGGGCGGCAGTCCGGCGGGGCCGAGCGGCGGCCCGCCCCCAGGTCGTGACGCTCTGCTGGCCAGGTCAGACGGAATCACACCACTCCAGCGGACACGGCCACGGCCGCCATCCCCGGGGCGCCGCCCTCTCGAACGCGAACGGGCAGAGTACTTCCGCCTGATGAACGCCGGACACACCATCCGCGCCCGCAAGCCCGTGGGTATCCACCGGGGAGCCGGAACCGCCCGGCGCGAGGGACGCGGCCCCGCCTCCAACCGGCTCGCCCAGGCACCCGCCGACCCCGGACCGGGTGTCCGGCCCGTCCCACCCCGCGTGGCCGTGTCCACGGAATTTCTCCCCGACCAGGTCAGCGCGGCCGTCCCGGTTCAGATTCGATCCGGGCCCAATCCGACTCGGGGGCCTCGACCGGTGCTCCCGGCCGAGGCTGCGAGAAGTTCCACCGCTCCAGCGGATGCCGTCCGCTGTGCGCGGTCACACCCCCGTGGCGCCACCGACCGCCGTGCCGATGCCGAAGGTCACCGCCATCGCCAGCAGCCCCCCGACCACGCTGCGCAGGGCCGCGCGGCGCGGGTCGGCGCCGCCCAGGCGGGCGCTGACCGCGCCGGTCACCGCCACCGCCCCGGCCACCGCGGCGACCGTCACCGGCACCCGCCAGCCGCCTGGGGACAGGGTGATCAGCAGCAACGGCACCAGCGCGCCCACGATGAACGACAGGAAGCTCGCCAGCGCCGCCTGCCACGGATCGGTCAGTTCATCGGAGTCCAGCTTCAACTCCACCTCGGCGTGCGCCCGCAGCGCGTCCCGGGCGGTGAGCTGCTCGGCCACCCGGTGTGCCAGGTCCGCGTCGAGCCCCCGCTCCCGGTACATCCCGGCCAGCTCCTCCAGCTCGGCCTCCGGGTCCTCCTCCAGCTCGCGGCGCTCGCGCGCGAGGGCGGCCCGCTCGGTGTCGCGCTGGGTGCCCACCGACACGTACTCGCCCGCCGCCATCGACAGCGCGCCGGAGAACATGCCCGCCACCCCGGCCACCAGGACGGCCGAGCCCGAGGCGGTCGCCCCGGCCACGCCCACCACCAGCCCGGCCGTGGACACGATCCCGTCGTTGGCGCCGAGCACCCCGGCGCGCAGCCAGTTCAGCCGCGACCCCAGGCTCTCGTGGTGCGGCGCGCGCGGCTCGTCGGCCCCGCGGCCGGCCTCCGCCGCCCCGCCCCACCCCCGGTCGTCCCGGCCCGGCGTCCTCAGCGTCCCCCGGTCGGCCCCCCGCCGCGCCTTCCGCTCCGCCATCGGGACCCTCCTCCCCGGGGGCCCGGCCTCGGAGCCCCGGGGCGATCGTCTCAAGGCGGCGCCCGCGCCCGGCAGAGGCGCGCGGGCGGGCCCACCGGCTCCGGTACGGTGAACCCCGTGATCAAGGTAGGAGTGTTCGGCGCCCAGGGGCGCATGGGAACGGAAGTCGTCAAGGCGGTCGAGGCCGCCGAGGACACCGAGCTCGTCGCGGCGGTCGACGACCCCGGGGAGCGGGAGAAGGCGCGGGGGGCCGACGTCGTCGTCGACTTCACCCACCCCGACGCGGTGATGGACAACCTGCGGTGGCTGGCCGGGAACGGCATCCACGCGGTCGTGGGCACCAGCGGCTTCGACACCGAGCGGCTGGCCGAGGTGCGCGACCTGCTCGCCCGCCACCCCGGCGCCAACGTCCTGATCGCCCCGAACTTCGGCATCGCGGCGGTGCTGATGATGAACTTCGCCGCCAAGGCCGCGCCCTACTTCGAGTCGGCCGAGATCGTCGAGCTGCACCACCCGAACAAGGCCGACGCGCCCAGCGGCACCGCCGACCGCACCGCGCGGATGGTGGCCCGGGCGCGCGCCGACGCCGGGTGCGCCCCGATGCCCGACGCCACCACCTCCGAGGTGGAGGGGGCGCGCGGCGCCGACGTGGACGGCGTGCGGGTGCACGCGCTGCGGATCACCGGGCTCATCGCCCACCAGGAGGTGGTCTTCGGCACCCACGGCGAGACGCTGAAGATCCGCCACGACTCGATGACCCGCGCCTCGTTCATGCCGGGCGTGCTGCTGGGCGTGCGGCGCGTGGCGGACCTGCCCGAACAGCTGACGGTGGGGCTGGAGCCGCTGCTCGGTCTCGACTGACCCGGCGCTCCCCGCCGTCCCATACCGCAATTTCGTGAATACCCCGTGCGTTCGGCGCGGGGTATTCGTGCTGTCACGGTCCGGATTCTCCGCAGGCTCTCCGCGTCGGAGGATCGATTCCCGGTGGGACCGGCCGCCGTCCGGCGGGTCCGGGGGTCGGGCGCCGCACCTTCATGTTATCTTCATGAAGCCAATGATCCGATGACTCGCATGGCGATCTGGACATGCCCGTCTCGCATGCCCCCTGCTGAGCCGCTCGACTTCACTGGCACTTTTAACGCCCTTGAAATGGGGGCGAAACGTCGTTTCCTCGTCTTCGGACACCATTGCCTGAAGGCGTATTCGTCGTGCGCTGCGGAGGAAAGATGTTCCTTACCCCGTCGGATCGGGAAAAACTACTGCTCAGTGTGGCGGGGATGGTCGCCCGGGACCGCCTGGAGCGCGGGGTGCGCCTCAACCACCCCGAGGCCGTCGCCCTGCTGTCCTGCTGGGCGGTCGAGCGCGCGCGGGAGGGCGCGAGCGTCGAGGGGCTGATGGCCGAGTGCACGGACGTGCTCAGCGCCGACCAGGTGATGGACGGCGTCCCCGAACTGGTGGACTACGTGCAGGTCGAGGCGACCTTCCCGGACGGGCGCAAGCTCGTCACCATGACCCACCCCATCCGCCACGCGGCCGGGCACGGGGAGGAGGAGGCGGCGGGGACCGCCACCGCGCCCGGCGCCCTCGTCCCCGCACCGGGCGAGATCGAGCTCAACGCCGGGCGCGAGAAGCGCTCCGTGGTGATCCGCAACGACGGCGACCGCCCCGTGCAGGTCGGCTCGCACATCCACCTGGCCGACGTGAACCCGGTGCTGGCCTTCTCCGACGCCGACGGCATCCCCGCCGACCGCGCCCTGGTCGAGGGGTTCCGCCTGGACATCCCCGCCGGGACGTCGCTGCGCTTCCAGCCCGGCGACGAGAAGGCGGTGACCGCGGTGGAGCTCGGCGGGCGCCGCGAGGTGCCCGGCATCCGCCCGGGCAGGGCCGTGGTCGGGGGTGGCGTGCGATGAGCCGCATCTCCCGGGACGAATACGCCTCCCTGTACGGTCCCACCGCGGGCGACCGGGTGCGGCTGGGCGACACCAACCTGTGGGTCGAGGTCGAGGAGGACCGCTGCGTCGGCGGCGACGAGGCGGTCTTCGGCGGCGGCAAGTCGATCCGCGAGTCCATGCTGCAGTCCACCACCACCCATGCCGAGGGCGCCCTCGACATGGTCATCACCAACGCCGTGGTGCTCGACCACTGGGGCGTGGTCCGCGCCGACGTGGGCGTGCGCGACGGCCGCATCGCCGCCGTCGGCAAGGCGGGCAACCCCGACGTGCAGGACGGGGTCCACCCCGACCTGGTGATCGGCCCCGGCACCGAGGTGCTCGCGGGCGAGGGGCGCATCCTCACCGCCGGGGGCATCGACTCCCACGTGCACCTCCTCAACGCCGACCAGCTGTGGGAGGCGCTGTCGCTGGGCATCACCACCTCCATCGGCGGCGGCACCGGCCCCGCGGAGGGCAGCAAGGCCACCACCGTCACCCCGGGCCCGTGGAACCTGGCCACCACCCACCGCGCCCTCGACGCGGTCCCGATGAACCTGCTGCTGCTGGGCAAGGGCAACACCGTGGGCCAGGCCGCCATGGCCGAACAGGTCCGCGCCGGGGCCGCCGGGCTCAAGATCCACGAGGACTGGGGCGCCACCCCGGGGGCGATCGACGCGGCCCTGCGCGCCGCCGACGCGTTCGGCATCCAGGTGTCCCTGCACGCCGACAGCCTCAACGAGGCCGGGTACGTGCAGGAGACCCTCGGGGCGATCGGCGGACGCGGCATCCACATCTTCCACTCCGAGGGCGCCGGGGGCGGGCACGCCCCCGACATCATCGTGGTGGCGGGCGAGCCCAACGTGCTGCCGTCCTCCACCAACCCGACGCTGCCCTTCACCGTCAACACGGTGGCCGAGCACCACGACATGCTCATGGTCTGCCACCACCTCAACCCCGACGTCGAGGCGGACGTGCAGTTCGCCGACTCGCGCATCCGCGACACCACCATGGCCGCCGAGGACCTGCTGCAGGACATGGGGGCGATCTCGATGACCTCCTCCGACGCCCTGGCCATGGGGCGCGCCGGGGAGGTGGTCACCCGCACCTGGCAGGTGGCGCACGCGATGAAGGACCGGTGGGGCGGCGGCTCGCTGATGCCCGCCGACAACGAGCGGGCGCGGCGCTATGTCGCCAAGTACACCATCTGCCCGGCCGTGGCCGCCGGTATCGACCACGAGGTGGGCTCGGTGGAGCCGGGCAAGCTCGCCGACCTGGTGCTGTGGAACCCGGCGTTCTTCGGCATCCGCCCGGCGGCGGTGGTCAAGGGCGGCGGCGTGGTGTACGCCCCGCAGGGCGACGTCAACGCCTCCATCCCGACCGCCGAGCCGATGCTGCTGCGCCCGGGGCTGGCCGTGGGCGACGCCGCGCACCTGGCGACGAGCTTCGTGGCCCCGGCCGCCCTGGAGGAGGGGGTGGCCGAGCGCCTGGGGCTGCGGCGCCGCCTGACGCCGATCCGGCACACGCGCGGAGTGGGCAAGGAGCACATGCCCAACAACAGCGCCCTGCCGGAGATCAGCGTGGACCCGGAGACGTTCCGGGTCACCATCGACGGCTACGAGGTCGACCCGAAGGGCGCCGACGCCCCGGTGTCGGAGGTCCCGCTGGCCCAGCGGTACAGCATGTTCTGATCCGGACACCGGTGGGGCAGGGGCGCGCCACGGGTTCGAGCGGGGGGCGGCCTGCGGGCGTGGGCTCGCAGGTGGCGCCCCCTCCAGGGGCCCGTCGCGGGGCGGGGCCGCCCCCGGGCGTGCTCGGTCGCCGCTCATTGCTCGCCGACGACCGGAGAGGACCTTCCCCGCTGGATTGCGGATGCGGATGGACATGCGGGTGGTCAGGGGGAGCCCATGAAGGGCGGTCGGTGTCGGGGCCGGAGCCGCCCTACCCGGTGCGCTCGCTTACTGCCCGCTCGCCGTCGACCGGAGGAGCATCCGCCCAGTCGGCCCGCGAACGCAGGCGGCACGGGCACCCATCCCGCGAAGGTGCGGCCCGGGTGGTCATCGTTGCAGGTCGGGCGCAGGATGGTGAGTGAGCCCCACGATGAGGCCCAAGGTCGTCGGGCGCGTTTCGAGGGCTCCGGCCGGCCTGCGGCGGCGGGACGGCGGGCACGGTGCTGCGGCTGCGCTCCCAGCGACGTCCCACCGGCGGGCGGATCGGCCCGCNGGAGAAGACGATGAGCACCGACACGGGCGCGCTGGGGGCGCTCCTGCTCGCCGACGCCCGGCTCCCCACCGGGGGCCACGCCCACTCGGCGACCCTGGAGGCCGCCCTCGAAGCCGGGTTGCCGGAGGAGCGCATCCCCGACTACATCCGCGCCCGCCTGGCCACGGTCGGTCGCACCGAGGCCGCCGCCGCGGTCGTCGCGCTTCGTGCCGCCCGGGACCCGGAGCCCGGCGCCGAACCCGACTACGGCCCCGTCCAGGAGGCCCTCGCCGCCCGCACCCCCAGCCGGGCGCTGCGCGAGGCGTCCGCCACCCTCGGCCGCGGGCTGGCCCGCCTCGCCCGGCGGGTCGACGCCGACCACCCCGCCGTCCGCGCCCTGCCCACCGCGCAGGCGGCCACCCCCGGGCTGCGGGCGCTGCGCCCGGTCGTCCTCGGCGCGCTCGCGGCGGTGTTCGGCATGACCGCCGAGCAGACCGCCCGCGCCGCCCTGTACGAGGACGCCCAGACGGTCACCGCGGCCGCCCTCAAGCTCCGCCCCGGCGACCCGCTCACCGCGGTCCGCTGGCTCCTCGACCTGTCACCCCGGATCGAGGAGTCGGTCCGCGCCGCCGCCGCGACGGACGTCCCCCACGACATTCCCGCGCACTCGGCCCCGCTCATCGACCGCTGGGCCGAGGCGCACGCACGTGAAACGAGGAGGCTATTCGTTGCCTGAGAACACAGCGTCGCCTGAGAACACCGTGTCGCCTGACGCCACCGCGTCGCCGAAGAGCACCGCGGACGCCGCCGCCACCGCGTCCGGCGGCCGCCGCACCCTGCGCCTGGGCGTGGCCGGGCCGGTCGGCACCGGCAAGAGCTCGCTCATCGCCACCCTGTGCCGGGAGCTCTCCGGCGAGCTGGCGATGGCCGTGGTCACCAACGACATCTACACCGACGAGGACGCCCGCTTCCTGCGCAGCGCCGGGGTGCTGCCCGGGGAGCGCATCCGGGCCGTGGAGACCGGCGCCTGCCCGCACACCGCCATCCGCGACGACATCACCGCCAACCTGGACGCGGTGGAGGACATGGAGGAGGACTTCGCCCCGCTCGACCTGGTGCTGGTGGAGAGCGGCGGCGACAACCTCACCGCCACCTTCAGCCCCGCCCTGATCGACGCCCAGATCTTCTGCCTGGACGTGGCGGGCGGCGGCGACGTGGCACGCAAGGGCGGACCGGGGATCGGCCGCGCCGACCTGCTCATCGTCAACAAGTCCGACCTGGCGCCCTACGTCGGCGTCGACGTGGAGCGGATGGTCGCCGACGCAGAACGGGCGCGGGACGGGCGGCCGGTGCTGGCGCTGTCCCGCACCGACGAGCCGTCGGTGAAGGCGCTGTGCGACTGGGTGCGCGGCGTGATCGAGGCGCACCGCAGCGGCGCGCACACCCCGCAGGACCCGGGCCCGATGGCGCCGCACAGCCACGGCCCCGAGGACGACGGCGGGCACGGCCATGGCCACGGCCACGGCCACGGGCACTGATGGAAGCGCTGCGCGAACGGGCCGCCTCCGCCCCTGAGGACGGGGCGGCCCCCTCCGAGGACGGCCTCGACCCGTCCGCACCCGCCGTGATCGCGGTGCGCAGGCACGGCGACCGGTCCGTGCCCGTGGCGCTGGAGACCGGGACGTTCCTCAAGCCGGGCATCATGCGCCGCCCCGGCGGTGCGCTGCGCGTCGCCCTCGCGGCGGTGCGGGCGGCGCTGTGCGCGGGGGACGACGTCCGGCTCCACGTGGACGTGGGCCCCGGCGCCGAACTGGAGCTCGTCGACCCGAACGGCACCGTGGCCTACAACGCGCGCGGGGGCCGGGCGGCCTGGCGGGCCTCGGTCCGCCTCGCCGAGGGGGCGCGCATGACCTGGACCGAACCGGCGTTCGTGGTCTCCGACGGCGCCGACGTCCGGCGCGAGGTCGAGGCCGACGTGGCGGAGGGGGCCGAGCTGCTGTGGCGCGAGTCCCTGGTCCTGGGCAGGACGGGGGAGCGCGGCGGGAGGATGCTGGCGTCCACGCGCGTGCGCCTGGCAGGCCGCCCCCTGTTCACCGAGGACTTGGACCTGCGCGAACCCGAGGTGCGGGGCCTGCCGGGCGTCCTGGGCGGGGACCGTGTGGTGGGCCAGGTGGGCCTGTTCGGCCGCGACCCGGGTGAAGGGGAGGGACCGGACGGCCCTGACCTGCTCGACCTGGCGGGGCCCGGCGCGGTGTGGCGGTGGACGGGCGAGCGCCCGTACAAGGCGGACGCGGCCCTGACCCCGGTATGGCGAGCCTGGGGCGGCCACACCTGAGGGTGCGGCCGACGCCTTCGGCCGCCTGGCGTCCCAGGCGGGCGGCGGCACGGCAGGTGCCCCGCTCCGGTCTCCGGTCGGGCGGCGGGCCGGTGGAGTGAGAGGCGGGCGGCGACGACGGAGGTCGGCGGCCCTGGTGGCAGCGCTGTCGGCCGCCGGGCGTGCGGATGGCCGCTGTGATGGGCGGCAACGGCCTGAGCCGGGCGGTTCCCCGGCCCTGCTTGCCGGGCGGCGGGCTCCTCGCGGGCCGGGCAGGCGCCGCGGGCGGCGGGGTTCGAGGCCTTCGTCGTCCGGGCGGCCGCCGGGCCCGCACCGCGAACACCGGAAAGGCCGTGACCTGGTCGAACACTCCGCGTTACGTGCGGGCGGGGCGGGAAGCGCGCCCGGCGACACCTCCGACGCCCCCGAGGCGACGAAGACCGCGATACCGGAACAGGCTCAAGGGGGGAATACCCGTTTCATGCTTGTTCGGGGTGTTCTTGTGGGGTGCGGCGGTGGGTGTGCGGCCGCCCGCGCGTCCCTGCCGGGCGCCGTGGCACCCACCCTGGACCGATTTCGGCTACACGCAGTGATACCGGGCCCGGCAAACAGTTCGGGTGTGCCGTTTGGGGCCCCTGGGCGCGGAATCCCGTTCTGGTGTCGCGATGAACGCACGCCCGCACCGCCCGCGGGGCCGCCCCGGCCGGGGCCCGGAGGTGTGATGGGGCCTTCCAGGGGACCGGTCGGCAAGCCCCGCGACGACGAAGGCGGCACGGGGACGCGCCGCCCCGTGCCGCCGGTCGGAGGGGGTCCGCCCTCCGGGCGCCGTCAGCCGCCGAAGCCGATGGCGGTGAAGACCTGGGCGGCCAGCACGCCGCCCACGATCGGGGCGACCACCGGGACCCAGGCGTAGGACCAGTCCGAGCCGCCCTTGCCCGGGATCGGCAGCAGCGCGTGGGCGATGCGCGGGCCCAGGTCACGGGCGGGGTTGATGGCGTACCCGGTGGGGCCGCCCAGGGACAGGCCGATGGCCAGCACCAGGAAGCCGACCAGCATCGGCGCGATGCCGGTGCCGAACAGCACCGTCAGTTCGCCGTTGCCCATCGGGTTCACGTTGGCGTTGATCCCCAGGATGCCGAAGACCAGCATGAACGTGCCGATGACCTCGGTGGCGAAGTTCGCCGGGATGTTGCGCACCGCGGGCGCGGTGGAGAACACGCCGAGCTTGGTGTCCGGGTCGTCGGTCTCCTTCCAGTGCGGCAGGTAGGCCAGCCACACCAGGACCGCACCGGCGAAGGCGCCGGCCATCTGCGCGGCGATGTAGCCCGGCACCTGCGACCACGGCAGGTCGCCGATGGAGGCCAACGCGAAGGTGACCGCGGGGTTGATGTGCGCGCCGCTGTACTGCCCGACGACGTAGACGGCCATCATGACCGCCATGCCCCACCCGAAGGTGACGACGATCCAGCCGCCGTTGTTCGCCTTGGACTTGGCGAGGGTGACGCCGGCGACGACGCCGCCGCCGAGCAGGATGAGAATCGCGGTGCCGACGAATTCGGCGAGATAGACCATGGGAGCCTCCGTGCGGGCAGGGATGCCAGCGGGCGCGCAGGGCGGCCGCTGCGGGTGGGGGAGGGGTAGGGGACTGCACCGGAGGAGTCGGACCTCGGAAAGGGGTGCGGCCTCCGGCTTTGAGGCGGATCGGTCCGCCGGGGCGGGGGCGGCCGTGTCCGGTCGGAGTCCCGCCGTCCACGGCCTCCTCGGCCTCCTGCACGCGCAGGTCACCTGCTGGTGCGCGCCGGTGCGGGGTTCAGAGGAGGGGGAGGGAGGGGCGGGGGACCGGCCGCCTCGCCGCCGCCGTCGGCGGCCCGGCCGGTTCCGGTCCGGGCGGGCCGCCCACGGATGCGTGCGGGGGGCGTCGGGACGTCAGGCGTCGTTGTGCTCGACCCAGCCGAGGGTGCGCTCGACGGCCTTGCCCCAGTTGCGGTACTCGCGCTCGCGCACCTGGTCGTCCATCTTCGGCGTCCACTCGGCGGCCTTGTGCCAGTTGGCGCGCAGGCTCTCCATGTCGGGCCAGTAGCCCACCGCCAGACCGGCCGCGTAGGCGGCGCCCAGGCAGGTGGTCTCGGCGACCATCGGCCGCACGACCTCGACGTCGAGGACGTCGGCGAGGATCTGCATGAGCAGGTTGTCGGCGGTCATGCCGCCGTCCACGCGCAGCGAGGACAGTTCCACGCCCGAGTCCGAGCGCATCGCGTCGACCACCTCGCGGGTCTGCCAGGCGCTGGCCTCCAGCACCGCGCGGGCGATGTGGCCCTTGTTGACGTAGCCGGTCAGACCGGTGATGACGCCGCGGGCGTCGCTGCGCCAGTGCGGGGCGAACAGCCCGGAGAAGGCCGGGACGACGTAGCAGCCGCCGTTGTCGTCGACGGTGCGGGCGAGCGTCTCGATCTCGGCGGCGCTGGAGATCAGGCCCAGGTTGTCGCGCACCCACTGCACCAGCGAGCCGGTGACCGCGATGGAGCCCTCCAGCGCGTACACCGCCGGGGCGTCGCCGATCTTGTAGCCGAGCGTGGTGAGCAGGCCGTTGGAGCTCATGACCGGCTCGGTGCCGGTGTTGAGCACCATGAAGGTGCCGGTGCCGTAGGTGCCCTTGACCTCGCCGGGGGAGAAGCAGGTCTGCCCGAACAGGGCGGCGTGCTGGTCGCCCAGGGCGGAGGCGACCGGGACGCCCTCCAGGAACCCGCGGGCCTGCCCGTACACCTCGGCCGAGGAGGTGATCTCCGGGAGCACCTGCGCCGGGATGCGCATGGCGTCCAGGATCTCGGCGTCCCAGTCCAGGGTGTGCAGGTTCATCAGCATGGTGCGGCTGGCGTTGGTGACGTCGGTGACGTGCCGGCCGGTCAGCTTCCAGATGATCCAGGTGTCCATGGTGCCGAACAGCACCTCGCCGCGCTCGGCGCGCTCGCGCAGGCCCTCCACCTCGTCGAGCAGCCAGCGGAGCTTGGGCCCGGCGAAGTAGGTGGCCAGCGGCAGGCCGCAGCGCTCGCGGAACCGCTCCTGGCCGATCCCTCCGGCCAGCTCGCGGGTGAGGGCGTCGGTGCGGGTGTCCTGCCAGACGATGGCGTTGTGCACCGGCTCGCCGGTCTCGCGGTCCCACACCACCGTGGTCTCGCGCTGGTTGGTGATGCCGACCGCGGCGAGCTGGGAGGGGGCCAGGCCTCCGGCCTCCAGGGCCTCGCGGACCACGATCTGGACGTTGTCCCAGATCTCGGTGGCGTCGTGCTCGACCCACCCGGGCTGGGGGAAGATCTGCCGGTGCTCGCGCTGGCCGACGGAGACGATCCGGCCGTCGTGGTCGAAGACGATGCACCGGCTGGACGTGGTGCCCTGGTCGATGGCGGCAATGTACTGGGTGGTCATCCGGTCACTCGCCTCTGGGAAGGGGACATCGCTGGCCGGACCGGTGCCCGGGACGCGTTCCGGGGGTCACACCGGTTCACGCGAGCGCTCGATCCGCATGACGTACGACAATGTAGTACGAATGGAGCCAAGTGTGAGCCGTGTCTCCGGAGTTGTCAAGCGGTGGTGGGAAGGTGCGGTGACGCCCGACGTTACCGTTCAGGATCGTCACACACCAGGGTCGTGACCAGGGGCGGAAGCCGTGTCGCCGTCGGTGGGCGCGGGGTCGCGGTCGGTGAGGGGCCTGGCCCGTGCGGCGCGGCGGGTCGCGGCGGGTCGCCGGGCCCGCTACCCGGCGTCGCCCCCTGCGGCCCCCGGGGTCACCAGGAGTGCGCGCCCAGCTCGCGGGAGATGGACCTGGCGGCGTCGCGGACGTAGGACACCAGCTCCATGCGTGCGCCTTCGCCGTTCGGTCCGTGCAGCCGCTCCACGGCGCCGGAGATGCCCACGGCCCCCACGGTGGTGCCCCGGTGGTCGCGGATCGGCGCGGCGATGGCCACCTCGCCCTCGATGAGCTCCTCGTCCTCACCGGCCCAGCCCCGGGCGCGCACCCGGTCCAGCTCGTCCAGCAGGTCGTCGGGGGCGGTCAGTGTGCTGGGGGTGAAGCGGGCGAGGTCGAGGGCGCGGCCGTTGCCGTCCTCCAGGGGGTGGTCCGGGCCGCCCTCCTCGGAGGGCACCGGCATGGCCAGCGGGTCGAACGCCATCAGCGCCTTGCCCAGGGCGGTGGCGTGCAGCGGCAGCAGCGAGCCGACCTCCAGCGTCTGGGTGCTGTCGTCGGGGCGGAACACATGGTGGACGACGAGCGCCTGGCCCTCGTGCAGGGTCCCGATGCGCACGCTCTCGCCGCTGCGGGAGGCCAGTGAGTCGGCCCAGTTCAGCGCGCGGGTGCGCAGTTCGTTGCCGTCCAGGTAGCGGGTGCCCAGGCGGAGCAGGCCGCCGCCGAGGCGGTAGTGGCCGGTGGCCTCGTCCTGCTCGACGAAGCCCACGTGCTGCAGGGTGCGCAGGATGCCGAGGACGGTGCCCTTCGGCAGCTCCATGCTCCGCGAGATCTCCGCGAGGCTGAGCCCCCGGGCCCCGCCGGCCAGGAGCCGGAGGATCCCGGCCGCGCGCTCGATCGACTGGATCCTGCCAGGCATGCGCGTGACCACTTCCTAGTACGACAATGTCACACGCAATCCTACTGGAGTGTGTGAGGCACACTACTACCAGGCCACGGCCGAAGGGCGCCACGGCCAACGTCCGGCGTCGATCCCGTACCCGGACCCGCGCCGCACAGCGCCATGACGCCGCGGCGGGCGCCTTCGGCACGGGCCACCTGCGGAAGCGGGACATCGCCGCAGGCCACCAGGGTCTCAGACGCCCGCCGGTCGGCGCCGACCGGCCACCGGTCAACGCGGGTAGCGGATCTCCACACGCCGGTTCTTCTCGCGGCCCTCCGGGTTGTCCTCGCCGTCGATCTCATTGGGCGCGACGGGGTCGGCCGACCCGTGGCCGTTGGTCTCGAACGTGACGTCCACGCCGTCGAGCAGTGCGGACAGTTCCTCCTCGACCGCCTCCGCGCGCTCCTCCGACAGCGGGATGTTGCGCTCGTCGGAGCCCTTGGAGTCGGTGTAGCCGTCGATGTCGACGGTCTTGCCGTCGGCCTCCCCGCGCAGGATGTCGGCCGCCTCCTCCAGCGCCTCACGCGCATCAGAGGTCAGTTCCGCCTCGTCGAACTCGAACAGGACGTCGGCGGAGAGCGTCACCACCCGCTCCTCGGTGTTCTCCTCGTTCTTGAGCGACCCGTCCGTGTTCTCGGTGCCGTAGGTCAGGTCGTGCACCGGGGCATCGAGGTCCTGCACGGGCGCGTCGAGGTCGTGGATCGGGGCGTCGGCGACCGGCCCGGCCTCCACCTCGGCGACGATCTCCTCGGGGCCGTCCTCGCCGGCCTGTGCGGCCGCGGGGGCTCCGAGGACGAGGAACGCCGCCGGTAGGGCCAGCAGCCGCGCGCGGCGGTCAGGAGAGCGGAACATTGTCGAACGACCCGGCCGTAGGGATCTTCACGTCCATGGTCTCCACGTCCTCCGGCGGCGCCCCGTAGGTGGCGCTGTAGAGGATGGAGTCGCCCGGTCCGAGCTCGTCCGCGCCGCCGTAGGTGGAGCACACGCAGGTGCCGTCCTCGTCGCGGGCGGGCAGGTGGACCTTCCCGTTGGCGGAGTCGACCAGCTTGACCCCCGAAACGTTGTACTGGTCGGAGGCGGCCCCGAGCCAGGTGTGGAAGATGTCGCTCTCCTCGTCACCGGTGTTGGTGACCGAGAAGGTCAGTTCGACGGTCTCGTCTCCGCGGGCCAGCGAGTGCACCGCGATGTGCAGGTCGGTCCCGAGGGTGGTGACGTCCTGGCTCGCGATGGTCTCCCGGGCATCGGCCTCGCCCGGGTCCACCTTGCCCGCATTGGCCGGGGAGGCCTGCTCATCGGGGGAGCCGCCGCCCCCACCGTCGTCTCCGCCGAGCATCGAACAGCCGGTGAGCGCCACGGCGAGGCCGCCCGCGGCGAGGGCCGTGCCGATGCGTCGGCGGACCGGTGTTCCGGTCGCAGGTTCGGCGTGTGAATGGGGATCGGTCTCGTTGATGGGGGAGGACATGGGGGACAGGCTAACGTCCGGATCAGGGAGGATTCCGTTCCGTCCGCGTCCGGTTCCGGACGGTGGACGGAGGGAACCCGCGCCCGCCACGCTCCGTCCGAGAGCTCTCCGCCCGGCGGCCCGGTCGTCGATCTCGGGGAAAGCGATCCTATCGGCGCGGTTCCGGACCGCTTGTCCCGGGGCTGGCGCGGGGGCGCGGCCGGGACGCGGCTCAGCCCAGTGCCCCCAGTGCCAGTCCGGCGGTGAGCAGGGCGCCGAACGCCATCTGCAGTTTCCCGGTCTCGCCCAAGCCCAGGATCAGGTCGCGGCCGGTCTGCCCGCCGCGTACGCGCCGCAGCGGGCGCACCGCCAGCGGCGCCGCCAGCACCACCAGCGCCGCCCACGGGGTGACCGCGACCGCGAACAGCGCGATCACGAACGCCCCGACCAGGCACCCCTGGTACAGCAGCCGCGTGCGCCCCTCGCCGAGCCGCACCGCCAGGGTGATCTTGTCGCTCTCGGCGTCGGTGCCGATGTCGCGCAGGTTGTTGATCACCAGCACCGAGCAGGACAGCAGCCCGATGGGCACCGCCGCCGCCCAGGCCTGCCAGGGCACCGAGCCGACCTGCACGAACACCGTGCCGACCACGGCGACCAGGCCGAAGAAGACGAACACCGACACCTCGCCCAGGCCCCGGTAGCCGTACGGGGTGCGCCCGCCGGTGTAGTACCAGGCGGCGGCGATCGCGGCCGCGCCGATCAGCAGCAGCCACCAGGACGAGGCCGCCACCAGGACCAGCCCCAGCACGCCCGCGAGCGCGAAGCAGCCCCAGGCCGCCAGCAGCACCTGCCGGGCCGGGGCCGCCCCCGACCCGGTCAGCCGCATCGGGCCGACCCGCTCCTCGGTGTCGGTGCCGCGCACCCCGTCGCTGTAGTCGTTGGCGTAGTTCACCCCGACCTGCAGGGCCAGGGAGACCAGCAGGGCCAGGGCGGCCTTCCACCACACGGGGGCGCCGACGCCGACGGCCACGCCGGTGCCGACGGCCACCGGGACGATCGAATTCGGCAACGTGCGGGGGCGGGCCCCCGCGACCCACTGGCTGAGCGTGGCCACGCGTCCGTGTTCCTCTCCGTGCGAGCGCGCCGTGGCGGCCCCGGCGTGCCGCCGCGCGGGCGGCGCCGGGGGAGGCGCGTAGTTCCCGGTCAACGGTAGCGCCGGTCGGCCGCGCATACGGCAGCCGCACGACAGGCGGGCACGCCGCGCCTGCACGCTGGGCTCGTGTCCAGTGGCCGTGCGGCGGACGGAGGGCCCTGCGGAGGGGCCGGGCTCGACGTACGGAGGTCGGCACCGCGGCGTGCCACCGGCGGGGAGGGGGACGACCGGGCACCACTGGGCCCGACATGCGGACGGAACGCCACGGCCGCTCGGAACTCCCCGCGAGCCGTGGAGACCGGAAGACCCCGGTTCAGGCTGGCGGCGCCGACGGGGGCGCGTCGGCGGCGATCGCCGCGTGCAGCCGCACCATGGGCAGCAGGCCCCCGGCGTCGACCTCGCGGTGGGCCCCGTCCGGGCGCCAGCCGGACCGCTCCACGAAGGCGCGCAGCGGGTCGCCCTCTTCGGCCACCCACAGGTGGACGGTGCGGAACCCGTCGTCGACGAGGTGGTCCACCGCGGCGTTGAGCAGGCGGCTGCCGTGCCCGGTGCCCGCGTGGGCCGGGTCCACGTGCAGCGCGTACAGCTCGGCGTCGGTGGCGGGCCACAGGTCGGGGTCCTGCCCCGGCCCGAGGGCGGCGAAGCCGACGGTGATCCTGCGCACCCGGCCGGGACCCTGCGCGCCGCCGACGGGCTCCTCGGTGTCGGTGGCGACCAGCAGCCGGTGCCGCGACGTGGGCGGGTTGCCGATGGCGGCGGTCCACTGCTCGTGGAACCGGCGCCCGGCCTCCTCACCGGTCATCTCGGCCAGGACCTCGGCGGGCAGGCGCGGCCCGTAGGCGGCGCGCCAGGCCGCCACCTGGATGCGGACGATGTCGTCGACGTCCTCGGTGCGGGCGGCGCGGACGAAGCGCTGGGACGAGTCCCCCTGCGCGCGGGAGGACGGGTCGTGCTGGGGGGTCATGTGCCCATCCTCGCAGTCGCGGGCCCCGGGCGGCGAACGGCGCTCTACGGGTCCGATGCCGGACCGGGCGCGGGCCCCCGGTGCGGTGCGTTCCCGGGGCGGTGTGCCGGGAGCACGCCGCCCGTCCCGGCCCCGACGTGCGGGTCAGGGGACCCGGAGTTTTCCCGGGACCCGCGCCGGGCGGGTACGACGCGGCGCGTGTGCGTGGGACGATCGGGTCGTGAGCATCATCATCCGCATCCTCGTGAACGCCCTGGCCCTGGCGGCAGCGGCGTATCTGATCACCGGCATCGAGATCGCCCCGGGGGCGCCCACCGCGGAGCAGATCGTCACCTACACGGTCATCGCGATCATCTTCGGCGTGGTCAACGCCGTGATCAAGCCGATCGTGAAGACCGTCGGGTGCGCCTTCTACGTGCTGACGCTGGGCCTGGTGGCGCTGGTCGTGAACGCGCTGCTGCTCATGCTCACCGCGTGGGCGGCGGGCCTGTTCGGGTTCGACTTCCACATCGACGGCCTGTGGTCGGCGGTGCTGGGCGGCGTCGTCATCGCGGTGGTCAGCTGGCTGCTGAGCCTCGTGCTCCCCGACGGCGACGACGACTGAGGTCCTGCTCGGGAACGGACCGGAACGCACCGGGGGGAGGCCGTACGGCCTCCCCCCGGTGCGTTCCGGTCCGGCCGGGCGCCCGCGCCCGGGACGACGCCCGTGCTCAGTGCGCGGCCCACACCAGCGCCAGCGCGACCAGCGCCGGGACCGTCTGGACCAGCACGATCCTGCGGTTGGCCGTGGCGGCGCCGTACAGCCCGGCCACCGCCACGCACACCAGGAAGAAGACCGAGGCCTGGAAACCGACGGGATCGGGCGCGACCGCGCCCCACACGAGTCCGGCGGCGAGGAAGCCGTTGTACAGCCCCTGGTTGCCCGCCATCACCCGGGTCGCGTCCGCGAGCTCCGGTGTCGTGCCGAAGACGGCGCGCACCCTCGGGGTCGTCCACAGGAACATCTCCATGGCCAGGATGAGGGCATGGAGCGCTGCGATGAGCAGCACGGCGGTCATTGCGGCGATCGACATGGGGCGATGCTAGCGGGAGGGGCCGACCGCCCTGCGGGCGCCGCACCGGTCCGGCCGTTCCGGATCCGGGGGCGGTCAGCGCAGGAAGGTGATGCACACCGAGGCCACCACGATGGCGAAGAGCATCACCACCCCGCTGTACCCGAGCACCTTGCCCGCCCGCAGCCGGGTCAGGGCCAGCAGCGGCAGCGCCCAGAACGGCTGGATGCCGTTGGTGAGCTGGTCGCCCATGGCCACCGCCATCACCCCCACGCCGGGGTCGAGGCCGAGGGACTCGGTCGCGCTGATCACGATCGGCCCCTGCACCGCCCACTGGCCGCCGCCCGAGGGCACCGCCAGGTTCACCAGGCACGCGCTGATCAGCGCCCAGAAGGGGTAGGTCAACGGGGTGGAGAACGACACGAACCAGGTCGCGATCTGCTCCAGCAGCCCCGAGTGCTCCATGATGCCCATGATCCCGGCGTAGAAGGGGAACTGGACGATCACCGACGAGGCGTTCTTGGCGCCTTCGGCGGCGGCCGAGGCGTACCCGGCGAGGGTGCCGTGCAGGCCGAGCCCCGCGATGAGGAACGTGAAGTTGAGCAGGTTCAGGTCCAGGCCGACGACGCCGCTGCGGACGAGCTCGGGGACGACGTAGACCAGCCCGGCCGCGACGATGACGAGCACCGGGACGCGGCTGTGCATGAGCCGCTGGGCCGGTGTGAGGGTGCGGCGCTGCTCCTGGGTGAGCACGGCGCCGCCGTCCCCGCCCGGCCCGCCCTCCCCCTCGGGGGCGTCTTCGATCTCCTCGGCGTCCTCCGGCTTGGGGTGCATGCTCATCAGCAGCAGCGGGGCGCCGATCAGCATGGCCGCAAGGAACACCAGGTTGAAGGGCTGGAGCAGGGTCTCGCTGAGGGGGAGCACGCCGATCTGCTCTTCGAGGAAGTGGCCCTCGGTGTTCACCAGCAGCGGGGAGGAACCCGACAGCCCGCTGTGCCACACCATCAGGCCGGTGTAGCCGGAGGCGGCCAGCAGCGGGAAGTGCGCCTTGATGCCGCGTTCGCGGCACGAGCGGGCGACCTCGACGGCGAGCATCGCCCCGGCGATCAGGCCGAGCCCCCAGTGCAGCATGCCGAGCAGCGCCGCGCCCACGGCGGTCAGGGCGCACGCCGACAGCGGGCCGCGGGGCAGCGCGGCGATGCGGCGGATGGCACGCCGCGCCGGGGGAGAGGACGCCAGCGCGTAGCCGGTGACCAGGACGAGCGCCATCTGCATGGCGAACTCCAGCAGGCCCCAGAACCCGGCGTACCAGTCGTCGACGAGTTGCAGCGGCCCGTGGTCGGTCAGCCCGAGGGCCAGGAGGTAGACCAGCACCGACAGCCCGACGGCGAACACGAAGGCGTCGGGGATCCAGCGCGTGCTGAACGCCGCGAGGGCGTTGCCGAACCTGCGCATAGGGGGATGTCCCGTCTGTCCGAGAGGAGGGCGGATCGCCCGGTGACAGCCGGAAAGTGTGTTGTGTGCGTCACGCGCGGGTCAAGGGGTCAGTCTCCCCAATTGGGATCGAAGGGATTGAGGCAGGGGACTCCTGTCCGTGCGAAGTCCTTGAGGTTCCGAGTGACGATGGTCAGCCCGTGGACGTGTGCTGTCGCCGCAATGAGCCCGTCCGGTTCCGGAAGGGGGTCGGGCACGCTCATCCTGCCCCAGGCTTCCCCGATCTCTGCTGTGATGGGCAGGAGGCGAGGGCCGAACCGCGACTTCATGACGGCGATCCACCGCTCAAGTTCCCGGGCTTGGGGGAAATCGCGCTTGTGGAGCAGCCCCTGGTGACCTTTCCGGATCTCGCCGAGGACCGCGACGCTTGTGAGGAGCTGCTCCTCTTCTACCGAAGCGAACCAGGCCTCGACGTTCGGGTCGGGTGGGCGCTTCCTGCTCTCCCCCAACACGCTCGTGTCGAGCATGTAGCTCATCGAGGGCCGGATCCTTCCTTCTCGTCGGGGAGGTCGACCTCAAGAGGGAAGTCGAGTTCGCGCGGGTATCCTCGCTTGGCGACGACCTCTTCGATGGCCTCTGCGATCGCATCGTCACGACCCGTGGGGTCGAGGAGGAGCTCCTTGACACCTGGCTTGCGCCCCTGGAGATGCCGGTACTCCTCGATGTCGATCACGACGGCCACGTCCTGGCCGTGCTTGCTCACGAACTGGGGCCCCTCTGCCTGGGCCGTTCTCAAGAGGGCGCTGAACCGTTGCTTGGCGTCCTGTACCTGCCAGTGCATGGCTGCCTCCATCCAACTAGGATCGGACTTGGAGACAGTCTAGTCTGTCTAGACAGAAAAATGCAGACTTCGAGTGAAGGTCGTGCGCGCCACGTCCGGGTTGAGGTGTGCGCCACACACTCATCCCGCATCGGATGGGTCTCGGTCGCTCGCTGTCGCCTCTCTGGGGGGCTTCAGGAAGGCATGTCCACGCTGGGCCCGCCGCCCGGCGGCGGAGGATCTTCAGCGTTCCTCCGCCCGCTCTTCGGCGATCTCCGCGCCGATGTCAATCCCGCGTGATTCGCCGAGCGGTGCCCGCAGCACCGCCCGCCTCATGGCGGTCATGCACTCCTGGGCCCGCTGGGTCTGCGTGGTGGTGGGAATGGTGATCTCTTCGGCCACGGACCCAGCGTAGGACGAGCCGCAGTGCACAGGCCATGCTGTGCCCATGAGGGAACCGCACGCCCGCATCCGGGTATCGGGTGTGTCACTCACCGGCCCTCTGTCGCCGGGTGTACCCGGGGTCCGCAATGGGGGTCCGGGTCCGGAAAATCCACTTCGTGGGCCTGGCGTGGCCTCACGACCGGCACGATCGCGGTACGTTTTGCACATGGCAGCCAGCACTCCGCCGAACGCGCCCTTCGGCCAGATGTTGACCGCGATGGTCACCCCGATGCAGGAGAACGGGGACGTCGACTACGACGGCGCCGCCCGCCTCGCCACCTACCTGGTGGACGAGCAGCGCAACGACGGCCTGATCGTCAGCGGTACCACCGGTGAGTCTCCCACCACCAACGATGAGGAGAAAGACCGGCTGCTGCGCGTCGTCCTCGACGCCGTCGGGGACCGCGCCACCATCGTCGCCGGGGTCGGCACCAACGACACCCGGCACAGCACCGAACTCGCCCGGGCCGCCGAGCGCGCCGGCGCCCACGGCGTGCTGACGGTCACGCCGTACTACAACAAGCCCCCGCAGGAGGGGCTGCTCCGGCACTTCACCTCGATCGCCGACGCCACCGAGCTCCCGATGATGCTCTACGACATCCCGGGACGCACCGGCACGCCCATCGCCTCCGAGACCCTGGTCCGGCTGGCCGAGCACCCGCGCATCGTCGCCAACAAGGACGCCAAGGACGACATCGGCGCCTCCTCGTGGGTGATGGAGCGCACCGGGCTGGCCTACTACTGCGGCTCCGACATGCTCAACCTGCCGATGCTGTCGGTGGGCGCCTCCGGTTTCGTCAGCGTCGTCGGCCACATCGTGGGTGCCGACCTACACGACATGATCGATGCCTACGAGAGCGGCGACGTCGCCCGCGCTCTGGCCATCCACCGGCGCCTCACGCCCGTCTACACCGGGATCTTCCGCACCCAGGGGGTCATCACCACCAAGGCGGTGCTGAACATGTTCGGCCTGCCGGGCGGCCCGGTGCGCACCCCGCTCGCCGACGCCTCGGGAGAGCTGCAGACGCTGCTGCGCGAGGACCTGGCGGCGGCCGGCGTCAAGGGCCCGATCGGGCTGGCGCCGCACCAGGCGGTCCCCGCCAGCGTCGTGGGCGTCGAACGGTTGACGGAAGGATCCGCATGAGCCACCCGCACCCCGAACTGGGGCCGCCGCCGCCCCTCGCCGAGGACGCGCTGAGGGTCGTGGCCCTCGGCGGCCTCGGCGAGATCGGCCGCAACATGACGGTCTTCGAGTACCGAGGACGGCTGCTGATCGTCGACTGCGGCGTGCTCTTCCCCGAGGAGGAGCAGCCCGGAGTCGACCTGATCCTGCCCGACTTCGAGTACATCCGGGACCGGCTGGACGACGTCGAGGCCGTCGTGCTCACGCACGGCCACGAGGACCACATCGGCGCCGTCCCGTTCCTGTTGCGCGAGCGCCCCGATATCCCGCTGGTCGGATCCCGCCTGACGCTGTCGCTGATCACCGCGAAACTGGGCGAGCACCGGATCAAGCCGGAGACGGTGCAGGTGGCCGAGGGCGAGCGGCACGCGTTCGGCCCCTTCGACCTGGAGTTCTTCTCGGTCAACCACTCCATCCCCGACGCCCTGGCGGTCGGCATCCGTACGCCGGCCGGCAGCCTGCTGCACACCGGCGACTTCAAGATGGACCAGCTTCCGCTGGACGGCCGCCTCACCGACCTGGCCGGGTTCGCCCGGTTCGGCGCCGAGGGCGTGGACCTGCTGCTGTCGGACTCCACCAACGCCGAGGTGCCCGGCTTCGTCACCAGCGAGGCCGACATCGGCCCGGTCATCGACAAGGTCTTCGCCCAGGCCGACCAGCGCATCATCGTCGCCTGCTTCGCCTCCCACATCCACCGGGTGCAGCAGGTGCTGGACGCCGCCAAGGCGCACGGGCGCAAGGTCGCCTTCGTCGGGCGCTCCATGGTCCGCAACATGAACATCGCCCGGGACCTGGGCTACCTGCACGTCCCCGGCGACCTGCTGGTCGACGTCAAGCAGCTGGACGACCTGCGCGCCGAGGAGGCGGTGCTGGTCTCCACCGGCTCGCAGGGCGAGCCCATGTCGGCGCTGACCCGGATGGCCAACCGGGACCACCAGATCCGCATCGAGGAGGGCGACACGGTGCTGCTCGCCTCCTCGCTCATCCCCGGCAACGAGAACTCGGTCAACCGGGTCATCAACGGCCTGACCCGCTGGGGGGCCAAGGTCGTGCACAAGGGCAACGCGCTGGTCCACGTGTCCGGGCACGCCCCGGCGGGCGAGCTGATGTACGTGCTCAACATGGTCAAGCCGCGCAATCTGCTTCCCGTGCACGGGGAGTGGCGGCACATGCGGGCGCATGCCGACATCGCCAAGCGCACCGGGATGGACGACAGGAACGTCGTCATCGCCGAGGACGGTGTGGCGGTGGACCTGCACAAGGGGCGGGTGCGCGTCGTCGGCAAGGTGCAGGCCGGGTACGTCTACGTCGACGGCACCTCCGTCGGCGACGTCACCGAGACCGCGCTCAAGGACCGCCGGATCCTCGGCGAGGAGGGCTTCATCTCGGTGGTGGTCGCCGTCGACTCCACCAGTGGCAAGATCCTCGGCGAGCCGGAGATCCACACCCGCGGGTCGGGCATCGACGTCGAGGCCTACGACGAGGTGCTGCCCAAGATCCAGGACGCGCTGGACCGGGCCGCCGGGGACGGCATCACCGACCCGCACCAGCTCCGCCAGCTCGTTCGCCGGTGCCTCGGGCGCTGGGTCAACGACACCTACCGCCGTCGGCCGATGATCGTGCCGGTGATCGTGGAGGTGTGAGCCGGGACCGCCCGGCGGCCCGCCGCCGGGGACCGCGCAGGTTTCCGGGGGCCGCCAGGGGGATCCCGGGGAATACGGCGACAAGGAACACCGCGACACGCCCGGCTTCGGACGCGATGTGCCGCGGTGTTCCTTAGTAAGCTGCGCACCATGGCCACCCGTGCGCCCAAATCCTCCCGGCGAGACGGCGGTGGCGCGTCCCGGAGCGGCGGCTCCGGCAGGAGCGCGAAGCGGAAGGCGCCCGCCCGCGGCGGGTCGTCCTCCTCCGGCTCCCGGAAGCGCGCCCCCGCCAAGAAGAGCGCGGCCTCCCAGCAGGGGCCGGTCGCGATGGCCTTCCTCGGCCTCGCACGGCTGCTCCTGCTCCTGTGGAAGGGCCTCGCGCACACCGTGGGCGGGGTGGCCCGCGCCGTCGGGCGCAGCGCCCGCGACCTCGACCCCGACCTGCGCCGCGACGGCCTGGGCATGGTCCTGCTCGCCGCCGGACTGCTCATCGCGGCCGCCGTGTGGTGGGACACCGGGGGCCCACTGCCCGAGGCCACCCGCACCGTCGTCGTCGGCGCGTTCGGCACCTTCTCGCCGGTGCTTCCGCTGCTGTTCCTGCCGTTCGCCTGGCGGCTCATGCGCACCCCCGGCGACGGCGACACCGACGTCGGCCGCCTGGTCATCGGCAGCGCCGCCCTCCTGGGGGGGCTGCTCGGCCTGATCCACATCGGCCAGGGCATCCCCTGGCCCTCCGAGGGCATGGAGGCCGTGCAGCGCGCGGGCGGCCTCATCGGCTTCGCCGCGTCCGGCCCGCTGAGCGCCCTGATCACCCCGTGGGTGACCGGCGTCCTGCTGTGCATGCTGATGGTCTTCGGGCTGCTGGTCGTCACCGCCACCCCCGTGCACCGCATCCCCGAGCGCCTCAACCGGCTGTTCGGCGGCCTGATGGCGCCCGACGACGGCCCGAGCGCGGGACTGGGCATCCTCGGTGAGGGAGACGGCGGCGGCGACGGCGCGGAGCGCCCGAAGCGCAAGCGCAAGCCGCGCGCCAAGGCCGCCGGGGAGGGGACCGGCAAGGACGCCGGAGAGGACCCGCTGGGCGGGGAGAACGAGCGCCCCTACGACACCCCCGTGGTGGAGACGGCGGAGGCCGCCGCCGCGGGCGCCGGGCCCAAGGCCGCCCCGCCGCCCGAGCCGACGCCGCCGCCCGCCGCCACCGAGCAGCTCTCCATCCCGTCCCGCGTCATCGACGGCGACTACGAGCTGCCGCCGCCGCAGTACCTCAAGCCCGGAACCCCGCCCAAGCCCCGGACCAAGGCCAACGATGCGGTCGTGGAGGCGCTGTCGGGGGTGCTGGAGCAGTTCAACATCTCGGCCGAGGTCACCGGCTTCACCCGGGGCCCCACCGTCACCCGCTACGAGATCGAGCTGGGCCCGGCGGTGAAGGTGGAGAAGGTCACCGCGCTCACCAAGAACATCTCGCTGGCGGTCAAGAGCGCCGAAGTGCGCATCCAGTCGCCCATCCCCGGCAAGTCCGCCATCGGGGTGGAGATCCCCAACACCGACAAGGACATCGTCAGCCTCGGCGACGTCATGCGCTCGGCGGCCGCCACCTCCGACGACCACCCCATGCTCGTGGGCCTGGGCAAGGACATCGAAGGCACCAACGTGGTGGCCAACCTGGCCAAGATGCCGCACGTGCTGGTCGCCGGCGCCACCGGAGCGGGCAAGTCGACCTGCATCAACGGCATCATCACCTCGATCATGACCCGGGCCACCCCGGACGAGGTGCGGCTCATCCTCGTCGACCCCAAGCGGGTCGAGCTGACGATGTACGAGGGCATCCCGCACCTGATCACCCCGATCATCACCAGCCCGAAGAAGGCCGCCGACGCGCTGCAGTGGGTCGTGGGCGAGATGGACCGGCGCTACGACGACCTGGCCGCCTCGGGGTTCCGGCACGTCGACGACTTCAACGCCGCCGTGCGCAAGGGGCAGCTCACCGCGCCGCCCGGCAGCGAGCGCGAATACGAGCCCTACCCCTACCTGCTGGTGATCGTCGACGAGCTGGCCGACCTGATGATGGTGGCCCCGCGCGACGTGGAGGACGCGGTCGTGCGCATCACCCAGCTCGCCCGCGCCGCCGGGATCCACCTGGTGCTGGCCACCCAGCGGCCCAGCGTCGACGTCGTGACCGGTCTGATCAAGGCCAACGTGCCCTCCCGGCTGGCGTTCGCCACCTCCAGCCTCTCCGACTCGCGGGTCATCCTGGACCAGCCCGGCGCCGAGAAGCTGGTCGGCAAGGGCGACGCGCTGTTCCTGCCGATGGGCGCGGGCAAGCCCATCCGCCTGCAGAACGCCTGGGTCACCGAGAAGGAGATCCGGCAGATCGTCGACCACTGCAAGAAGCAGGCCGAGCCCAGCTACCGCGAGGACGTGGGGGCGGCGGAGGCCAAGAAGAAGGAGATCGACGAGGAGGTCGGCGAGGACCTGGAGCTGCTGGTGCAGGCGATCGAGCTGGTGGTCACCACCCAGTTCGGATCGACCTCGATGCTGCAGCGCAAGCTCCGGGTGGGCTTCGCCAAGGCCGGGCGGCTGATGGACCTGATGGAGAGCCGCGGCGTGGTGGGGCCCAGCGAGGGCTCCAAGGCCAGGGACGTGCTGCTGAAGCCGGACGACCTGCCGGGGGCGCTGGCGGAGCTGCGCGGCGGCGCGTGAGGGCCCGCGCAGCCGCTTTCACGGCGCCGCGGCGGGTGGCGCCGGGCGCCGTGTTCCGCAAGGTCCCGCCGCCTCCGCCGCGTGGAGCCGCGGACCGCCGCGTTCCGTCGCGTCCCACGCCGTCCCACCTCGTCCGGCCCGTGCCGATCCGCCCCTCGCGGGGCCGTTGACTCACTTTTAACCCGTTCATCGTGTGTGTCGGTGGCCTTGCGACCGGTGATGACTGCACAGTGGAATGGGATGATCACGCGGAGCAGGCGGAGGCGGCGACATGAGCACGATCGGCCGGATCCTCGCTGCGGCCCGGGACCGGGCCGGGTACTCGATCCAGGAACTGAGCGCCCGCACCTACATCAGAGAAGCGGTGCTCGAAGGCATCGAGAACGATGACTTCGGGCCGTGCGGCGGGGACTTCTACGCGCGCGGGCACATCAAGGCGGTCTGCCGCGAGCTGGGGATCGAACCCGCCGAGCTCATCGAGCGCTTCGACGCCGAATACGCGACCGGTCCGACATCGCCCCTGATGGGCGGCGAGGGGGCCGCGCCCGTCCCGCCGGACCGCTCCGGTGCCGGGGGCGGCACCGGCGAAGACCGGGGCAGGGCGCAGGGCGCAGGGCGTGGCGGCGACGGCAAGGACGGTAAGGACGGCAAGGCCAAGAGCAGGGACCGTCGGCGTCCGGGGGGAGTGCTGCGCCCTTTCCGTGGTCCCGGAGGAGGCGGACCGCGTGAACCGGATGGAGGCCCGGCCGCGCGGCCGCCCGTCGTCGATGAGGGCGTCGTCGTCACCGGGGTAGGGGGCGTCCCCGACCGGCCGTCGCCCTCCGAGGGCGACCAGGAGGACGGGGGGCCGCCGAAGGGCGAGGCGCCTTCCCAGGGGCGAGCGGCGTCGGGGACAGGGGCGGACCCCGCCCGGAAGGACGGCGACGGCGAAGGCGCGGCGGCAGCAGGCGGCGTGGCGAAGGACGCGGCGCGTGAGGCGGCGAAGGACGGGGTGAAGGACGCGGCGAATGGCGCCGACGCCGTGGGCGGCGGCGGGCCTGGTGCGGCGAGCCGCCGTGAGGGGCGTGGGCCGCGTGCGCGCCCGGAGAGGCGTGTGAAGGGCGAGAAGCGCCCGGTCCGGCGTCCCCCTGCGGGCCCGCCTGAGGACGAGTTCGATGAGGAAATGGACGACGCGCCGTGGCGGCGTCGCTGGGGCGCTGTGGGCACCGCTGGCGGAGTGGGCGCGGGGGCGGGTGCTATTGCTGACGGCGCGGCTAGCGGCGGCGTGGACGAGCGTGCGAACGGCGGCGCGGACGGGACTGCGGCCAATGGCGCGGCCGTCGGCGGCGCGGTCGGAGACACCGGTCGTGACGCAGGCCCCGAGCCGGAGGGCTCAGACGACGGGGAGGCCGCGTCCGCGGCGGCCCCGACGGCGGTCGCGGTCCTCGCGGACCGCGCACGGAGGCACTGGCCCGTGGCGGTGGCCCTGTGCCTCGCGGCGGCCGCCGTGATCGCCGGAATCCAGGCGTGGCCGGACGGGGGCGGCGACCGGGCCTCGGGGAGCGGCGGCGTCGCCGACGAGGCCGGGGCGGCCGAGCGCAATGAGGCGACGGCGGAGAAGCGGTCGCGGCGTGAAGCGGTGACGCAGGCGCAACCGGCGATGTCGACCACGGTGCGGAACGGGAAGCGCCCCGAAGAGGTGAGGGTCCGCGTGTACGCGCTGCACCGCACCTGGCTGAGCGTCACCGACGGGGACGGAGGGAGGGTCTTCGCCGGCGCCGTGAAGAAGGGGACGACCCACATCTGGAGCGACCGCGACGAGCTGCGGTTCCACGTGGGCAACGCGGGCGGCATCCACGTGGAGGTCAACGGCGTCGAGGAGGGGGTCCCCGGAGGCCGGGGGCAGGTCAAGTACCTGACCTTCTCCGCCGACGACCTCGCAGAGTGAGCGTTCCCCAGGACCGAGCGCGGACGGCGGCACAGCTGGTGCCCCGCTCACGGCCTTGGCCGGGCGGCAGGCCGCCGATGTGTGGGGGAGGGGCGGCGACGGCGAGAGCGGGGCGGTTCCCCGGCCCTGCCTGCAGGGCTCCGGGTCCCTCGCGGTCCGGGAGGCAGCGGAGCCGGTGCCCCGCATACGGCCCCCGGCCGGACGGCAGGCCGCCGGGGCGCCAGGGAGAAGAGCAGCGACGACAAAGGCCCTCACCTCTTCGGGCAGCCCTGTCGTCCGCCGGGCGTGTGGTTGGTCGCCGTGATGGGCGGCGACGGGAACAGCTGGTACCCCGCTCGCGGGCCCCGGCCGGGCGTCGGGCCGCCTGGGCGTGAGGTCGGAGGGCAGCGACGGGGCGAGCGGGGTGGTTCCCTGGCCCTGCTGGCCGTCCGCCTGGTCCTTCGCGGTTCAGGAAGGCGGCGGCCGGTGCCCTTCGGGCCCCCGGCTGGGCGGCGGGCCGCCGGGGGACCAGACCGGAGGCGGCGGCGAAGAGAGGTCGGCGGCCTTCCAGCAGCGCTGTCGGCTGCGCGGCGTGTGCGTGGTCGCCGTTGATGGCAGCGACGGCCAGAGCCGGGCGGGTCCCGGGCGCTGTTTCGTTCCGGGTGTGATGGAGGCTCTCGGGCACGGGGAGGATGAGGGACATGCCAGGGCCGGGGAAGTACCCCGATGGGCTGT
>NZ_ANBH01000040.1 GCF_000341185.1 Nocardiopsis chromatogenes YIM 90109
GCACGCTGCTTGCCGGGCGGCGGGCCACCCGGGCGCAAGGCAGAGGGCGGCGACGGAGTGATCGGGGCGGTTCCCCGATCCTGCCGGGCGGCAGCTCTTTTTGCGGTCCAGGCAGGAGGTCGGCGGAGCTGGCGCCCCGCTTACGGCCCCGGCCGACCGCTGGGCCGCCAGGACGGTCCGGAAGGGCAGCATGGCCGGTACCCCGCTCACGGAGCCCGGCCGGGCATCGGGCCGCCGGAGCGCCAGGCAGGAGGCAGCGAGGAGGAAGGGGCGGTGGCACTCCGGCAGCGCTGTCGGCCGCCGGGCGTGTGCGTGGTCGCCGTAATCGGCGGCGACGGCCAGAGCGGGGCTCCTTCCCGGCGCTGCTTGCCGGGCGGCGGGCCCTCGCGGTCCGGGAGGGGCGGCGCGGCACCG